>NZ_UCNL01000003.1:0-252868 GCF_900473955.1 Synechococcus sp. GEYO
CTGTAAGCAACGCAGATCCAGGGGCGCATGCCGAGGCGGTAGGAGAGTTCCCACTGACGCCCCATGTAGGCGGAGATGCCGATCAGGAAGTGGAAGACAACCAGCTGGTAAGGACCGCCGTTGTAAAGCCACTCATCAAGAGAAGCAGCTTCCCAGATGGGATAGAAGTGAAGGCCGATGGCATTCGAGGAGGGAACAACAGCACCAGAGATGATGTTGTTGCCGTAGATCAGGGAGCCAGCAACGGGCTCACGGATGCCGTCGATATCGACCGCGGGAGCAGCGATGAAGGCGATGATGAAGCAGACGGTGGCTGCTAGCAGACAGGGAATCATCAGCACACCGAACCAACCCACATAGATGCGGTTATTGGTGTCGGTGACCCACTGACAGAAATTTTCCCAACTGCCGCGGCGCCCGCTGCGGATTGCAGTAGCCATGAAAGGAATGAGAACGGATTTGAACCAGGCCTTCCAATTGGTCGGACAAGATTCGAACCAAGGCTATGGACATGTCGACAGATGACCTGGCAATCACATCATTCGAGTCAACTCGCAGCATTCATTCATGACTTCTTCATGAAGCCTTCATGAAGAAGTCTGAAGCGATTCAGGTCGAACCGATTGAGGTCGCCCAAATCATGCAGGGGTGCAGCTGTTGCGTTCCTGAATCCATTCACGGGCCTGCTGGGCGAACCCAGCGAGGTTGAGGCGCTCCTGCTCTGCAGCACGTGCCACCAGCAGCGGAGCCTGTCGCTTCAGCTCCTCCAGATCGGGCTCAGCGACGCCGGCATTCAGAGCCATCCAGTCGGCCATGGAAACGCCCACCACGCGGGTGAGGTAAGCAGCACTCAATCCCTGCATGGCACCTGCGGCGATCCAGCTGGCCCCATCAAGCTTGGCCAGCCCAAGCAGCGCCTGGCCGCTCAACTCCACAACACCCTGCGCCAGAGCGGCGCTGCCCAGCTGCCGGGCGACCACCTGCAGCACCTCGGAACTCCAAGGACAGCTCCAGATCGTGGCCATCTCCTTCACCATCAAGCCATTGCCCACGGCAACAGCCAACAGATCAACAGAAGGAACCGGTGAAGCGATGACAACGCCAGCGACAATCCACTGACTGCGCTGCAGCAGCAGGCGGAATCTCTCTCTTCGCAGCGTTTCAAGATCAGCTTGCCAGCGCCGATGCAGGTTGATGAGCAAGCGTTGACGGGTGCCCTCTCGAACCCGTTCCGCACGCATCAGCTGTTGACGAACAGGCTGGAGCACACCTCGCAATTCGATGGCTTCACCAGACCAAGGAAGCAGGCACTGGTGCCATCGCTCCGGCAATTGACAGCGCAAAGCCTCCAGATGGTCTTCAGCAGACCTGTCAACTGAGGAGCGCAGCAGGAGCCAAACAGGGCGATCCGCAGGCAGCTGGTCCAACCAGAGCAGGTCCGCAGCACGCAGAGGCAGGGGCAGCACATGAAGCAGCACATCCAGCTCCTGCAGATCATCAGGCCAGCTCCAAGAAGTGGATGTCACCGGCAGGGGATTCGCCAGGCAGAGATCGAGCGAGGCCGCGCCCACCAACGCTTGCTGCAACTGCACCGTGGCGGGCACACCGGATCCCTCAGTGGCCACCACACCCACGCTGAGCGGGACATCAAAGCCTTCGATGCGCCGCAACTCCTTTTCCCGGGGAGCACGCAATCCCTGCAGTTCCAGCACCACCTCAAGCTCCTCGAACTGATTCAGCACCAGCTCGCAGCGCTCAATCCAACCTTTGAAGGATGCCGGCTCACGAAAACGGGGTTGCTTTGGAGGCCTGGACAACCACCACAGGCCTGCAACAGCAGCAACACCCAGCCCACCCCCAGGTACATGCACCACATCCGACAGCAGCCACTGACCGGTTCCGATCACGCCGACAGACAGCAGGACTCGCCTGATCACACCGGACGTCATGGTTCCATCACCCAGTGATAGGGAGCGGATCAATTGGACCGGGAACTGCACTGAGATCCTCCAGATCTGGCCTTCTTAGCTCACCTCCAGTGATACAGCCCAGAGAATCCGCCGCCTGCAATCGATCAACAAGTCGACTTGCCTCGCTCACAGGAAACCGGCAAAGGGGGGCGAGCCGCTGGTGTCGACCGCAGGTGATCAGGTCAAAGCTGTTGGAAACAAATCAGGTCACTGTCAGAAGAGCGGTGATGCGTCACACTTGCGCCTGACTCCAGGCCCCAGGCCATGACTGATTCCTACAGCGATTCCCGCCACCAGGGCGGACAGGGTGACAACGGCCGCGATGGCGGTCGTGGAGGCCGCGGAGGACGCGGCCAGGGCAACCGTGAGGGCGGTGGCTTCAGAATCAGGCTGAGCGACAACGAAATGCGCTCCGCACGTGCTCTGCAGGAGGCCTTAAATCTCCGCTCAACCGTTGCGGTGCTCGGCTTTGCAGTGCGCACACTCGGCCAGATGCTGGAAGAGGGGAAGCTGGAAGAACTGGTGGCAGCGCAACGCGCCCAGGGCAACCAGGGCAACCGAGGCGGTGGCCGGCGTGATGATGACCGTGGCGGACGCCGTGACAATCGCGGAGACGGTGGTCGCGGATCAAGACCGGATCCCTTCGCGCGCCCTGCCAAACCCCAGCCCCCCGCTCCAGAGCCCGAGCCTGAAGAACCTGCCGAAACAGCAGAGGCTGCTGCTGAAGCCGACTCAACTCCTGAACAACCAACAGGAGATGACAGCGCAAACCAGGACAGCAAAACAGAGGCCTGATTGATGGGGCTGCCTCGTGTTCTTTCGGGCGTCCAGCCGACGGGCGCCCTTCATCTGGGCAACTGGCTGGGAGCGATCCGCAACTGGGTTGATCTTCAGAAGGATCACGACACGTTTTTCTGTGTCGTCGATCTCCATGCCATCACGGTTCCTCATGATCCGGATCGCTTGGCTCAGGACACCCTCAGCACTGCAGCGCTGTATCTGGCCTGTGGACTGGATCCCGAGCGCTCCACTGTTTTTGTTCAGAGCCAGGTAGCTGCCCACAGCGAGCTCTGCTGGCTACTGAACTGCGTCACGCCTCTGAATTGGCTGGAACGGATGATCCAGTTCAAGGAAAAGGCGGTCAAGCAAGGCGACAACGTGTCGGTGGGCTTACTCGATTACCCCGTGCTGATGGCCGCCGACATCCTTTTATATGACGCAGACCTGGTTCCGGTCGGCGAAGACCAGAAGCAGCACCTGGAACTGGCCCGCGACATCGCACAACAGCGCATCAATGCCCGCTTCGGAAAAGCTGAGACCCCCGTACTCAAGGTTCCCAAGCCACTGATCCTCAAGGAGGGCGCCAGGGTCATGAGCCTGACGGATGGCCGCAGCAAAATGAGCAAGAGCGATCCCAATGAAGGCAGTCGCATCACCCTGCTGGACCCTCCGGAGCTGATTGCCAAAAAAGTCAAACGGGCCAAAACAGACCCTGAGCGTGGCCTGGAATTTGACAATCCCGACCGTCCCGAAACCGACAACCTGCTGGGGCTCTACGCCATTCTCAGCGGCAAGGGGCGCGATGTCGTCGCCAAGGAGTGCACCGAGATGGGTTGGGGGCAGTTCAAACCCCTGCTGGCGGAAGCCACGATTGCCGCTCTTGAACCGATTCAGGAGCGCTACCGCTTACTGATGGACGACCGCGCCCAGCTGGAAACGGTCCTGCAAAAAGGACGCGAACGGGCCAGCGCCGTGGCTGACTCCACGGTCAGACGAACGCGGGATGCCATGGGATTCCTCAGCGCCAGCTGATCAGTCCCAAAGCAATTAAAAAGCTTTGCTAATACTTAAAGCTCGATGAGAGCATCCAGCGCATCAAAGAGCACTCAGGCAAGGGGTTGCACGCCACCAGGCCGGTCTCGCGAGTCCAGCGCCGAGATCTGGCTGAGTTTTTCTGCCTAGGCATATCAACGGCAACGCGTCAAGAGAGCGCATGGGGTCCTCGCCATCAAGCCATGCCATTGACGAGGGTGGCGACTCCTTTGTTCGGAGTTATCTCGGTTGCTGCATCGATTCACTCACCGGATCCAGCCCATTGGCCAGGCCGCGCCAAAGGTCCTCGGCCTTTGCGCCATCAGCGTCGGGCTGGCGCTTTCCGTGGGACAGAGCCTGCAGGCCGAGCGCTCTAGCGAACGCAATCAGCACAACCGGATGGTGGCTGAGGCTCTGAAGCCGCAGCGATCGCTGAACACCACGAGCGACAACATCAGCGCAGCGACCCTCTCCGGCCAACCCGCAGCGCATTACGCCATCACACCTGAACGTCGCGCACTGCTCAACACAATCCGCTTTGCAGAAGGCACCTGGAAGGACGGCAAGGATCAGGGCTACCGCATCCTTTATGGAGGAGGTCAGTTTCAAGACCTCTCCCGCCACCCTGAACGTGTTGTGGTGAAGCGCTATTCCAGTGCCGCAGCAGGGGCCTATCAGTTCTTGCCAACCACCTGGCAGGAGGTGGCCAACAGGCTCGACCTGCCCAGCTTCGCCCCAGAGCATCAAGACCAAGCAGCGCTGCATCTCGTCGAAAAGCGTGGCGCCTTGAAGGAGATTGACCGCAATGGTCTCACCAAAGCGGCAATGAATCGGCTCGCCCCGGAATGGGCTTCCTTTCCGACCCATGCCGGCCAAAGCGCCTATGGACAGCCCGTAAAAAGCCATGCCGAGCTGGTGGCGTTCTACATGACCAATCTGAGTCAGCTGCGCCAAAGCACCTGATAGCCAACCATCAATGATTCCGGGCTGCCCCAAAAGCTGCCCAGACAGCTCAAGCCCTGCGGCTCATCCAGAAGACCGCGAGACACGCGCCGAGAGAGCCCAAACCTCCATGACCAGTTGATGCCAGGGAGCCATCGCCTGCATCGAGACAGCGACCGGTTCAGAGGAGGCCTGCAAGAGAGAGCGTGTCGCCGCGATCGAACGTTTTCCGTTGGCAAGACGTTCAGCCAACTCAAGACGATCACCTGACGACAGGACGCCGTCAGGACATTGCTCAAGTATTACTTGCCCCCTGGTAAACCAGTGGTCGAAATCAGCTAGCAACGAAGCAAGAAGTGACGCGAGCAAGTCACCACCTTCAAGTTCAGAGGGCAAGTGAAACGAGCCTCGCTTTTTTGCGAGCGTACATCCACGAATAGGATGTCCGTGGCTTGCCAGCTGTGGCAGTAGCCATCGATCAGATCTCAGGACTCACGCCTCCATGCCCGTCGTCACCCTTCCAAACGGAACCACTAAAAGTTTTGACGGGCCAGTCACCATTGCAGATGTCGCTGCATCCATCGGACCCGGGCTTGCCAAGGCAGCTCTCGCAGGAGTGGTCGATGGTGAATCCTTGGATATGGCCATGCCAATCGATAAGGATGTTGATCTGCGCTTGTTAACAGCAAAAGATGCTGAAGGGATTGACATTATAAGACACTCTTTTGCTCACCTTGTAGGGCATGCAGTAAAACAGCTTTACCCGGAAGCACGGATGGCCATCGGCCCTGTCATTAAAGACGGATTTTATTATGATATTGCCTATGAAAAACCCTTCACTCCAGAAGATTTAGAAGCTATAGAGCAACGAATGAAAAAACTGATTGCCAAAGATTATGAGGTCAATGTTGAAGTTGTCAATCGCAATCAGGCAAAACAAGCATTCGAATCCAGAGAAGAACCCTACAAGCTGGAAATCGTTGAAGACATTCCCGACGGCGAAACAATCAAGCTCTACCATCACGAGGAATACACAGACATGTGTCGTGGTCCTCACGTCCCCAATACAAGGCACCTAAGACATTTCAAACTGATGAAAGTGTCTGGCGCTTATTGGCGAGGTGACTCCAATAACCAGATGCTTCAAAGAATCTACGGAACGGCATGGGGGACAGAAAAAGAACTGAAATCGCACTTAAAGCAACTCGAAGAAGCTGAAAAACGAGATCATCGACGCTTAGGCCGCCAGCTCTCGCTATTTCACATTCAAGACAATGCGCCTGGCATGGTCTTTTGGCATCCACCGGGGTGGGCGATCTACCAAAAGTTACAACAATATATCCGCAGGAGACTTCGGGAATCTGGCTACCAAGAAATCAGCACTCCACAAATTGTGGATAGAACATTGTGGGAAAAATCAGGGCACTGGGATAAATTCAAAGAGGACATGTTTACAACATCTTCTGAAAACAGAGACTACGCGGTCAAACCGATGAATTGCCCGTGTCATGTTCAAATCTTCAACCAGGGATTACGCAGCTATAAAGATTTACCAGTCAGGCTCTCTGAGTTTGGTTCATGTCACAGGAATGAACCATCAGGAACACTGCATGGGTTAATGAGAGTCAGGAACTTCGTTCAAGATGACGGACACATCTTCTGCTCAGAAGATCAGATTCAGTCAGAAGTATCAAGCTTCATCGACCTTGTCTTTGACGTCTACAAAACACTTGGCTTTGAAAAAATTTCGATTAAACTATCAACCCGTCCTGAGAAGAGAGTAGGCAGCGATGAAGTCTGGGACAAATCTGAAAAGGCGCTACAAGACGCCTTAGAAAATAAAAATCTGGAGTGGGAGCTATACCCTGGCGAAGGTGCTTTTTATGGGCCCAAGATTGAATTCTCTCTCCAAGACTGCCTAGGAAGAGTGTGGCAATGCGGAACAATTCAGGTTGATTTTTCGATGCCTGATCGACTCGATGCAAGCTTCATCGGGGAAGATGGATCTCGCCATACCCCAGTAATGCTGCACCGAGCTGTTCTCGGCAGCTTTGAACGTTTCATCGGAATTCTGATTGAAAACTACGCCGGCGAGTTCCCGTTCTGGCTTGCACCGGAGCAAATTAGAATTCTTCCAGTGAGCGACGACGCAAGAGGCTTTTCCGAAACAGTTCAGACTAAATTGCTCAGTCAAGGCATCTCTGCCACTGTGGATGAATCCGGAGAGCGCTTGGGCAAACTCATTCGTAATGGAGAAAAAGCCAAGATCCCAGTGCTTGCAGTGATTGGAGCTAAAGAAGCTGAAAACAATACCGTCAGCCTCAGAAGTCGAAAGAATGGCGACTTAGGAGAAATATCTGTTAACGAATTAATCAATTATTGCAATCAAGCCAATAACAATAAATCTGAAGTTGCTCTGGTTGCGGCAGTTCATTCATGAGACTGACTGACTTGAGTCGATTGAGAACTGCACCTGTTATCAATGCAGCGGAAAAGGCCTTAATTGTGCCTGAGCTTCAACAGCAGATGATTTTATATCGATGGTTTACCGCAGGAATCATGGCGTTAACGGCTGATCAGGCTGTTCGATCACTTCGCCAACTTGAACAACATCAAGCCTGGCCAGCTCATGAGCTGATTTCCGGTCCCGAACTTGATGGACCGGTTTATCTCAAAGCCAACCAGCAAACCTTGACTGCCAGATTGCGCATCGAGCACGGGTTAGGGGAAGGAATCCTGATCAGCGGTCACAGCAACGACAACACCGAGCCAAGCACCACATGGGGCCCCCTCCCGCTGGATTTCTTTGCATCCACTCCCTAGATCATTCGCCATCCGATGGCTGAGTCGATCCAATTGGTTGCCGAGTTGCAAGGCGAGCTCCAGCCTGAAGACAGCAGCCCTGATCCACACCCATGGCAGCCAAGACCTACCTGGCAGGAGATCTTGGAGGCACAAAGACACTCCTGAGCATCTATCGGGACATTGATGGGCAGCTGAATAAAGAGCACAGCCACCGCTACAGATCAGCGGATTGGCAAGACCTCGAATCGATGCTCAAGCATTTTGTGGAACAAGCGCCCACCGAGCTACCAAAACCGACGACCAGTTGTATTGCGGTTGCCGGGCCTGTGCATCAGGGCATCGCAAAGCTCACCAATCTGCCCTGGCAGATGAGTGAAACATCCTTATCCGCTGCAACGGGATTGGAACGGCTTGAGCTGGTCAACGACTTCGCTGTCTTGATCCATGGGCTATCCCATTTCAATGATCAGCAACAGGTAGTTCTGCAGATGGGATGCAACCGATCTACACCTGCACCTGCCGGTGCTGAAAACGGGCCCGTTGCCATCCTTGGTGCGGGAACCGGCCTCGGAATGGCGCGCGGACTGCCCGCAGCTGGCGGATGGCTGGCCATACCAAGCGAAGGTGGCCATCGTGAATTTGCACCGCGCAGCGAAGAGGAATGGGAACTGGCTCAGTGGCTGAAGCGGGACCTTGGACTGCAACGGTTATCTATCGAGCGGATTGTCAGTGGCACCGGACTCGGACATGTCATGAATTGGCTGCTTCACCGCCAGACCGGAATTCAGCATGGTCTGAAGGCTCAGGCCCAGGCATGGCGCGCCATGCCTGCCGATCACCCCGATTATCCGGATCTCCCGGCCTTGACTGGCAAAGCAGCCGCAGAGGGTGACGACCTTGCCGGCAAAGCACTGAAACTCTGGCTTGGAGCCTATGGATCTGCTGCAGGAGACCTGGCCCTGCAGGAGCTCTGCATCGGAGGCCTCTGGATTGGAGGGGGAACGGCCGAGAAAAACATTGATGGCCTTTGCTCAACGCAGTTTCTGGAGCCCTTACGGTCCAAAGGACGGTTTCGTTCCCTGATCGAAGGATTGACCATCCGCGCGGTCATCGATCCGGAGGCGGGATTGTTTAGCGCGGCTTGCCGCGCACGTGATCTCGTGGAGTCGGGTGGGACACTGGCCTGAGTAGAGCAGCAGGGATGGCGCAGCCGCGAATAGGCCAGACCGTCGTGGTGGATGTACCAGCCACCACCGCCAACATGGGGCCAGGCTTTGACTGCCTTGGCGCCGCCCTCGATCTCAACAATCGCTTCACGATGCGACGCATCGAGGGACATGGAGAGCGTTTTGAGCTGATCATCGAAGGGCAAGAGGGATCTCACCTGCGGGGCGGCGCTGAAAATCTTGTCTACCGAGCGGCTCAGCGCGTTTGGAAAGCTGCTGGTGAAGAACCGGTCGCTCTTGAGGCAAGGGTGCGTCTTGCAGTGCCTCCGGCCAGAGGACTAGGCAGCAGTGCCACAGCAATCGTGGCGGGGCTTGTGGGAGCCAACGCGCTGGTGGGCGAACCTCTGAGTCGGGAGAAACTGCTGGAGCTCGCCATCGATATCGAAGGGCATCCAGACAACGTCGTGCCGTCGCTGTTGGGGGGCCTCTGCATGACAGCCAAGGCGGCCTCTCAACGCTGGCGGGTTGTGCGCTGCGAATGGATGAACAGCGTGAAGGCCGTTGTGGCGATTCCGGCGATACGGCTGAGCACCAGTGAAGCGCGTCGCGCCATGCCCAAGGCTGTGCCTGTGAGCGATGCGGTGGTCAACCTGGGTGCACTCACACTTCTGCTCCAGGGATTACGCACCGGCAACGGTGACCTGATCTCGGATGGGATGCACGACAGGCTGCATGAGCCCTATCGCTGGCGATTGATCAAGGGCGGACAGGAGGTCAAAGAAGCTGCAATCGCTGCAGGGGCATGGGGATGCGCCATCAGTGGTGCCGGTCCAAGCATCCTGGCCCTCTGTTGCGAAGAGAATGGTGCCGCCATCAGCCAGGCGATGGTGAGGGCATGGGAGTCTGTGGGTGTTGCCAGTCGCGCGCCGCTTCTAAGCCTCCAAACAGCTGGCAGTCACTGGCATCCCAAGGATACAGGCTGAGCTCAGAGCTGGGTAGAAGTACTCAGGAGAGGCCTCGGAGCTGATAAGTTCAATCACAATCTTGGGAGTTCCATGGACGCCAACCTGCCGCTGATGGCTGCGTCCGACGCAGGGTTCCCCTGGCTCTCGCTGATCGTGCTGCTTCCAGCGGCTGCAGCGCTGTTGATGCCGCTTCTCCCTGGAGAAGACCAGAACACCTCACCGATTCCACGCAATCTCACGATTGCCGTGCTGCTGGCGGATCTCGGTCTGATGATCGCTGCCTTCAGTCGTCACTACGACCCGCTGGATAGTCAGCTTCAGCTGGTGGAACGCGTCAGTTGGGTACCTGCGATCGGTCTGGAGTGGTCACTCGGAGCCGACGGTCTCTCAGCTCCACTCGTTGTGCTCAGTGGTCTGGTCACCCTGCTGACCGTGTGCGCCAGCTGGAACATCACCCATAAATCCAGGCTGTATTTCGCACTGCTGCTGGTGCAGGCCTCAGCCCAGGCCCTGGTGTTTCTCTCCCAGGACTTCCTGCTGTTCTTCCTGGCCTGGGAACTGGAACTAGTGCCGGTGTATTTGCTGATTGCCATCTGGGGCGGTCAGAACCGTCAGTACGCAGCTACCAAATTCATTCTCTATACAGCGCTGGCATCCCTTCTGATCCTGATCAGCGGCCTAGCCATTGCCAACTCCGGTGACAGCTTCACCCTGAACATGACGGAGATGGCTCAGCGCTCCCCAGGTGGCAGCTTCGGCCTGCTCTGCTATCTGGGCTTCCTCGTGGGTTTCGGCGTGAAATTGCCGATTTTCCCTTTGCATACCTGGCTTCCGGATGCCCACGGTGAAGCCAATGCTCCGGTCTCCATGTTGTTAGCCGGCGTTCTGCTCAAGATGGGCGGTTACGCGCTGCTGCGCTTCAACGTGCAGATGCTCCCGGAAGCCCATCTCGGACTGGCCCCGGCTCTGATCATCCTCGGGATCGTCAATATCGTCTACGGCGCTCTCAACGCCTTCGCCCAAGACAACGTGAAGCGCAGGATCGCTTGCAGCTCAGTCAGTCATATGGGCTTCGTGCTGGTTGGGATCGGCGCCGTCGATGCTCTCGGCCTGAGCGGAGCCATGCTTCAGATGATTAGCCATGGCCTCATCGCAGCAGCAATGTTCTTCGTCACGGGCTGCTTCTACGAGCGCACCAAGACCCTTTCGATCCCCAACATGGGAGGCCTGGCCAAAGCCTTACCGATCACATTCGCCTTTTTCCTTGCAAGCTCCCTAGCCTCACTGGCCCTACCTGGCATGAGCGGCTTCATCAGCGAGATCACAGTGTTCCTAGGCATCACCAGCCAGGAGAGTTTCACCACATTCTTCAGAGTCACCACCATCATTTTGGCGGCGATTGGGCTTGTTCTCACTCCCATCTATCTGCTGTCGATGTGCCGCAGAGTGTTTTTCGGGCCTCGAATTCCTGCCCTCGCCTTCGTGAAGGATATGCGCCCTCGGGAAGCGGCGATTGGGCTCACCTTGCTGGTTCCAACACTGGTGATTGGCTTCTGGCCTCGGATCGCCATGGATCTCTATGAGGCATCCACCGATGCCCTTGCTTCTGATCTAGCAAGTCACACCCTTGTTGCTGCCCGTGCCCTTCTCCCCACCGGCTGACCATCCATGAGCACCCCAGAACTGCTGCGCGGCGAGGGCCTTCCTCACTTCGAGGCCATTGACGCTGAGCAGGTCAACAACGAGATCCCTGCGCTACTGACCAGCCTGAACGATCAGCTGGAGACGCTGGAGACATCCCTGCAGCAGCGCCTCGCCGCGGCCTCACCTCTGGGCTGGGATGAGCTGATGCCGAGCCTGCATCAGCTTGGCGAACGTCTTCGCTGGAGCTGGGGCGTGGTGAGTCATCTCACAGGTGTTCGCAACACACCCGAGCTGCGTGAAGCCCATGCGAAACAGCAGCCCGAGGTGGTGCGCTTCAGCAACCGCCTCGGTCAGAGCCAGATTCTGCATGAAGCACTCAGCAGACTGAAGTCATCCCCTGCTGAACCCCTCGACAGCACCCAGCTCCGCATCCTCGATGCGGAGCTTCTCTCGATGCAGCATCGAGGAGTGGCCCTCAGAGGCAAAGAGCAATCTGATTTCAACCGTACGAGTGAACGGATGGCGGCTCTCTCCACCGGATTCAGCAACCATGTGCTCGACGCCACGCAGACCTGGAGCCTGGTGATTAAGGAGCGTGATCAGCTGAACGGTGTTCCCGAGAGAGCCCTGGAAATCCTTGCTGCCGCCGCCAAAGAAGCCGGTGATCTAGCCGCTGACGGTTCCGAAGCGAGCGCAACCGAAGGACCATGGCGACTGGGACTGGACATGCCGCGCTATATCCCGGTGATTACTCATGCCAAGGACCGAAGCCTGCGTGAGACCGTTTACAAAGCCCATGTGAGTCGCGCCAGCAGTGGCGATCTGGATAACGCGCCGCTGATCGAGGAGATCCTTCAGCTGCGGCGTGAACAGGCAATCCGACTGGGCTACGCCAACTGGGCTGAGCTCAGTCTAGCTTCCAAAATGGCTGATGATGTGCCCGCGGTGGAGTCGCTGCTGGAAGAGCTGAGAGCTTCAGCAATGCCAGTGGCTCAGAAGGAACTCCAGGAATTGGGTGAGTGTGCCCGAAGCCACGGTGCGGCCGAAGCCGATGCACTGGCCCCATGGGATGTGAGCCACTGGGCGGAGCAGCTCAGACGAGAACGTTTCGATCTCGATCAGGAAGCACTGCGACCCTGGTTTCCACTTCCCCAGGTGCTCGAGGGACTGTTCAGCCTCTGCGAACGCCTGTTCAGCATCCGCATTAAAGCCGCAGACGGCGAAGCACCGATTTGGAACGAGGATGTTCGCTTCTTCCGGGTCATGGACTGCAGCGGGGAAGACCTGGCGGCTTTTTATCTGGACCCTTTCAGCCGTCCCGCCAGCAAGCGCGGCGGTGCATGGATGGATGAGTGCCTAAGCCGTCAACGCAACGCCGATGGCGATCTCACCCTGCCGGTGGCCTACCTGATCTGCAACCAGACCCCCCCGGCCGGTGACACCCCCAGCCTGATGAGCTTCGAAGAGGTGGAAACCCTCTTCCATGAATTCGGTCATGGCCTTCAACACATGCTCACCACGGTTGAGCACCCGGAAGCCGCTGGCATCAACAACGTGGAATGGGACGCCGTTGAGCTTCCCAGCCAGTTCATGGAGAACTGGTGTCTGGATCGAAGCACCCTGATGGGCATGGCCCGTCATTGGCAGACCAGGGAACCGCTACCGGAGGAGGACTATCAGAAGCTGTGCTGTAGCCGTACCTTCATGCAGGGCAACGGCACGCTTCGGCAGGTCCATTTCGCTCTGACCGACCTGCGACTCCACAGCCAATGGACCCCAGAACTCAACATCAGCCCGGATGCATTCCGTCGCCGCATCTCTGAAACCACCAGCGTGCTGCAGCCCATTAAAGAAGACCGTTTCCTCTGCGCATTTGGCCACATCTTTGCCGGGGGTTATGCCGCTGGCTATTACTCCTACAAGTGGGCCGAGGTGCTCAGCGCCGATGCATTTGCAGCCTTTGAAGAAGTGGGCCTGGAGAAAGACGATGATGTCGCTGCAACTGGGGAACGTTTCCGCAACACCGTCCTCAGCCTGGGTGGGAGCCTGCGGCCTGCAGAGGTATTTCGGCGCTTCCGCGGCAGGGACGCCACCAGCGCAGCACTCATCCGACATACCGGTCTGGCGGTCAAGGCGTCCTGATCAGCTTGAGGCCTGAGCCTTGGCACACGATCTGCTCAGGTTGAGTGCAACCTGGGGCCAGTCTGCTGAAGATGGCACTGGCCTCGCTCCTCTGATCGAGCTGGAAGCCGCACTGGAACAGAGCAGCTTGCGGCGCGGCATCAGTCGTGAAGTGTTTATCAAGGAGCTGCTCAGCGACCTACACCATCAACGTTTGATCCCGCTGTTGATGATGCTTCCCAGGCGTTGGCGAGGGCAGAGCGCCAGCCTGCCGGAACATCTACGCAGCTTTGCAAGCCTGCTACAGGACAATCTGGTCAGCCCACTGCTGCTGGCAACCCTGGCCGATGACCTGCAGCACATATTGCCCGCAGTCTCCAAACCCTCAGCACTCGGTGCCCTTGATCGCTGGTGTCAGCGACAGATCTCCATCAGCGCTGAACAGACCCTCACACTGCCGCAGACGCTCGAAGCGCTGTGGTCAATGACGGTGGATGCATCCGAGGACTTGCCTGCAATCCAAGAGAAACCCCCTGGCACGCTGGCGAGAATCATTGCAATGGGCGGGGTTCTGACCTGGAGCAACCGAGGACTCTCCAATCTGCAGGCAGAACCTGAACGGCTTCGCAACCGTCTGCTGGCTCAGATCCTCAATGTGCTCGGGAGCAACCGACTGAACGGGGCAAGCCGTGCATCAGAACCATTCAGGTTCGAGAACGTCAGCAGCGGCCGTGAGCTGTTGGATCATCTGAACAGCAAGGGCTGGCTGTGTTGCGCTCGGATTCGCACGAGTGTGGCCAGTTTCGGCCTGGGCGCCAGCACCCGCATGGGTGAGCAATGGCTGCAGATCCCGCTGGCGGTGCCCTATCGGACCAGCCTTCTTGATGAAACTGGCGAAGAGATCCAGGCACTGATGCCCCATTCCTCCTTGGAAATGGAACTGCAGCCTCCCAGCGGCTCACCAATACTGTTGCAGTACTACCAGGGCGTTGAAGGATTGAACGGCTGGGCAGCCCTCAATGAGCTGCATCGTCCCTGGCAGAACGATCGGAACAATGGAACAGTCGCTTATCAAGCGACCGAACTCAGAGGCGCACAGCTGGGTGAGACCCTCAATCTCTGTGAGCTGATGGGGGCCGTGCACAACAGCGAAGCCCAGTTCAGCTCTCTCCATATGGGCGGATACGGAGTGCTGGGGTTCTGCATCGACTCGACAGCCCTGCTAGAGCAGGCCATCACGGGAACAACCCATCTGTTCCCACTGACGCTCGGAGACCTTTGGCGTCAGCGACTGCACCGCCAGTTGCAACAACAACTGGACGCTGGGCTGCAAGCGACAGACGACAGCGTGAACCGCTTCCGCCTCGCCCTGGACCAACTGCCCCAGGACCTCTTTCATGACAACCAGACACGACCTGAAGCCCATCGAAGGTTGAAAGCCAGCCAGCCACGACACAGCCCTTTCGAACTGGTTCGCGCTCTCAACGGGGAATTCTCAACGGAGGCCTGAGGGCAGAAAGCTCCAGTTCCTTGCAGATGGCCTCAACCACCGAGCTACGGAAAGCCGTGGAAAAGGGGCCGGAGGAGCCGTTGTGACTCATCCCCTCAATCATGTAGCGCTGCAGAGAATGATGCCGTTGCCAGCAATTCCAATTGGAGAGTGGCAGCAGGGGCAGACGACCGGGATAGGCGATCCGCCCCAGAGCCGCCACGGGGTCTCGACTACCCAGCACCATGGCCACATCATTGATGGACTCGAGCGCACCGTTGCCGCTGAAGACTCCACAGACCGTGATCACCTGAACCCTCACACGACAGAGCTGCTGGAGAATCTCAGCGATGCCGATCGCCATCTCTCCACCTCCGCTGTAACCAACGAGGACGATGCGGGACGCCTGATGAGGCATGAAGCCGATCGAATCGAGGCGACGGGCGATCTTCAATGCCAGCTCATAGTTCATCACCGGTCCATAACGTCGATCCGAGGAGATTCCGACCTTGATGACGTTGTTCGCCTGCACGCAGAAGGCGCAGATGAAACGAACCAGATCATTGGGGTGATGCTCCTGCAGAGCGAACAGCCGCTGCCAGAACCATCCGGCGAAGGTGGTCGTACGCAGTCCGACGTTGGTGATCGTGTAGGCCTCGATCCCTTTCACGAGCATAGTGTCATCCGTAATCGACTCCTGCAGACAGTCAAGAAATTCACTCACCCGCGGTGGATGACTCTCTTCGCTCTGATGGATTCCATCGAGGTAAACGACATAGTGACGATGCTGACCAGAACCCTCACGTTCTGAGGCAAATAGTTGCCGGGGGTCCGGAAGGCCATGCATCCAGCCTTCCCAGAACACGAAATCCACCATCACCGAATACACGCCGACCAGGGCGACCACCACGACCAGCACGCTTCCGAACCAGGTCAGAAGTTCCAGTAACGATTCGGGTTGCAACAGCGAGGCCGCATCCCTGCGGACGGCAGTCAGACCCAGCAGCCCGAGCATGGCAACACATACCAAGGCCACCACGAGCCAACGACGCACATGGCGAAGACGACGGCGCTGATGCTGAACAGCCGCGACTGTTTCTGTCGAAGCGGACCCTGTCATGGCGACGTCAGGGCTGAGACCTCTGTGGCAAGCATGGCGTAGCTAGTGCGCCAACGCTGGGCGAAGAGCAAGCCCACCAGGAGCAGTGCGAGCACGAAACCAGGGAGCGCCACCACCAAACTCGTCTCCAGGGGAATGTTGTAAACCGCCTGAAGCAGCAGCATCACATTGAGATGGATCCAGGCCAGCAAGGTCACTGCAATCAGATCACTGACGTAAGGAGCAGCTGCCAGCACATAAAACAAACCAGGCCACATGGCTGCACCCATGTGATTGGCAAAGGTGATCGGCTGTAGAGGGACACCTTCCAGAAGCATCAGCATCAAGCTGTGGCAAAGGATTCCCAGGAGAAAAGCCAGGCTGAGCACGAGCGCATCAACGATCATGTGCATCAGGATCTGCATCGGAGTCAGACGGTTAGCGAGCAACGCAAACAGATGCGAAGCGGACATCGACAATCCAACGCCGATCAGCAGACCAACACCAGAGTCCATGGCCAGCAGCAGCTGCCCCATCGACTCAAGAGATGCCAACAACTGGTCAGCCATTGGCCTCAAGCCTGACGCAGATGGGGACGATTAACGATCCAAATCACCATGATCGAAAGCACGGCGCAATAGAAGCACCAGACCGAATTGAAGGTTGCGCTGTACGTCGCCCACGTCAGGAAGATCGACACGAAGATCAGCACGCCGAACAATTTCACCGCCTTGTCTCTGACGGACAGAAGCGGCAAAACAATAAAGCCCCAATACACCAACTCACCGACAGGTTCAGTGTTGACAAAGTTGTGAAAGATGCTGCGCAGACTTGCAATGTCGTAGAGAAGTCGACCATTGCTGTGAACCGCTGGCTGAATCGCCGGCGGGTTGAAGAGCATGGGCAGATAGAACGCGATCCCGAGAACTGTGGCCACAATCGCAACCCATTTCAAGCGGCGTTGCAATCCCTTGGAGTCGGTACTGCGGCTAATCGACCACGCGCTCCACGGAATCCAGATCATCCAGAAGCAGTAGGCGAAGAAGAGAAAGCCGAGACCACCAATCGTTGCGAGAGGTTCGATGTTTCCGCCGTCGATGGCTGTCCACTCGAGGCCCTCGACAAATTGCTGAACACCGAAGAAGAACGGCACCAGGGCGAGAGGCTTGTAGTCAGGCCGCTCATGACGCGTGGCCAGATGATGCGAATAAAGACCTAAAGGAACGAGCACGGCGGATGCCGTGAAACTTGCCGAAGCCGAAAAACACATGCGCGGCAGGACATGGATGACACTCAAAGTGTGCCCATCAGTACAGAACATGTCACTGTCGTACGCCAATCAGTCACTCAGAAGCGTTCTCAGCAAAACATCAAGAGATTGGGGATGCGACATCAATTGCTGATGGGTGAAGACAGGAAGACTGCTCACGAGTCCACAAGGCAGATGGGCCTGCCATCCAGGGAAAACCATCAAATCCCAACGGCAGTAGTAACTGACGCAGTCCAATCTCTTGAGAACCTGAACATCATCATTGAGGGAACGCAACAGCGGACTGCCCCGTTTCATGTCGGCCAACCCGGCACAAAGCCACGAGGGAATCCACTGCGCCGTGACGGTACCCCGCTGCGGACTGCCAACACTCACAAAGCGACGGGTGCGTCGGGCACCGTCCAGCTGCTGCAGCCATACTCGCCCGATGATGCCGCCCATCGAAAAACCAAGCAGGTCCACCTCAACGTCGCTACCCCAGCGCTGACGGATGTGATCGTCGAGTTGTTCCGCCAGGGTGCGCAAGGGAACAGCGCCTAAGCGGTGCGGAAGATGGGGAACCAGAAGCGGAACCTCATGCTCCTCCAAGCGACGGACCAATCGACGAAACAGATGCGGCGTATCCCAGAGACCATGGACAAGAACCAGCGGTCTACGCAATTGAGAAGGCACCGTGATGGTCATCTCATCACGGCTTGCGGCGCCAGCGTTCAAGGCTCACCGTACCCGCGAAACCTGGGATCGGTGCATGACATTTGCTCAGCCAAAGATGCATCGGCAAAGCTCCATAGATCCCCTCAAGCTCCTCAAACATGCGCTCACTGAAATGTTCGATGGTGTAGCAGGTGATCTCGGCAGCAAGATGCTGCAAAGCCTGAACTCCCAAGCTGTAATCAGCGGTTGCCGCCAGCGAGTCAGCAGAGGCCGACTGACTCAGATCAAGATGCAGCTCCAGATCAACACGAAACCACTGACCGTGTTCACGCTCATGGTCAAGAACCCCCACATGGGCCCAAAGGCGAAGATTATCGACTCTGATGATGTCCAGAGGATGAGTGACGTTGCTCATCCCTCCAAGTCCACATGGCTGAAGCGACGTGCGCCCGAGGCATAGTCGGCAGCGGTATGGCCATCACCACGCAATCGATAGCGATAGGTCACCAACCCTTCCAAACCGACAGGTCCCCTTGGAGGCAGAGTCTGGGTCGAGATGCCCACTTCCGCGCCGAATCCGTAGCGGAAGCCGTCTGCGAAGCGAGTGGAACAGTTGTGATAGACACCGGCGCTATCGACTGAGCGCAGGAATCGCTCTGCAGTGGAGACGTTACGGGTTGCAATCGCCTCGGTATGACGCGAGCCGTAGCGACGGATGTGTTCAAGAGCTGCAGCGAGATCATCCACAACACGAACGGACAGAGTCAACGCCAAATATTCCGTGCTCCAGTCTGCGTCGGCCGCGGCTTCACTGATCCCGAGAGAGCAAGCGCCTGGATCACCGAGCAGCCGCACACCTTCGGCCTGGAAAGCGGGGATGGCCTTCTCCAGGAATATCTCGGCAATATCGGCATGAACCAGCAAAGTCTCCATTGCATTGCAGGCAGCCGGGTATTGCACTTTGCTGTCCAGGGCAATAGCCAAAGCCTGATCTGGGTCCGCCTCAGCATCCACATACAGATGACACACCCCATCGGCATGGCCGAGCACGGGAATACGGGTGTTGTCCTGAATGAAGCGCACCAGTTCGTTGCTGCCCCTGGGAATGATCAGATCCACCAATCCCTCAAGCCGCAGCAAAGCAAGACTGTCTTCACGGGTGGTGAGCAGAGCGAGGGCCTCGGGGGATACCGATGTGGCGACGAGGCCTTGCTGCAGCGCTGCCATCACCGCCTTGTTGGTGCACTCAGCTTCACGTCCTCCCTTGAGGATCGCCCCGTTACCTGAGCGGATGGCCAACGAAGCGATCTGAATCACAGCATCAGGACGGGCTTCGAAGATCACACCCACGACCCCGAGGGGAACGCTGACGCGTTCCAGCACAAGACCGTCATCCAGTTCCCGATGCAACTGGCGTCGACCGAGGGGGTCAGCAAGCTCTGCCAGCTGTCGAACCCCGGCAATCGCGCCTTCAAGCTTGACGTCATCGAGCTTGAGGCGGGCCATCAATGCCGGAGCCAAACCGTTTTGCTCAGCGTTCTTAAGGTCAACCTGGTTCGCGGTAACGATGGCGCCAGTGTTGGCACGGAGTGACTCCGCCATGGCCAGCAGCGCCTCCCGGCGCTGGTCATCGCTGGTCAGCCCCAGATCCGTAGCAGCACGGCGCAGGCCCGCCGCCAAAGACAGAAGCTCCGGGGAGGGGTCTGGAACGGCCTGCACGGGCAACATCTCAAAACGGCTTCCATCATCCCGCCTGGGGCGACGGAGAAAGCAGCAACCGTTGCATCGCCAGGCGAGCAGCACCGAGACGACCTGCGCCATTACCCAGGGCACACGCCTTAATTTGCAGGCCCTCGCGACTCACCGACTGAACACGGGTGGCGACCTCCTGACGCACCGCAGGAAGGAAATGCTCACTGGCACCAGCTAGCCCGCCCCCGACCAGCACCAACTGGGGCGTGAACAGATAAACCAGCGAGCTGATCCCCGTACCCAGAAGCTGGCCGTAGCGCTCCCAATGCTCCCTGGCCTGAACATCCCCACGGGATGCAGCCATTGCCAGCGAAGACGGCTCAGCACCACTGAGTCGCTTCAGCCCGGCGATGCTCGCGAACTGTTCCAGAGAACCCCTGTTGCCGCTGTTGCACTCAGGGCCATCGGGAAACAGCGTGATCAGGCCTGGTTCCGCGGCGGCTCCGTTGTGCCCTGTGAACAACTGACCCCCAAGCATCACACCTCCACCAACGCCGGTTCCGAGAGTGAGCAACACCACGTCGCTGCAGCCCTGAGCTGCGCCTTTCCAGGCCTCACCCACGAGAGCGCAATTACCGTCGTTGGCGAGGGTGACCCTTTTCTGGAGGCGTGATTCAAGCCAGGCGGCCAGTGGGACCTCTTCCCAGCCCGGCAGATTGATGCAAACGCGGGCCACCCGCGCTTCAGCATCCATGGGCCCCGGTAAACCAATCCCCACCACCGAAGCCAGGCCATCAGGGTCAACGCTCCTAATGGCCTCGACGATCTCCACACAAACCGATCCCGGCGTAGCGGGTTGGGGTGTTGGTCGCTGGTGCTCTTCCAGCAACTCCCCTTCAAAGCTGAACAGACCGAGCTTGATCGCGGTTCCACCAAGATCAACACCCAGAACGCACCGATCAGCAATCGATTCAGCCGCCCCTTCACCCATCGATCAAAACCGCATGAACAGCTGCAACTGGCTCTGCCAGGTGCCCTGACTATCAACCGATCCGGACAGACTCATGTTCGGATTGATCTGATACGTCATGGTCCCCTGCGAGGGTATGTCGTTGCGGTTGGGAGCAGCCAGCACGGAGAAGTCGAAGCGCTCAGTGATGGAAACACCCACTTCAGTCACAAGGGCGAGCTGGGGCGGCACCTGACCGGAAACTCGCTCCTTTTCATTCTGAACAATGGTCGTGACATAGGTCGGATAAAGGGCGAACTGCAGCCTCTGGCTGAACGAATCCGAGAGCGTCCCCAGGACCGGAGACAACAGCGACTGCCCCAGAACAGCGGCTAGCGCGGCTCCTGCGCCGGCTTCCGACAGACCAGCAAGAGAGTTGCCGCCGATCAGTGCCAGTAACTGCGGCTGAGGAAGAGATGGCGTACTGCGCAGACGGATGCTCTGAGACAGTCGGTCGGCCGGTCCGCTGGCCGAAAGCATCACCTTGATCAGGCGGAGCTGTCCTCCGGCACCGAGATTACCAAGACCGTTGGTGTCAAACACCGATTTAGAGAAGGCGTTGTTGTCGTCGTTGTTGATGGTCACGTTGTCGGAAACCCGGGTGACCATGGCGACATCCACGTAGGGAATAAGCCCGAGGGCTGGAGTGAATACAGCGACGTTCGCAGCACTGCGATCAAGGCTGAAGGTTGTGGTGAACATGGAAACCCGTCCAGACAGCAGCTGCACGACGCCCTGCAGTTCCAGGCTTTGGTCAAGGGCACCATTGACGCTGAGAAGACCTTGCGTGGTGAACGTGGCCAGGGGCTGCACCTCGACTTTCAGCTTGGGACCAAGCGTGAGTCGCAGGTCACGGAATCCGATGAAAGGAAGCTTGGGCAGAGAGGCCTTGATCGAGCGGCTGGTCGCCGCCTCCACATCAGCCCCCCGCAGCACCAGAGGCTCTTTGAAGTCCCACTGATCCTCGATCAGTTCATCAATGGAGACTGCCTTGGTGGAGTCAGAGTTTCGAGACTGTGGATTTCTGACGCGGGAAAGCAGGGAGCGGTTCGGGCGAATCGCTCCGTGACTGACCTCAAGAATTCCGCCAATCTGTGGGTTCACCACAGCTCCGGTGAGCATCAGATCAGCGCCAACCTCGACATCGGCATTCGGAATTTTGATGCGTGCCTTTTCGAGCTGGATGCGTAGTGGATTGGGCTCGGGATAGGGGCGTAGAAGCGCCAGGGCACCACTGCCTTTGAGCTGACCACCCGAACCGAAACGACCCTTGAGCGACTGCACTTCCAGCCGATCAAAGTCGAAGACCATGGAGCCGTTGACTTTGGCAAGGCTCTGGCCCTGAGCCTTGAAGGCAGCATCCTTGATCACGATGTAGCCGTTGGCCTTCGGCGCTCGAAGCGTGCCGCCTAGCAACAGGCGAAGATCCACATCACCCTTGTCCCAAGACACGGTGTCATTGGTCAGCCCGGTGAGAAAGTTCAGGCCATCGCCAAGACTCACGATGCGGACATCAAGCGGCTGATCAGCAGCAAAGGGAATTCTGCCGGTGACGGTGACGGGCTCTGTGGAGGTCTCGGAGACGAGAGCCAGATCCAGATTGAGAGCCTGATCGCTGAGCAGCACCTGGCCGCGTTTCAACGCAATCGGGTTGGGGCCGAGGCGTGCATCCTCGAGAACCAGCTCGCTGCTGATCGCTGCATTAGAACCATCGAGGCGGTAGGTCCCCCTCATACCCAGTGCTCCCAGCAGTGACCTCGGCACGGGAGCGACGAGGGCCAAGAGGCTGAAGGGGAAGTGAGCAAAGGAGAACTGTCCCTCTCCTCCCTGCAGTGGGCCTTCAATCCGTGCAGTGAAGGGTTTCACCTGCAAGGCGTAATCCGCATCCTCACCCTCGATCCACAGATGACCTCGGGCCTTGAGATCAAGATTGAGACGACTGAGCCGAGGTCCGGTCAGATCGATCACCGCATCCACTTGCCCGCGGAGATCCTCAAGACGGAATGGTTCCCGTTCACGGTTCTGCAGACGCGCTTGCAGCAATGCCTTCCGGGCGTTCCGCAGGGCCTCCAGTTGCCCATCGAGATTGCCGCCGAATGTCTTGATCAGCAGCGTGCCCAGATCGGATGCTGAGCCCTGCTCTGAGGGAGCATCCTTGTTCAACCTGGGCAAGCTGAGAGCACTGTTGCTGAGCCAGCGTGCGCTCAGTCCCCTCGCCACAGCCTGGCCCTTGAAAAAGCCATCAAGCTGTCCTTCGGCATCCACGGTGATCTGGCCCGTATCCGGCGGCAGAAGTTCGCTCGTGATGGCATAACGACGGTCCGCGTAACGGCCCGTGAGCAGAATCTGCTGCAGCTGCAGGCCCATGATTCCAGGGCGACTGATGCTCAGATCGCCCGTCATGGCGAGCGGTTGCAGTCCGAGAATGCCCTCACCACTCAAACGGCCATAAACCCCTTCCCAGCGTTGCCTGGGGGGAAGCGCCAGTTCCAGTCCATCGACCGTTAAATCAGTGGCTGTCCATCGGTAACCGGCAGGCGTTCCACGGAGCTGCAGATCCCCCTTGCGGCGACGCAGCATCACATCAGTGGGAAGCCAGTTCGCACCAAGCCGGGCCTCAAGAGATCCAGCAATGACTGATCCCACCGAAGCCATCGACAGCACACCACCGCCGCCGGTGCGACCGAGGAAGGTTCCACTCCAGTCCTCCATGAGGCGCACAGCACCCGCCCGCGGATGATTCAAGGCAAAGCGCAGATCAGGTCGCAATGCATCGAGAGGGCCCAGAACCCGACCGGATGCAGCAATCGTTCCATCCATCTCTGTGCCCAGAAGAGGACCCAGACGCTTGAGGGGATAGGAGTCAAGCCGTAGATCGGCCTCCAATGGACCGGGTTTCAGCCCACCTGCACCAAGGCTGAGCGGCATCCTGGCGCTGGCGGTGAAATCAGGACTGCGGAACTTCTCAAGCTCCAGCAGTCCTGATTGCGCAGTCCAACCAGCCTGCAGCGACCATGCTTCAAGCAAGGGATTACTGGCCTGAGCCATGTCCAGAGACAACTCAGGCTTCAACGTTGCACCGCTCAACTGGAGCTTTCCCGTCAAGGGAGCTGCCGTACCGAACAGAGGCGAGACGAGAGGAAGGTGCTTCCAGGCGGCCCCCGCCAGCTCAAGCCGCTGGGTGACGACCTGCAGCTGAGGATGCAGGGCCCCTTTGGCCTTCACATCCACACCAGGCGCTTGAAGAACAAACCGTTCCAGCGTTGCCGACCAGTCCTGGCGGTCCCGCCAATCGGCACTCAGCTGAGCTGCAAGGCGAAGAGGTACGTCTAACGGAATGGAGTCAGGCAAGGCCCAGAGCCCATTGACGCGCAGCTTCGGTTGAGACCAATCACCCTCGAGCCGAAACGCCAGATTGCGGTTCTGATCCAGTTCCTTGAAGGCTGCCTTCAGAGCAAAGGTGCGGTTGAGACGCACGTTGCCGCCCAGGGAAGCCACATAGGGCCCGTAAGTCCATCGACTGTTCGGGACTTTGAGCGTGTCCCCGCGACAACTGACTCGCAACTGCGGAGACTCCAGCCTGTACTCCATGGCCTGGCCACTGAACTGCGCTCTCTGCAGAGACAGCCCGCCGCTGCAGTTGGCTTGTCCTCCACGCCAACCCAGGCGCAGATTGCCACCAAGCTGCCCCTGCATCTGAACGGGGAGCTTCAACGGCAACAGGCCCTGATAGCGAGCCAACTGAATCCGTTCCAGCTGGGTGGTGAGCTCAAATTCCGGGCGGACCCAACGGCCTCGTGCCTTGACGGTGATGCGCCCCCTATCTGGAAGCACGAGCTTGAGGACGCCATCAGCCCTGTGCTCATCAAGACGGATGCCGGTCCAACCAGCAGCTGTCAAGCTGAGACCCGCAGAGTCGATCTTGATCCTGGCGGGGTCGCTGAAACGCACCTGCAGATCCAAGCGGGGTGGGTCGCCTTGCTCTGGGAAGGGTCCTGGAACCCAGTAACGGCCCTGGTCATTGCGCCGTAGATCGAGCTGAGCTCCTCTGACCCGCACCATGAGAACGGGCTTGAATCGCAGAAGACTGGCGAAGGGATCGAGGCCGATGGTGAGGCGCTGAATCTCTGCAGTCGACTGATCGAGTGGACCTTTGCGGACCTGAACAGGACCTAGCGCAAGTCCCTGCAGACCCAGGCCGCGATAGCGACCGATGCTGACGGGGTGACCAAGAGGCTTGGAGATCTGAGCCTCGATGTCTGGACGCACCCGCTGAAACAGCGAACTGGCCCAGTGATCGGCGGCGAACCACAGCACCACCCCACCGATGAGGGATCCACCCAAAACAGACAGGACGAGCCTGTTACGCCGCATGCTGGTTGGACCTCCTCGCATCGATGCCCGTCAATACGCCGGAGGTCGACGCAATATAAGGAGCACATTCCGAGCAGACCAGCCCATGCCACTTGAGGAATTGCTCTCCACCTCCAGCATCTGGCTCGCCAAAGGCGGGCTGGCGCTGTTTGGCTTGACCCTGATCGCCTTCATCTCCCGCTGGGGCATCCGTTTCCGACTGGTGGGAGTGAGCAGCTTCACACTGCTGTTATCGGCCAGCTGCTGGGCTTTTGGTCTCAGCTACACACCCAGCGTCAGCGTGGAGGGAGCATGGCGAGCCCCGGTGGTTTTTGACAATGGTGATGATCTGGTGGTGGCTCAGGCCCAGGCCGATTTTCCAGACGAAGCGATCGAACCGACCCTGCAGCAATTGGCGGGGAATGTTCGTCCTGGCGGCCGCAACAGCCCTGAGGTGACTGTTCGTTTACGTCAGCTCCAGCCTGCGGGTGAAGGAGCTTCCAGATCAGTGGTTCTGGGCGAAACCGTTCGCGACTTCCGAGCCGAATGAGAACAGAGGATCTACTGCAGGAGCTACCCCAGGGCCTGCGCGATGAACTGAAACAGCTGCTGGCTTCCGGCATCACCACCTGGGGGCAGCTGCAGTCTCTGGACGAGCTGCAAATCAGTCGACTGGCCTCCAGCGGTCGGGCGTCAGCACGCAACCTCAGACGGCTCCAAGGCATGG
The DNA here is from genome assembly GCF_900473955.1 of Synechococcus sp. GEYO. NCBI lineage: Bacteria > Bacillati > Cyanobacteriota > Cyanophyceae > Synechococcales > Synechococcaceae > Synechococcus > Synechococcus sp. GEYO. Next base: position 25,719 of record NZ_UCNL01000003.1, read on the forward strand.
CTGATCTGGCCTGCTCTTTGGACCTGGCCCCTCAGGATGCTGCCCTGCTGATGCACGCAGGACTGGCCACCGTGACAGCGATCGCTGGGGCCACCCCACAGGACGTGCTCACTCGCACCGGACGACTGGAACGTCAGCTGCGAAGCGGACGGCCCCCAGTTGTAGATCTTGCCGTGGCCCGCCGCTGGATCCTCCGTGCCAAGGAGAGGCAAAACACGAACTGACCGTCCAGACCAGCAAGCTCCGTCTCACCCGTTTCAAATGAGGGACAGATTCGGACAGAGGTTCCGATGCGTTTCCTCAACAACCTCAGATTCGCAACAGTTGCCGCAGTTTCAACCCTGCTTGCGGTGAGCCCTTTCAGTCAGGCCCAGTCGTCTCTTTTGGAAAGCGTTAAGCGCAATCCCGGTGAAGCCCAGGCACTCTGCCAACAGTTCAAATCCATCAATGCCCAAGGAGAGTCGGCACTGTCCAGCCAATCAATTGCTGTGATTGCTGGCCAACGCAACCTCAACAAGACGGAAGCTGAGATTGTGGCGACCTACGTGATCGGACTCAATTGCCCGGATGTTCGCTGATGCGTCACTGATCACTCGCGACGGCGTTGAGCTGGTCTCGCGAGTGTGGCGACCCTGCGGAGATGGCCCCTGGCCTGCGCTGTTGATGCGACAGCCCTACGGCAAGTCCATCGCTTCAAGCGTCACGCTCCCTCACCCGGAGTGGTGGTGCAGTCACGGCTTTGTGGTGGTGGTTCAGGATGTGCGCGGCCAGGGAGCATCGGGAGGACATTTCGGCGGCTTCTCCCAGGAAGCGCAAGACACGACCGACACCTTGAGTTGGCTGAGACAAAGGCCAGAGGTCAATGGTCGAGTCGGGATGTACGGCTTCTCCTATCAAGGCCTGACCCAACTGCTGGCGCCTTCGGAGTGCCCACCACCCGATTGCCTGGCACCGGCGATGTGCGGCCTGGACGAACGGGACCACTGGAGTTGCGACGGCAACGCCCACTGGTGGCATCTGGGGCTGGGTTGGGGCTTGCAGCTGGCCAGTCTCCAGGCCAAAAGGCGGGGAGACCATCAGGCCTGGGACGAGATGCGACGCAGCCTTGAAGACGGCAGCTATCTGCGTGAAGGCATGTCGATGCTTGAACACCACGATCCCGAGGGCATGGCCCTGCGCTGGCTCAAGCAAAGCCCCGAACGGGACAGCGACTGGATCCAACACTCCATGCCACATCGATGGCTGCAGCAACCGATGCTGTTACTTGGTGGCTGGTGGGATCCCCATCTCCGCGGCGTGATTGCTCTTGCGGAAAAAGCCAGAGCGGCGGGAGGGCGACCTGAACTCCACATCGGCCCTGCTACCCATCTGCAGTGGTGGGCAGAGAGCAGCGAGCTGCTGCTGAAGTTCTTCCAGCGGCATTTGATCGACTCTCCCAGCGACTGCGCCCCCCCGAACAGTGCGGATGACATCGCCGTCTGGCTGTGGGACCAAGTCAGCGACAGCTGGTGCGGAGCAGACGATCTGCATCCAGCATCGATCACCCCCCTATCCCCGGTCTCCTCACAACCTTTCGATCAGCAGCGCTGGCATCTCTGCAGTCGAGGCCTCGCCTGCCTTGACCCAGAAGAAGGACAGATCCTTGACGCAGCATCTGACCATGGCGGCAAGGTGGTGATCGTGCATGACCCATGGCGGCCTGTACCCGCCATCGGTGGGCATCTCAGCCCAAGCGCCGGGCCCTGCGATCGGGCATCCCTTGATCGTCGCAGTGACGTGGCGGTGTTCACCGGTGAACCCCTTAAGGGCGCCCTGCCTCTGCAGGGCAAGCCGAAGCTCAAACTTCACGTCTGCGCAGACCAGCCTGGATTTGATCTTTGTGTGGCCTTGTCGCGATTGCCTCGTGGCAAGAACACGGTGCAACAGCTCTCGACGGGGATGCTGCGAATCCGCGGACAGCAAGCATTCGAGCTCTGTGAACGGGAGGTAGACCTTCAGCCGCTGCTTGCCACGCTCGAACCCGGCGACAGGCTGCGTTTATCGATTGCAGGAGCCGCCTGGCCAGCCATTGCCATCAATCCTGGGCATGAGGCCGTGGCCTGCAGCGCACCCAGTGCCGATTGCCGTGTGATCAGCATCGAGTTGCATCTTGATATGGCTCAGTTTTGGATGCTGCCTCTGCTGGCGCCCCAACACCTGGGAACTCCGGCAGACTGATTCGAACGTTCTGACGATTGCCGTGAAGTTCACCTCCTGTCTTCTGGCCGCTGCCATGGCCACCTGCACTGTGGAGATGATCCCTGCGGCAAGCGTCCGAGCAGAGATCCAGGTTGCACAGGCCCTCAATGCGCCGCGGACCAATCTCACTCCAAGCCAAGCCCAAAACGCCGCCAAAGAACTGCTCACATCGATCCAAGCGAAGAACGCGCAGGGGATTTACAAGTTGTTGGCGACGCCCCTGAAATCAGCCACCAGCGTGGAGGCCATCAGCCAGCGGCTTCAAAGCGCGCCCATGATCGAATCCTTCCGAGTGGTCTCGGTCAATCCAGGTCTTGACGACACGACCGTGGAAACCGTGGCCATCACCAACAGCGGCACCCGTGAACTGCCTCTGTTACTGGTGCTCGATGACGACGGACAACTGCTGGCCTGGAAGTGGGTCGAGACGGTGCTCCCGATCGAACAGACCGCACTGAAGTTTGTGCAAGATCTGGATGCCGGTCGTTGGATCGCAGCCCGGTATTACCTGGACCTCGACTTTCAAAAGGATATCTCCCCAGCTGACCTCAAACGCAAGTGGTCGAAGCTGGAGCGGGTTCTCGGAGGGGTGAAGAGCATCAAGAGCGCGCTTGCAGCCTCTAGCAGCAATGAGCAGCAACTGGTGTTGGTCACGATTGAATTCGGCAACATGACCGACAACCTCTTTGTGATCTTCAACCGCCAGGGGCGGATCATCAACGTCGACTTCTCAGCAGATCTGGTCTGAAATCCCTGGCAGGAAAGGAGTTTGAGCAGGCTTTCCGCTTAAGCTCCCGGCCTACGAAAGCTCCGTCGTCATGACCATCACTGTGCAGGACTGGATGGTTGAGGATGCCCAGCGACTGGCGGAGTGTCGTCACGACCACCCCCTCTCCATTCTCGGCCCTCAATCCCAAGACAACGGTGGCTGGGTCATCCGTGTCTGGATGCCCGAAGCCGACAACGTGACTCTTCTGACTGGTTCAGAGGAGATCGCCATGGCAACTCCACACCATCCCTGGATCTTCGAAACCGAGGTCAATCGCAACCCAGGGAGTACCTACAGGGTGCGCGTGAACCGTGGAGGAATAACCCATGAACAGCATGATCCGTGGGCCTTCCGTCAGGAATGGATGGGCGAAATGGACCGCCATCTGTTCGCGGAGGGGAATCACCATCACATCTGGCGGCGCATGGGTGCCCATCGCTGCGATCAAGACGGCGTCCAGGGTGTGATGTTCTGCCTGTGGGCTCCGAACGCCCGCAGCGTCAGCGTGATCGGCGATCTCAATAGCTGGGATGGTCGCCAGCACCCAATGCAACAGCGCCTCGGCGGGATCTGGGAGCTGTTCATCCCCGGAATGGCTGAAGGAGAGCTCTACAAATACGAAATCCGAACCCACGACGGCCACTGCTACCAAAAGGCCGATCCCTACGGCTTCCAGCACGAAGTGCGTCCAGACACAAGCTCCCTGGTGAGCCATCTCGATGGTTTCAACTGGACGGACAGCAGCTGGATGCAGACGCGCGACAGCAGCAATGTGCTGGACCAGCCGATCTCTGTATATGAGATGCACCTTGGCAGCTGGATTCACGCCTCCGCGGAAGAGCCTTTCATTGAGGCCGATGGCAGTGCCAGGCCACCGGTTCCCGCAGCAGATCTCAAACCAGGTGCTCGCCTGCTCACCTATCCGGAACTGGCTGATCGCCTGATTCCCTACGTCAAGGAAAGGGGCTTCACGCACATCGAACTGATGCCGATCACCGAGCATCCATTTGATGGCTCCTGGGGTTACCAGGTCACTGGCTGGTACGCCCCGACCAGCCGCTACGGAACCCCTGATGAATTCCGGGGTTTTGTCGATCGATGCCACGCCGAGGGCATCGGCGTGATCATCGACTGGGTGCCAGGTCACTTCCCCCGTGACAGCCACGGTTTGGCCTTTTTTGATGGCTGCCATTTGTATGAGCACGCCGATCCACGCATCGGCGAGCACAAGGAATGGGGCACGCTGATCTTCAACTACAGCCGCAATGAAGTTCGCAACTTTCTTGTGGCCAATCTGGTGTTCTGGTTCGACCAGTTCCACATCGACGGCATCCGGGTGGATGCGGTGGCCTCCATGCTCTACCGCGACTACCTGCGGCCGGACGGCGAATGGCTACCCAATGAGAACGGCGGCCGTGAGAACACTGAAGCGGTTCGTTTCCTTCAGCAGGCCAATCACGTGCTCTTCCAGCATTTCCCAGGAGCACTGTCGATTGCGGAGGAATCCACCACCTGGCCGATGGTGACCCAGCCCACCGATATCGGGGGCCTTGGCTTCAACCTGAAATGGAACATGGGTTGGATGCACGACATGCTCGATTACTTCGAGCTGGATCCCTGGTTCCGACAGTTTCATCAGAACAACATCACTTTCTCGATTTGGTACACCTACACCGAGAATTTCATGCTTGCCCTAAGCCACGATGAAGTGGTGCATGGCAAGAGTCATCTTCTGCACAAGATGCCTGGAGACGACTGGCAGAAATATGCGAACACGCGCGCTCTTCTGGCCTACATGTGGACTCACCCAGGCAAGAAAACCATCTTCATGGGCATGGAATTCGGTCAGCGAGCCGAATGGAATGTGTGGGGCGATCTGCAATGGGATCTGCTGAACCACGAACCGCATCAAGGGCTTCAACTCCTGGTGGGCGATCTCAATGCTCTTTACAAGGCCGAACCTGCTTTATGGAGGGATGACTTCGATCAGTTCGGCTTCCAATGGATCGATTGCAACGACAATCGCCATTCAGTGATCAGCTTCATGCGCAGGGAAAGCAGCAGCGGAACCTGGCTGGTGGTGGTTGCCAATTTCACTCCTCAGAGTCATTCCCACTACAGAGTGGGCGTGCCACTGGCGGGCTTCTACGAGGAGATTTTCAACACAGATGCAGCCAAATACGGGGGCAGCAACCTGGGCAACATGGGAGGCAAACCCACCGATGAGTGGGGCATTCATGGATACGAGAACTCTCTGGATCTGTGCCTGCCACCGCTAAGCCTGATGGTGTTCAGACACGATCCGAAACGCAGCTTGAGCGCTCTTGAGCAAACCGAGAGCGCCTGAAACCAGGCGAACGATGTGACGAACAGCTGAGCATGCCTGGAATCCAGCGCTTCTGCACAGTTTCTTCAGGTAGGTTTCCGATTGATTCGATTCGGCTTGATGAGCAACTCTCTGCCTCTGTTACTGCGTGCAGCCCGTGGTGAAGCGGTGGAGCGTCCTCCGGTCTGGATGATGCGTCAGGCCGGCCGTTACATGAAGATCTACCGCGACCTGAGGGACAAGTACCCCAGCTTTCGCGAGCGCTCTGAAAATCCAGACCTCTCCTACGAGATCTCGATGCAACCCTTCAGGGCCTTCAAGCCAGACGGGGTGATCTTGTTCTCCGACATCCTCACGCCTCTTCCTGGCATGGGAATCGACTTCGACATCATCGAGAGCAAAGGGCCTCAGATCGGCAATCCGATCCGTAATCTCGACCAGGTCAATTCTCTGCGACCCTTGATTCCCAGCGAATCCATGCCCTTTGTGGGCGAAGTGCTGGGTCGTTTACGTGAGAGTGTCGGCAATGAGGCGGCTGTACTGGGTTTCGTTGGTGCTCCCTGGACGCTGGCCGCCTACGTGGTTGAAGGCAAAAGCAGCAAAAACTATGCGGTGATCAAGGCCATGGCCTTCCGTGAGCCCGAATTGCTGCACAAACTGCTCGACCATTTCGCCGAGTCCATTGCCAACTACCTGCGCTATCAGATCGATTCCGGGGCACAAGTGGTGCAGATGTTCGACTCCTGGGCAGGTCAACTCAGCCCAGCCGACTACGACGTCTTCGCGGCTCCTTACCAGAAAAAGGTGGTCGACCTGGTCAAGCAGACCCATCCCGATACCCCGTTCATCCTTTATATCTCTGGCAGCGCCGGCGTGATCGAACGGATGGCCCAGACCGGTGTGGACATCATCTCCCTCGACTGGACCGTGGACATGGCAGAGGCCTGTGCACGCCTGCCTGAACACATCGGTGTACAAGGCAATGTTGATCCCGGCCTGCTGTTCGGAACCCCTCAGGCCATCGAAGCCCGAATCGATGACTGCGTTCGCAAGGCCAGAGGTCGCCGCCACATCCTGAACCTCGGCCATGGAATTCTTCCCGGCACACCCGAGGAGAATGGAGCTGCCTTCTTCACAGCAGGCAAGAGCGTGATGGACCGAGTTGGGGCTCTCGCTTGAGTCAGACCACAACTCCGCCGCGCATCCTGATCACGGGTGCCAGCGGCTGCGTCGGGCAATACACCACTTCATGGCTGCTGGAGAACAGCGACGCAGAGCTGCTGCTCTGGCTGCGTGATCCCAGCAAACTCACTGCGGTTTCCGCGGATCATCCGCGGATCCAACTGCTGGTGGGCGACCTTCGCGAAGCCGATCGATTCGCATCTGAGTTGGCCAGTGTGCACCGCGTGATCCACACAGCCACTGCCTGGGGGGATCCCGAACGGGCTCAGCAGGTGAATATTGTGGCCGTGAAGCGAATGCTGTCACTGCTCAATCCATCCTTGGTCGAGCAAATCACCTATTTCTCAACAGCCAGCATCCTGGATCGGCATCTGCAGCCCCTCACCGAAGCACTGGCCTACGGCACTGAATACATCCAGACCAAAGCCCAGTGCCTGAAAGATTTAGAGGGGCATCCTCTCGCCGAGAAAATTGTCGCCGTCTTCCCCACCCTGGTGTTCGGAGGCCGAGTGGACGGCAGCAGTCCTTTCCCCACCAGCTACCTCACCGAAGGTCTCGCAGAAGCCAGCAAATGGCTCTGGCTGGCTCGATTCCTTAGGGCCGATGCCAGCTTCCACTTCATCCACGCAGCAGACATCGCTGCGATTTGCGGCTATCTCGCCACCCATCCCCATCAACGCAACCCGGAGCCCGGCCAGGGAGCTGTGCGCAGGATTGTGATGGGACAGAAGGCCATCAGCGTGAATGAAGCAGTGGCCAGCCTCTGCCGCTGGCGTGGAATTCGACGAACTCCTGGTATCCCGCTTTGGCCATGGTTGATCGAAACACTGATCAAGGTGCTGCCGATCGAGGTCAATGCCTGGGATCGCTTTTCCATTCGACAGCGCCATTTCATTCACGAACCCGTCACCCAACCAGAGCGCTTCGGCGTCAAAAGCCATGCCGCAGATCTTGAATCGGTCTTGCTGGATTCAGGTTTACCGAAACGGGGATCACCCTGAGATACGCCTATAATTAATCAACTTCAACAGTCGTCATGCTGAAGAGCCTTAAATCGATTTTCTACACCGCCCTCGCTTTTGTGCTGGCCTGCACCGTGGGTGTTGCTTCCGCAAGTGCCGCCACCGTTGAGGTGAAGCTTGGCGCAGACTCAGGAATGCTGGCGTTCGAGCCCAGCTCGGTCACGATCAAAGCCGGTGACACCGTCAAGTTCGTCAACAACAAGATGGCCCCTCACAACGCCGTCTTTGAAGGTCACGACGAATACAGCCACCCCGACCTGGCCTTCTCCCCCGGCGAATCCTGGGAAGAAACCTTCAGTGAAGCCGGTACTTACGACTTCTATTGCGAGCCCCACCGCGGTGCTGGCATGGTTGGCCAAGTGATCGTCGAGTGATTTGTTCAGAAATCACCTGATTTTTCAGGTTTCAACATATTCAGACCCCAGATTGTCAACGTTCAACCTGGGGTCTTTTCTTGTTGTTGATGATGGATAGGTTTGGCATAGAGATGAACGCCAAGGGATGCCAAACCCTGCTTCTGCACTGGCACTGATCCTCAGCCTCTGCCTCACTCTCGGAGCGGCTCTGCCGGTAAGAGCCATGACTGAAGCTGACCTGTCTCATGGAGCCCAGCTGTTCTCGACCAACTGTGCTGCCTGCCATATGGGTGGCGGCAATGTAATCAGAGCCACTCGCACCCTGAGCCAGGCGGACTTGCAGGCCTACCTCGATTCCTACAACCAGCATCCGATTGAAGCCATCGAGCATCAGATCGAGAACGGTAAAAATGCCATGCCTTCCTACGAAGGCAAGCTGAGTCTCACTGAAATCGATGATGTCGCTGCATTCGTCGAAAAACAGGCTGAAAAAGGATGGTCACGATGAGCAGAGAAGCATTGAGTGCCTTTGTGCGTGCGCTCGAACACAGTGAATCGCTCAGACGACAACTGCGTGGCTGCTCAGATGATGCTGAGATTGTGGCTTTAGCAAGAAGTCTCGACTTCGCTTTGAATCCTGCCGACTTGGTCGCAGACGATCAGACGTCAAAAATGGAGAGCTGGTTCAGCCGCAGTGCTCTGGGAATCAGAACGCACGGCAGCACAGACTGAACCTTTGTGGCCCTGGCCATGCCAGTCGTCACCCTGCTGAGCGACTTCGTTGATGGAACCTCGATGGCGCTCAGCGAACACACCGAGGCACCAAGTCTCAATAACTACATGATCCGCAACCCAGGTCAACTCTGGGCAGGCATGCAACAACGACGCTTAGCGAGAAACCTCACCCGCCAGGCGCAAGCCAAAGGCTTTGGCTGAACACGAGCTGCGCCAGAAAGGTAGCAACCGACACACTTTTAACTTCCTTTAAGGATTTCAGGTGGGTGCTTTCCGGCGTCCTGCTGATCAACGAAAGTGCATTCGCTCGAGAATGCTCATGAACGACACCATTCACAACCGTCGCGGGACCAGCCTGAAGTGGGAAACCAACGGAGAACTGGCTGGAGCCGATCTGCGCAACATCCTGCATCGACTTCAAGAAGCCGACCCCAACGCTCAGGGGTTGAATCAATGCGACCTGATTGATCGACCACAACAGAGGTAACTGAACTTGCCGGGACGCCGATCGTCAACAACTGAGATCAGAGCAGCTCGGCCATACGATCCACACTGGATCCGATGCATTCGACCACAAATCCCTCCAACCCCTGATCATCACGGCCTGGCCTGAGCCTGAAGAGATAGGCATTCACCCAGGCCGTTTCGGCGTTATTAACATCGTGACCGCGATCGACAAAACCAGGTTTCTGATCAAACAGGTGTAGAAGAATCGACAACACATCCTGCCGGGACAGACATTCAGGATCGATCAAGGGCAGCTGATCCCTGATCTCAAGAAACGAGATCGCAGCCGAATAATCGAAATCCTCAGGCACCACAACCGACATCAGCACCGCCTCGATACTGGGATGGTAAATGCGACAGACACAACGACTCGCCGTCAGCCATGAGCATTGAAGCCAACGACCGCCACCACTGGATCGAAGAGATCGCATTTCTTGAAGCCCGCCTGAATGGCAGTCAGGGAGACATCGACAAGGAGGATCGTGCAGCCTGTGAGGAAGCCCTCAAAGCAGCAAAAGTCAATCTTGCGGCCTGTCGCTGAGACGGCCTTACGACCGAAGGGTGTGGCACGGAGAGACAAAACTCTGCCGCTTCGCGAAGAGCTGCTTGCGAGGTCTTGAAGCTCTCTGCAGACGAATCGTTTCAGACAAGAGCTTGGCCTGCAGCGACATCTGACGGTTCTCTTGATCACGCCAGTACTGCTGCATCGTGCTCGGCCAGTACTCAGACACACGATCCAGCTTGGGGGTCTTGTCGCCGGAGATATTGATAACGGACATGCAGCTCACCATCAATGAGGTCATCTCCAACCCCTAGCCAGAGACGAACGGAGTGGCAGCAATAACGTCACTGATACTTGGACGTTATCTGCCAGCTGACCTTGTCGCATCCATGTCGCTTTTCAGCTCACAGCAGGGAAGTTGCTGGTGATACTGGGCGGGTTCACGCATCGCCCAGTACTCATCGACCACACCAAGAAGGTGAGCACCAATCCGAGTCAGCCATGACCGTATCTTCATCCCTTCATCCTGCCGAACAGAGGACGATTCAGCCACGGATACCAGCCTGCCGGTCAGGGTTACTGAGTCTGAGATCGGGCTCTGACTGTTCAATCCATTGCCTCCACTCCGAAGCTGTGGTTGGCGACACACACTCAACCAGAGCGTTGTCGGTCCAGTAGTCGGGTGAATCGAGAATTCCCAGATGCAGGGGACAGGACGGGGCAGCCTTCACAACCCACTCCTTCAGATTTGCTTAACCATGGCTCAGGTCTCGGTTGCGATGCAACTGTGCGAAACACAGAAAATTCTGACGACCAGCTTGGCGCGAAGACCAAAGAAAACCTGGAGTAGGAGCCACTGAATAGGTCGTCTTCACAACCCTTCAGGAATAGCTGTAGAAACGTGATGGCTTCAACGATGCAACGAGCCCTGGCCATGGGGGTTGGTATCGGAATCGCCAGCGTTGGCGCAGCTTCAGTCTGCAGCAGTTTCACATTGAGAGGCAAGGGCTGCTAATCAGTGGTCACTGTGGCTTGGCCGACCACTAATACTCGTGTATTCAACGAGAAACCTGCACAAACTTGTACTTATCAGACCGATCGTGCTGCCACCAGCACAGCCAGATAGAGATCTTCGTCAACCTCCCGGATTTCGTATTAATACTCTTGTCAGAGAATGGGATCTCAGGAGGTCGTGAAACTTTCTTAGACCTTCTAAAGATTTTAGGACCATTTTCTGCGGCTAGGAGAGACTTTAAAACTGATGAGAACCTTTGCCATGAGTCAAGAGCACACTTCATGACATGCAGTTATGCATATTAATCACAAAAGGCCTGCTCTTACGAACCAATATTTCGCCTCATTTTGAATTTATCTTTAGCCTGCACGAGTCTTATTCAGGAAGTCAGTAGCAAAAGCTTTTCGAGAGTGATTCACATCTGATGCCCCAAACCTTACACTCCCAGTAATCCATAAAGTATGGCTACTTAGTTAACGCATAGTCCTCGACCTGACGCAGCAGAAGGGCTTAACCCGTTGATTAGCCGGCCTAAATCGAAAAAAGGCTTTCCCTGGAATTAAAGACATGCCAAGCAAACCTTTTTATACACTCGAACTAAGCACGCTATCGTCGAAGCAATTGACGCAAAAAAATGCGCCGTGCGCTGATAATTCTTTGGTCAGCATCAATTGTTGGAATTTTAATAAGGCTTTTTCGCGCTGGCTCTGACATTGGCACATACGACCAAGACATAGACACTTTTATATACATGGGCTCACAATTACTGGGCGGAAAGCTTATCTATGTCGATTTTTTTGACCCGAAGCTTCCAACAGTACAGTACTTATTCGCGCCTATAGCATTACTTAAAAGTATAACATTGCATCGCTGGATTTCTTTTACCTACAACATCGCGGGCTCAATTTTGATCGGCCTAAGCATAAAAAATCTCTTTAAGTCCGATTTACTCCTTAAACCCAAACACCCCAATATTGCAATTACTGGGGCAAGTATTTTATTTCTACTACTATCTCAAAAGCTCATAGGCGGCCTCAGCGGCCAACTCCATACTTACTCCAATACCTTCTTAGCATTAGCATTCTTTTTCGCTTCCTTTGCCGCGACAAGAAAAGAAAAACAAACAGATTTAAATGCATCCATCCGAAAGAGTTGGAAATATTTCATCGCATGGACACTAGCAGGATTCTCAACTTGCATCGCCATAAGTATTCGGCCCAACATCGTATTTCCGTGCATGCTTACTGGTGTGTTTGTTGCAAGCATGCACTTCGTCAAGTACAAAAGAATCCCCGGAAAAGCAATTGTTTCTTTTTTAATTGGATGCTTCATCTCAGTGATTTCAATCTTTGCTCCTTATCTATTTATAGAGAACGGCTTTTCAATAGCTTGGCACGGATCTATTGAAGCACCACTTCAATGGATTAGCACCAATCCCGAAAGAAACCCAAGCTTCTCAAAAGCACTTTTTTTCATAATGAATGCATCGGCAGCGGGTGTGTGCGGGTGGATGCTTTTTGCTGCAGCTTTACCAGGAATATGGATTTTCAGCACCAAACGATTAAAGAGTAGAAAACAACAATTGAACATTTTACCCATCGCATCAGTAATTTATATTATTGGTCTTTCATATTCGCTCACTCAAAAAAATCTTTGGTGGCACTATCAACTCATGGGGGTTTTGCCCATTACAATTTTTGGAGTGATTGGTCTGATTTCCCTTGATTCAACAGGCAAAAGATCAACGAAAAGATTGTCCGCCGGATTAGCCCTAACATTCTCAATCATCTTTGCATACAACATCTTAATCCCTGAGGTTCGTGGCATGGTGAACAATGGGTTTCAGGACAATTCCAGCGAAAGCCAAAAAGTAGTCGTTCAGGAATACAATAAAGTTCTTGAATTTATCAAAAGCCTTCCGGAGGAAGATCGTCAATTCACTTCACCTGCAAACTTTCGACTGCACTGGGAGACTGGCATTATGGCAACCACTGTAGGAGCCCATCCAAGATGGTCGCTTCACGCCTATGACATGAAAAAAAATCCAACGACAAGCATTTTAAAGTTAGCAACTTCTGAAAAGCTGGCTTGCCAACAACTAACTGATACGGCTAATCGGTACCTGATCTTCGACGAGACTAATTCCAAAACAGCAACAAGAGATCTCTTTGACAAATGCTTGCTCGCTTCGGACGACTCATGGCTGGACATATCGCAAAAAATTGGACTAACCACCGAATCGATAAGCGTTTACCAGAGAATTCCAAACAACAGCAAACAAGGCCAACCAAATAAATGAAAAGAGGCACAAATGCATAGATTCCGCCAAATCAACCTCTTGTCAATAATTATTTAATGCAATAATTGTAGGCGATGACACAAAATAGTCATTTTTTACGAGCCGCCGTCAGTACAGCCAGATAGAGATCTTCTTCAACCTCCCGGATGTCGTACTCGGAGGGCATGGCGCCGTGATGATGTTCATGAACAACGGTCCAGCACATCCTCTCCAGGTCCGAGGGCGACGGTCCATAAAGCTCTCGAACTCTGGCCACCAGTGTCGTGACCAGAGTCGGGTTCACAGGGGTTCCATCCACCTTGATCACTGCATGATTCGGTGGACCCTACCGATCCGGATCGGTTGACCGCATGCTGGCGTGCAGACCGAACCAACTGGATCGGTTCCCCCTGGCTCGAGCGGGGATAAGACCCATACGGTGACAGCAGTTCCAACGGACTCATGCAACCCACGGCCGAACAATTCACTGAGAAGGCCTGGGCCGCGATCCTCTCGGCCCAGAACCTGGCCCAGAAGCGACGCCATCAGCAACTGGAGACCGAACATCTGATGCTGGCACTCCTCGAACAGGACGGACTGGCCAGTCGCATTCTCGAAAAAGCCGGTGTGACGCCATCCGCTCTTCAGAGCAACCTGGAAGCCCATCTCAGTCAGCAACCGGCACTGCAGTCTCCGCCGGAATCCGTTTACCTGGGTAAAGGTCTTAATGCCCTGCTGGATCGTTCCGAATCTCTCAAGCAGGGGTACGGAGACAGCTATATCTCCATCGAACACCTGCTGCTCGCTTTAGCAGAGGATTCCCGCTGTGGACAACGCCTGCTCAGTCAGGTGGGTGCCGACGCCAAAGCCCTGAAAACCGCCATTGATGCCGTGCGCGGCAGCCAGACCGTGACCGACCAAAACCCAGAAGCAACCTACGAATCACTGGAAAAATACGGACGTGATCTCACGGCGGCAGCCCGCGACGGCAAGCTTGATCCTGTGATCGGCCGCGACGAGGAGATCCGCCGCACCATTCAGATCCTCAGCCGCAGAACCAAGAACAACCCTGTATTGATCGGCGAACCGGGCGTCGGCAAAACCGCCATTGTCGAAGGCCTGGCTCAGCGCATCGTCAACGGCGATGTTCCTCAGGCGCTGCAGAACCGTCAGCTCATCGCCCTCGACATGGGAGCCCTGATCGCGGGGGCCAAATATCGCGGCGAATTCGAGGAACGGCTCAAAGCGGTTCTCAAGGAGGTCACCGACTCCGAAGGACAGATTGTTCTGTTCATCGATGAGATTCACACGGTGGTTGGGGCCGGCGCCACAGGTGGCGCCATGGATGCCAGCAACTTGCTCAAACCGATGCTGGCTCGAGGCGAACTTCGCTGCATCGGCGCCACAACACTCGACGAACATCGTCAGCACATCGAAAAGGATCCAGCTCTTGAGCGTCGCTTCCAGCAGGTGCTTGTAGACCAACCCACGGTGGAGGACACGATCTCGATCCTGCGCGGGCTGAAAGAACGCTACGAAGTGCACCACGGTGTTCGCATTGCCGACAGTGCACTGGTGGCTGCCGCAGTGCTCAGCAGCCGCTACATCGCCGACCGCTTTCTGCCGGATAAGGCCATCGATCTGGTGGATGAATCCGCCGCGCGACTGAAGATGGAGATCACCTCCAAACCGGAGGAGATCGATGAAATCGATCGCAAGATCCTCCAACTTGAGATGGAGAAACTCTCGCTCGGCCGAGAATCCGATGCCGCCAGCCAGGAGCGGCTGGAGAAGCTCGAGCGGGAACTCGCGGAACTCTCAGAGCAGCAGAGCACTCTTAATGCTCAATGGCAGCAGGAGAAGGGAGCGATTGATGAGCTCTCCAACCTCAAGGAGGAGATCGAGCGTGTGCAGCTGCAGGTGGACCAGGCCAAGCGCAGTTATGACCTCAACAAGGCAGCTGAGCTTGAGTACGGAACACTGGCCACACTGCAGAAGCAGCTGGCAGAGAAAGAGGCCTCACTGAGCGAAGACGACGACAACGGTCAGGAGAAGTCGCTCCTGCGTGAGGAGGTCACCGAAGACGACATCGCTGAGGTGATCGCCAAATGGACCGGGATTCCTGTGGCCAAGCTTGTGCAATCGGAGATGGCCAAGCTGCTCGGGCTTGAGAACCAACTTCACGAGCGCGTGGTGGGTCAACAGCAGGCCGTCACCGCCGTCGCCGATGCGATTCAGCGTTCACGCGCCGGGCTCAGTGATCCCCACAGACCGATCGCCAGTTTCCTGTTCCTCGGTCCCACCGGTGTGGGCAAAACCGAACTGTCCAAGGCCTTGGCAGCACAGCTGTTTGACAGTGAAGACGCGATGGTTCGCATCGACATGAGTGAATACATGGAGAAGCACACGGTCAGTCGTCTGATAGGTGCTCCTCCTGGATACGTCGGCTACGAGGCGGGAGGACAGCTCACTGAAGCTGTGCGCCGTCGCCCTTACGCCGTGATCCTCTTCGACGAAGTGGAAAAAGCGCACCCCGACGTGTTCAACGTGATGCTGCAGATCCTGGATGACGGTCGCGTCACCGACGGTCAGGGCAGAACCGTGGATTTCACCAATGCCGTGCTGATCCTCACCAGCAACATCGGCAGCCAGTCGATCCTGGATCTCGGCGGCGATGACGGGCAGCACGACGAAATGGAACGGCGGGTGAATGACGCCCTTCGCGGTCATTTCCGTCCTGAATTCCTCAATCGGCTCGATGATCAGATCATCTTCCACAGCCTGCGCAGAGACGAACTACGCAAGATCGTGAGTCTGCAGGTGAACCGCCTGCGTCAACGTCTCATGGAGCGCAAGCTCGGTCTGAGCATCAGCGACAACGCCACCGATTGGCTTGCCAATGCTGGATATGACCCGGTGTACGGCGCCCGTCCTCTCAAGCGTGCCATCCAGCGTGAACTGGAAACACCAATTGCCAAAGCAATTCTGGCCGGACGTTACGGCGACGGAGATGACGTCACTGTGGATGTGCAGCCGACCAGCGGCAGCGAAGAGCAACTGAAACTGGTGCTGAGCTGATCACTGACCCGATTGGTTCGCAGTGCCGAACCAATCGGGCAAAGCCTCATAACAAGCGCCATTGGCCTGGTTCTCACGCGCCTCCACTTTCCAGCAGCAGCTGCGGCCGGCATCACGTTCTTGCAACAGGGTGTTGGCCCAGCCCCACACCAACCGCGCAGTGGCTTCCATCCCAACGTTGTCCATCACCCGCAGATCCAGAGCACCTCGCTCATGCAGGGTCTGCCATTGCTGCATCAACGGATCATCAGCATTCACCAAAAAGGTGTGATCGAACTGGTGACTGAGCTGCTTCTCCAGGGGCCTGAGACTGGAGAAATCCACCACAAACCCACATGGGTCGAGGTGGGTCGCGGCGAACCACACGGTGAAGCTGCGGCTGTAACCGTGGACAAATCGACAATGTCCTGGATGCTGCCACTGTCGATGGCAACAGGGATACCCCTCGAAATGCTTGCTGCAGGTGTGACCAGCGGAGGGCAGAGGCATCGGGCGGAGAAGAGGGACGGCACTGCGGCAGGATTCTTCCTGTCTACATCTGCAGCACACGCAGACCGATGCAGCCCCTCACCTCAGCCTTCATTGATCAGCTCCGTTTCAATGATGCGGGCCTGATCCCCGCGATCGCCCAGGACTGGCTGGATGGTGCCGTGCTGATGGTGGCCTGGATGAACAGGCACTCCATCGACCTCACCCTGAGCAGCGGTGAGGTCCATTACTGGAGCCGCTCGCGCAAAGAGCTTTGGCACAAGGGAGCCACCAGCGGCCACACCCAGAAAGTGAGAAGCATCCGTTACGACTGTGATGCGGATGTGATTTTGATCTCGATCGAACAGACCGGTGATGTGGCCTGCCACACCGGCGCTCGCAGCTGCTTCTACGAAGACAGCGACCAGCGTGCCCCGGGCGGAGCTGACGCGCTTCCGCCTCCGGCGGATGCCTGCACGGAGTTGATGCGCGTGATCGAAGGCCGCCGAGATCACCCGGAGGAAGGCAGCTACACAAACAAACTGCTGAAGGGAGGTGACAACAGCATCCTCAAAAAAATCGGGGAGGAGAGTGCGGAATTTGTGATGGCTTGCAAGGACGACAACGCCGACGAGATCGCTGGAGAAGCGGCCGACATCCTCTTCCATCTGCAAGTGGCCCTAGCCCATCACGATGTGAGCTGGCGCCAAGTGCAGGAAATCCTGGCGGCCAGGCGTGGAGCCCCGCGCAGACATTGATCAAGATGGACGGGGATCAAGGTGTGCAGGGAGACTCAGAACTGATCACAACTTCATCTCCAAGCTGCACCGTTTTGAGCAGGTCAGTCATCACCTTCTGATCCACGTTGATGCAGCCACCGGTGATCGACTGCCCCACCCGGCTGGGATCGTTAGTGCCATGAATCGCGAAGCTATACCAACGGAATTTGCCGTCGTAAGTGTTGAAACGGAACGGCTGAGGCGTCGCAGGCACAGGCGCCAGGCTGATGTATCCATCGCCGTACTCCCCCTTTTCACCATCACCCTTGAAATCGATGGAACTCATGTTGCGAAAGAGGTTCTCGCGCAGATAGGTCTCAGTCTTTCCGGACTCCTTGACCAAAGCGGGATCCATCACAAAGCGATCCTCACTGAGGATTGCGTTCACGCGAAAGGTGCCCAACGGAGTCCAGCCCTCTTCAAACGTTGTTCCAGCGCAGGCGATACCGTTGCGGCCGTAGCCAACCTTGAAGCGACGCTCTTCCCGTCCCTGATTGAGCTCTCCCGTGCTGGCGGAGGGATCGGCAGCATCCAACTGAATGCGAATGCTGTCTTTGGAGGTCCGTCCGTCTCTGGAAAGAGGGCCTGAGGGTCCACATCCGGCAACCGAAACGAGCACAACGCTCATGAGCAGTGAACGCATCAGGCTGCGTGAGCACAGCAAGGTCGCAATCCCCAAGTCCAGCAATCGATGACTGCTGGCAGCATGCCGAGTTTTGAGCGGCCTGTCAGAAGCTTGAAGCGTGCATCAAAAGCATCATCATTGCTCTGCGGCATCGGCAGGATTGAAGGGCTCACCGAAACGGCTGGGCTGGTCACGCAACCAGTTCAGCGTGCTGCGATCCCCGGCGGATGGAGCGAGCACAGGCGAGGCTCCTTGCACCGGAGCAAGGGCATCAGACGGATCAACGCTGTGCCCCCAGAGACCAAAGGCATGGCCCAACTCATGCAGCGCAGTGGCCTGCAGGGACTGCGCCCTCAGCTCTGGCGAGACCAGCACAGTCACGCCTGGTTCCAGTCGCCAGATGTCTGCGCGACGCACTTCCAGCAGTTGCAGCACAGCACGACCATTACTGGCTCTCCAGCCCCCCGCCAGCTTGCGCCGCGCCGGCCGACGGCGTTCCACCCGAATGTGAGCACGGTTGCGATCACTCACCCGCGTGATCGGCAACAGAGGCATCCATTGATCCAAAGCAGCATCAATGGCATTCAGCCAGCGTCGCTCCCATCGATCCGCCAGCTCACCAGCAGCAGGCTGGACCCAGACACACCAGCGAGGCAGAGATGGAATCCCGAAAGCCGTGGTCGCCAAACGTGCCCCATATCCAGGTGCTGTTTCGGCAGCCGCAGCAGTGAAGGGCTGACCATCCAACTTGCGAACTTGCTGAACTGGTGGACAGGGGTCATCAAGCATCGAACTCGTTACTCAAGCAGCGGGAAGACCAACACCCCTGGCCATCAGTGTGGCGAGCATCGGAACAAGGGCAAATCCCACCAGCTCCACATTGATGATCCAGCCAAGACGGGCTGCTAGCGCCTCGCCCACCTTCGGCAACTCGCCCTTGCGCAGCGGAAGTGCCCAGAGGATGTAGGTGACAGTGGGATAGAGCGACAGCCCTCCCACACTCAGATAAAGGCCGACTTTCCACCAAAACAGGGGGTTTTCGGTGTAAAACTCGCTGCCCTGACCGAAATAGAGCACCCGCAGAATTCCAGTCACCAGAAGAGCCAGTGCTGCAATTCCGTAAATGATGTCGGTGATCACCATGGCCGTGGCAGTCCTGCGATCCGGGTCAGGACGAATCAGCCGCCGCTCCACCACCAATGCTGCGAAGCAGAGCATGAAGCTCAGGTAGTGGACGTAAGCCACTCCAGCACTCTTGGCAATCTCCGGAGTCAGCGCAGAGGCCAGCAACATGAGCTCGAATCATTTGTTGCTGGCGACAGTAGCGGCTGAGAGGAAGCCTGCGTCGCTTTCACGGGGAAGGCCTGCACAACCAATTCAAGGCAAATATGAAGCGAAACGAATCACACTATGAACAAAACTTGAATTCGGTACAAATTCAGAATTACGTCTGAAATGTGAATTCCGCAGTCTTCATTACACGCACCAAATAAAAAGGCTTTCGCCCTAGGTTCAATAAACCTGGCAACCATGTGATGGTGAGTTCACTGAGTGCATTTCTAGGCGAAATCGGCAGACATCAACTATTGACTCCTGAACAGGAGTTAACGATGGGGCGCAAAGTTCAAGCGATGGTTGCTCTGAACGAGCGCTGTCAGCTTGCCGGCGGAAGTGGACCCGCATGTGTTTACAACGATGAAGAGAAGCGGACGATTAAGCGGGGAGAAAGAGCAAAAAATCAGATGATCACGTCCAACCTCAGGTTGGTCGTGAATCTTGCGAAGCGATACCAGGGCAAGGGGCTTGACCTACTGGATCTGATTCAGGAAGGCACCCTTGGACTCACACGCGCCGTCGAAAAATACGACCCAACGCGTGGTCACCGTTTTTCCACCTATGCCTACTGGTGGATTCGTCAGGGGTTGAACCGCGCTCTTTCAACGCAGAGCCGCACCATTCGTATTCCCGTGAATGTGAATGAAAAACTCACCAAACTTCGTGCTGCCAAGGCTCGACTGATGCAGAGCAATGGCTTGCCTCCAACATCAGAACAACTGGCGGAGTCGATGCAAATCTCCCTCAGCGAAGTGGAAGATCTGCTGGGTTGTGAATTACGCAGTGTGACGGTCAGCCTTCAGGGGGTCGTGAAGTCAAAATCTGATCCTTCAGAGCTGGTTGACGTTCTCCCTAGCGATGAAATTCCACCGATGGAACGGGCGGAAATCGCTGAAAGGACAGCTTCGGCCTGGAAGCTATTGGACAAATCCAATCTCACGCCCAAAGAACGGACGGTCGTGATGCTGAGATTCGGCCTCGATGGCAGCCATGAATGGCGCACATTGGCTGAAGTAGCCAGGCACATGAACTGCAGCCGTGAGTACTGCCGCCAAGTGGTGCAACGCGCCCTGCGCAAACTGCGCAAAACCGGCATCCAACACGGCCTTGTCGAGATGAGCGTCTGAACGGGAACCCACCCCCGGAGATTCGGCTTACCTCATGGCAGATTTGCCTGGAGGGGTGAGATTCTTAAGGCTGACCGCGTAACCGCCATCGCCATCGCCATGACATCGAGCTCCACTTCAGGCACCACGGAGTTCAACGCCGGGTTCAACGGTGAGGTAGTGGATGCCGAAGTGCTCGACAGTGAAGTCATCGATGAGTCTGCCTTTCGGCAACTGCTGAAGCGGGCTGGACGATCGATTGCTCGCCCAGCCCTTGAAGCGCTGGAGATGATGCTTGATCCGGCAACGCCTCCTCAAGCCAGGTTCACCCTGCTGGCAGCGCTCACTTACCTTCTCGTCCCCACAGACCTCATCCCGGATCTGTTGCCGGTGGCTGGTTTCAGTGATGACCTGGTGGCCATCACCGCAGTCATGGGTCTGTGCCGGAATCACATCACTCCCGAGATCAGGCAACGGGCGCAACGCAAACTGGATCAATGGTTCCCGATCCACCGCCCATGAGCCGCTGGTCACGTGACTTAGAGGACGACCTTGCAGCACTGCTGAAGGACTGGCTCAAGCAGCAAGGGCGTACCCAGTCGGACCTCCGCCGCAGCCTCAGAGCGACATCCACCCGGATGCCAGCCCTGATGGAAGTACTGCAAAGAGAGCATGTCCTTGGGGGCATGCCTCGATTAGCAGCCCGGCTCTGCTCGATCGAAGCTGAGTGGGCCGCTGATCCAGGAGCACCTGCGCATGAGAGTTCAGGCTCCAGCCCCGCTCAGACCAATGCCGATCCCTTCGGTCAGTTGGATCTGCTGCTGAGAGAAATTAGAGACGACTGCACCGGCTGAACACGATCGCAGGCAACATGGGGATATCGATTTGATTCTCCATGGCATCCGTCCCGCAACGACTGCTCGGCGTCAGCCTCCTCACCGCTGTCAGCGTGACGCTTCCTCAAGCCGCGATGGCTCAATCAGAGGTCTGGTTGCTGGGCCCCAACAGCCGCACCGGTGAACAAAGCACCGTGGTTCCCACCGACTGCGTCGAAGCAGCGGATGGATCGATCACCTGCAACACCAAGATCGAGAATCCCCCTGGCGACACACCCGCCAAGCCTTACTTCAACCCGTTCAGCAGCAACTGAGCACAGTGATTCAATCCCGCCGCAAACGTCGAAGTTTCCTGCAATGGGTTGATGCGGGTGAAAAGCAGGTCGCCATCCTGCTCACCGCAATCACTGCTGTTGTGATCGCGGCTTCGATCGTGCAGCTCACAATCCGGGTTGCGTTGTCGCTGATCACCAATGAACAGGATTCCTACTGGCTCGGTGATGGTCTGATTCGCATCCTTGGCGATCTGCTGACCGTACTCATCGCCCTTGAAGTGCTGCAGAACATCACCAGTTACCTGCGTCGCCATGTCGTGCAGATCGAACTGGTGCTAGTCACCGCACTCACAGCCGTAGCCAGAAAAGTCATTGTGCTGCCCAAAGGTGCGGAAGATAAGCCTCAGCTATTGATCGGCCTTGGTGTCTCCGCTATCGCGTTGGCGGGGGCTTACTGGCTCGTCAAACGATCGAATGAACCCGATACTCGCCCGGACTCTCATTCCAGTAGAGAGCGAGCCATACCGTTCCAGGATCAGCATCCGTCCTCTCAACCCGATGACGCCGACCGGCTGGAAGCATCAGCTGATCCCCAACGCTGAGTTCAATCCATTCCTCTGGATCTTCAAGACGCAGGCGAGCGCTCCCTTTCAACAGGGTGAGCCACTCATTCTCTGTCTGTTGATACCAGAAACCATCAGGACTGCGCGATCCATTGGAGCTGATTCTCATCAGCCTCCAATCCCGGCCTGAACACAACTCCTCCTCGGATTCCTGCCCTGAAGCTGAAGGTGCCTCCGCCAGCAGATTCGATCGACGTGGCCACTCAACACTCGGCTCTCCCCAGCGTCGGCCGATGCTGTATCCCCAAGACCGAGCGAGTTGCACAACCGCATTGTGATCAGAGCATGAGGCCAACTGACGACGTCGTTCCGGATTAGCGTCAAGACTTCTGACTAATGCGTTGAGCTGTTGAACCTTCAACAGAAAACGCTGGAGATCCTCTTCTGCCATCAGATCAGGAACAACTGTTGTGATCCTGACAACCCGCAGATTCAGATCAAGCCATTGGCTTGCACCAAGGCAGACTGAAATCACCGGCTGATTGACGATGAGAACTCTGCTGGCAGGGGCCCTGATGCTGATCACACTGCTTTGGCAGAGTTCAAGCGCCTGGGGCATGAGTGGATCAGGAGCGCAACTATTTGATCTGCATTGCGCTGGATGTCATCCCAACGGTGGCAACATCATTCGTCGAGGACGAACACTAAAGCTCAAGGCTCTCGAAAAACGAGAGCTCAACAATGCTCAAGCGATCGCGCAGATTGCCCGTGAAGGGGTTGGCCAAATGAGCGGTTATGCCGATGTTCTCGGAGAAGGGAATGACGTCGTAGTTGCCGACTGGATCTGGCAGCAGGCTCAGAATGCCTGGATCCAGGGATAAACATCCAGATGAGTCCAGATTCCCTCTCGCCAATAGACATCTGCTTCAAGCAGAGCTCGCACAGTTGATTCACTGTCGGACTCAAAGACTGCGAAAACGTGTGTACTGCCAACAGTCGGTCCGAGAGTGATCAATGTCCCACTTTCCTTGAGGGCTTTAAGCCGCTCGAGATGCTCATCGCGAAACGGAGCTCTTTTTTCCAATGCGTTGTCGCAATAAGTCCCCCAGAGAACGAAGCGGGCCATAGTTTCACCTCCGGTTAAAAAAATCTGCGCCGAATGGTTGACGCATACTGCACATTAAGCGCTATGTTCAGAAGGTAGATTGTTTTTATGATGATGCTCACTGGTGCTGAACTCCTTGCAAAGGTCAAGGATTTAGGTGACGTCTCCAAGACAGACCTGGCTACTGCCTGTGGGTATGTCTCAAAAAAGAAGGATGGTTCTGATCGCGTTAACTTCACAGCTTTCTATGAAGCTCTTCTCAATGCCAAGGGCATTGAACTTGGCGGTGGTTCCGCTGGTATTGGCAAGGGTGGTCGCAAGCTTTCCTACGTTGCAACTGTCCAAGGAAACGGCAACTTGTTGATCGGCAAGGCTTACACCGCAATGCTTGATCTCAAGCCTGGTGATGAGTTCGAGATCAAGCTGGGTCGCAAACAGATCCGCCTCGTTCCCGTTGGTGGCACAGACGAAGACGAAGAGTGATTTTCAGCCGGCTGCTGCACGCAGTTCACGGCAAAATTCACCTGCTTCCGCCGCTGCGCAACCCTGTTGTGCAGCGGCGATTCTTTTGACTAACGCACTGCCAACAATGGCTCCATCGGCGCCCCATGCCCTCACCTGACGGACCTGCTCAGGACCGGAGATTCCAAATCCCACAGCAACAGGACCGGCTTCACATCGCTTCAGAGAAGTAACTAATTGGCCGACACGTTCTTGAAGACTTGATCGTTCTCCGGTGACACCCGTCACAGAAACCAAATAGGTGAATCCACGGCTGGAAGCAGCAATGCGCTCCATCCGCTGTTCAGGTGTCGTGGGGGCCACAAGCAAAACAAGATCAAGGCCATGTTGTGCTGCAAGTGGAGACAAACGTTCCGCTTCCTCAAGGGGGAGATCAGGCACAACCAACCCAGAAACACCAGCGGCGGCAGCTTCAGAAAAAAAGCGTTCCGCGCCTCGATTCAGCAGTGGGTTGCTGTAGGTGAACAGCACAACCGGCATGGTGAGTTGTTCACGTAATCCACTCAACATCTCCAGCACTTTTGCCGGAGTTGTGTTTTGTTCAAGAGCTCGGTGAGCTGCAGCCTGGATCACTGGTCCATCCGCCAGAGGATCGCTGTAAGGAATACCAAGCTCCACCACATCAGCTCCATGGTTCTGAAGACTGATCAATACTTCAGCTGTGCTCTTCAAATCAGGATCACCAGCCATCACAAAAGGCATCAGTGCCAGACGCTGCTCACTGGCGGTCTTCACAAAGACCTCTGCAATGCGTGAGGACAGCTCTGCCACGGATTCTGAAACTGTGATGCAGGCGAGCCTAAAGGTCGACTGAAACTACTCAGAGGCCTGAGTGGTCTCCTCTTCAGCAATGGAGGCCATCAGTGCCTGCTGCTGCTCGGGAGTCATGGCATCAAACCGCTCCTGCAGCTGTTGAGCGGTGAGCTGGTCGTAACCGCTGCGATAGCGACGGCGTTGCTGCATGTAGGTCATCCGCCCCGTCACCACTCTGAACAGATAGGAGCTGGTCCAAATCACCACAACCACAACCAGAAGCGCCTCAGCGGCAATACCCGCAGAAAACCCCTCTAATCCAAGAGCTTCAAACAGCCAGTAGCCCAAACCACCAGCCAGCAGAAGGCCAAGGCCAAGTTTCAGGACACCGGCACGCGTCAAGGGTCAGACCTCACCCTGACCGCTGAAGCGGAGATTAAGGAATGGAGCAAACACAATCAATCCAGGAAAAAACAGGAACACCAGGGAATAGATCCCCAAACGCTCGTATTTACCCATCACGGTCCAGCGACGTGTCATCCAGGCATAAAGCAGGAGAGGGACGACTACCAGGTAGGCACCACCCAGAGCCACATAGGCTCCGATCACGAGCAAGGTATCCAGGGAAACCGCGTTGAGGAGAGTCTCCATGGTTTGCAAAATGGGCCTTCTGGGGGGAATCTAGAATGCCATCACGGTGCCGGTGGGTCGTGGGGGCGTGGCGGAATCGGTAGACGCACGCGACTTAAAATCGTTTGGGATGAAAATCCTGTGGGGGTTCAAGTCCCCCCGCCCCCACCACCGGCAGTGAAAGAAGTCATTTCGTCATGGGCATTCCAGATCACCCTCATTCACTTCGCAAACATGAGGGTGTTTCGTTCATATCAACTTCGGCGATCTCCAACGCACAGCTGGGCGAAGAATCTGCAAGACTCATGCGTTGAGCTGATCCAAACTCAACAACCGCATTCAATGCTCCAGGGGAGGATTTCTCCTCCATGAAATAATACAGGCCATTCAGTCTCTGGCAGTGACTCTTCACCTGTGGGCGGTGAAGGAGGCTCACGCAGCTTGAGAGGAACCTGTTGATCACGTCGAACCAGGGTGACAGTGTCTTCGTTTAAAGGGAGTCTGTAAAAGTTGGGCCCATGTTCACTGGCAAAGCCTTCGAGTCGACCCAAGGCATTCTCCTGCTCGAAAATCACGGCATAACTCTCCAATGCATGAAGGGAATTGAAGATGCCTGCACAACCACAGGATGACTCCTTGCCGGAGCGGGGATGGGGGGCGGAATCCGTGCCGAGGAAGAAGCAGGGCAGACCACTGGTTGCAGCGTTCACCAACGCCCTTCGATGGCATTCCCTCTTCACGACCGGCAGACAATAAAAGTCACTGCGTAGCCCACCCATGAACATGGCGTTGCGGTTGAGATGCAGATGATGCGGAGTGATTGTGGCGGCGATGCGGTCATCACCACTCTGATAAGCCTCTCGGATATAGATCGCCGATTCCTCGGTAGTGATGTGCTCAAGCACGATCCGCAATCGAGGATGGCGCTGGCGCAACGGTTTGAGATGCCGTTCGATGAACAGGGCTTCACGGTCGAAGACATCAACATCAGGGTCCGTGACCTCACCGTGAATCAGCAGGGGCATGTCGATGGCCTCCATGCAGGTCAACACCGATGAGATCCTGGACAGATCACTGACACCGGCTGCTGAATTGGTGGTTGCATTCGCGGGATACAGCTTGGCCGCTCGGAACACATCCTGAGCGAATCCCCTCGCCAGCTCATCAGGATCGAGATCGTCTGTGAGATAAGCCGTCATCAGCGGCTCGAAGCTGATCCCCTCAGGCAGGGACTCAAGAATCCTGCTGCGATAGGCCTCCGCTGCATCCACCGATGTCACCGGTGGGCGCAGGTTGGGCATCACGATGGCCCGGGCAAAGGTTCTGGCTGTGGCAGGCAGCACAGCCCTCAGCATTGCTCCATCCCTGAGGTGCACATGCCAGTCATCCGGACGGCGAAGCACCAGGGACGTTGGAACCTCCGCCAAGTCAGACCTCCTGAAGGACAGGGAGCTCCCCCACCGCACGACGCAAAATCTCTTCACGATCTTCGCTCACATGATTTTCAGGCAGAAGCTCAAGCAGCTTCAGCTTCTCGAGACGATTGCGTGTGGAGCCGTTCATCACAACCAGATAAACAGACCTGCCCACTTCAACAGCTTCCTTAATGGCGTTTTCAAGGGCCAATGATGCAGTCACTCCGAGATGGGAGACCTCCGTCAGGTCGAACAGAACGGCTTCGCAGTCTTCAATAGCGTTGTGTTCACGGCTGATGGTCTTGGCCACACCGAAGATCATTGGACCTGTGAGCTGGAACAGCAACAGCCGTCCTCCCGCCTGATCCAGCAGTGCTTGCTGATCCTCAGGAAGTTCAACGTCATCGTCGGTCGTACTGATGGTTTTGACACCTCGTGCCTGCAGGGCCGTCATCCGTTCAATGGTGAGGACATTGGCCACGAACACACCGATAAACACGGCCCAGATCAGGTCAACCAGCACAGTGAGTGCAATCACCCCATAGGTGATGCATGCCGCCTTGATCGAAAGGTGGTGAGCACGCTGAAGGAAGCTCCAATCGATGATGTCGAAGCCCACCTTCAAAGCGATTCCTGCCAGCACCGCCAGAGGAATTTGCGCGGCCAGCGGCGCTGCCAGCAGGATCACCAGCATCAGGATCAGGGCCCGGACGATCCCGGACAGGGCCGAGCGGCCCCCCGCCTGAATATTGACCACGGTGCCCATGGTGGCTCCAGCTCCTGGCAGACCACCGAACAGACCCGACATCACATTGCCGAGGCCCTGGCCAATAAGCTCCTTATTGGAATCGTGCTCCGTACGGGTGAGGCTGTCTGCCACCACCGAGGTGAGCAGAGCATCGATGCATCCCAGCATGCCGAGCACGGCACCATTCACCACCATCAACCGGATCTGATCACTTGAAAAGGTCGGTGGATTGAAACTGGGAAATTCAGCTGTGAATTCAGGAATCCTGCGCAGTTCAACGTCACCGAAAAGCGTGAGCGACAACAGAGTCCCCACCACAAGAGCCAGCAGCTGAGGAGGGCAGAAGCGCTTCAACTGCTCGGGTGTGAACCAAAGGATCAACAAAGTGATCACGGCCAGTCCCAGCTCAAGAGGCTGAACACCCGACAACAATGCAGGGAGAGAACTCAGAGTCCCGATCACACCGCCGGGAGGGTTGCTCTGTCCCAGGAAGGGAGCGAGCTGCAAAATGACAAGGATCACACCAATCCCGGACATGAAGCCCGAGATCACCGTGTAGGGCATCATCGTGATGTAGCGGCCCAAACGGAAAAATCCAAACAGGATCTGGAACACGCCAGCCAGCACCACCACAGTGAAGGCCATCGCCAGTGCAGTGCCCTTGTCGGGAATCTGGCTTGTGAAACTGAGAATGACGGCGGTGAACACCACCGTCATGGGGCCCGTCGGCTCGGAAATCAATGTGGGAGTGCCACCGAAGAGCGATGCCACCAGGCCGATGATCACAGCGCCCCAAAGTCCGGCAGCGGCTCCCGCGCCGGAGGCCACACCGAAGGCGAGGGCCATCGGCAACGCCACGACGGCTGCCGTCACACCACCGAAAACATCCCCACGAACGTTGCGTGTACTGATGTGATTCAGAAGCACGCCAAACCGTTTCGAATGTGGCGGAATGCTAATTCCCTGTCAGCGCAATGGACTGAATCCGTGCGGGCTCGTTCCCTTATGAGAACTAGGTGGCATCGCACAATGAGAGCAGGCTGCGACGCACGATGCCCGAGTTTCTGACATCCGCCCTGGAGGTCCTCATCGGGATCGGCCTGTTGTTTGCAGGGGGAGAAGTTTTCGTCCAGGGAGCGGTGACGCTCTCGTTGATTTTCGGAATCCCTCAACTGGTGATCGGACTCACTGTCGTGTCGATCGGAACCAGTGCTCCTGAACTGTTCGTGAGTATCAATTCGGTTTTGCGTGGATTGGATTCCCTGGCCGTGAGCAACGTGGTGGGCAGCAACATCTTCAATGTGATGGTGGTGCTAGGCAGCAGTGCTGTGGTGATGCCACTGCGCGTCGAAAGCCGTCTCGTTCGCAGGGATGTGCCGTTAATGATCGCGGTGTCCGCGGCGGTCTGGGGCATGGCCTCGGCTGGGAGGGTGACCTGGCAGTCGGGCGTGGCACTACTGCTGGCCCTGGTGATCAATTCAATCTGGGAAATCCGCACAGCCCGAGAGGAGCCAGCAGGTGTTGAAGGAGCCGAACCCGATGTGAACCCCGACCAGGGCAAGCGCGGCATCCTCAAAGCGGTGTTGTCACTGTTGCTGGGAATTCTGCTGCTGGGTATTGGGTCTCGGGTTCTCGTCAGCGGTGCCAGCGGCGCCGCTGCCTATTTGGGCGTCAGTGAAGCGGTGATTGGACTCACGATCGTGTCCGCCGGCACCTCAATGCCCGAATTGATCACCTCTCTGGTGGCTGCCATCAAGGGCCGAACCGATCTGGCAATCGGCAATGTTGTGGGCAGCAACCTGCTCAACCAGCTGCTCGTGCTGGGCGCTAGTTCCGTGGCAGCGGCTGGCGCCGGCGGTTTGCAAGTGAGTCCCTTGCTGATTCAGCGCGACATGCCGGTGATGGTGCTGACCGCACTGGCCTGCATGCCAATCTTCTGGACCAAAGGCCAGATCACCCGACTAGAAGGGGGAATCCTGCTGGCCCTGTACGTGTTCTACGTGGTGGATCAGGTGCTGCCTCGCACGTTGCCAACCTGGCAGGACGAATTCCGACTGGTGATGCTTTGCCTCGTGGTTCCAGCTGTAGTTGTCGTGATTGTTGTTCAAGCTGGTCTGTACTGGCGACAGCTACAACGCAAGCGTCTCAAAGAGCCCAATGAGCTGAACTGAATTGAGAGATCTCGCTGGGAGCGATGTCACAACATCGCGAGCATTCGTAAATGAAAGGCTGACTGCATCCTGAATGCTGTCCATCCTTGGAGGACGTTGCGCGGCTTGCCGATGCTCGAGCTGCTTCCACCTCTCAACGATAAAAATCTTCCCTGGCTGGATGTCATCCATCCAATCGTTGTTCACTTCGTGATCGCAATGGCGCTGATCACAGTGGTATTTGATCTGATTGGAGTCATAACCAACAAACGCAATCTATTTGAAGTCAGCTTTTGGAATCTTGTGGTGGCGACTATTGCAATCTTCGTCGCCATTATCTTCGGCCAAATTGAAGCGGGCCTGGCCAACCCCTATGGAGCTTCCAGAGACATTTTGAATTACCACAGCACGATCGGCTGGTCGCTCGCCGGTGTGCTTGGTCTTTTCACAGGCTGGCGCTATGTGGTGAGGCAAAAGGATCCAACTCGGCTACCTGCAGGTTTTCTCGTACTCGATGGTGTTCTCGCCACGCTCGTTTTTTGCCAGGTGTATCTGGGAGACATGCTCGTTTGGATTTACGGACTGCACACTGTGCCTGTGGTTGATGCAATCCGCAGTGGAGCGGTGTCATGAACTCTGAGAAATTCTTCCAACTGATCGCGATTCCTTCTCCCATCAACCAGATCGCAGACCAGCTCGGGGCCAATGATCTTCCCTACAGGATTCCAATCCATCCAAACCTGGTTCACTTCACAATCGGATTGTTCGCAATCGGCATTGCTTTCGATTTCGCAGGTGCGTTCTATCCACTGGAAAAAAGGATCTTCCGTTTCCTGGCATTACCTGTGACGCGCACCGGCTTCCATGACGTGGGCTGGTACAACGTTTTGGCCTGCAGCGTGATCACTTTTTTCACGGTGGCCGCCGGCTTCTACGAAATGCTCCTGGCCGTACCGCTTCCAGGGGAGATTCGCACCGTCATCGGACAGAACGCCATCAGCACAATGATCTGGCATGCCATCGGCGGCGTGGCCCTGCTGCTGATCATCGTGGTGATGACCATCTGGCGGGGATATCAACGCTTCGTATGGCGCAAGGACTTCGGTCGAGAAGTGACCTGGCTGTATCTCTTCTGTGGAGCAACAATCCTGCTTGTGATGGGCGTGCATGGAAGTCTTGGTGCCTGGCTTGCCAGTGAGTTCGGCGTACACATCACAGCAGATCAACTTTTAGCTGCCGGGGCAGATCTCAAGGAGTCGCTTCCATGACATCGACTCGCCGAATGAATCAAAAACGCTTTCCAGTCAAGCTGTTCGTGACAATCCTGATCGCGACAGCCATTGATCTTCTGGCAAGCATTCAGATCTCACGTTGGGCTTACGGATGGCTCCCGATCCCAGCCTCCTCAGCCGCACCTTATGTGGATGATCTTTTCAGTCTGGAAGTAGGAATCGGAGCATTTATCTTCATCGGCTGCGTTGGATTCATTATCTGGTCCGTTTTATTCAATCGTGCCGAAAAATATGACGAAAGTGATGGTCTGCCAATTGAGGGCAACACGAAGCTAGAAATCATATGGACCGTGATTCCATTCTTCGTTGTCATGGCTCTAGCCTTTTATTCAATTCATGTCAACGAAACACTGGCCACTCTTGGTCCAAAACAAAAATATGACGTTGCCATCAATCAGGCACCCGAAGCCGTTGCCACTCTGGATGTCACTCGTGAGGTCGGACCCATCGAAGTGATTTCGAGGCAATGGTCCTGGGAGTTCATCTATCCAAGTGGAGTTCGCAGTTCCGAGCTGCATCTTCCCTTGAATTTGAGAGCGAATTTTCTATTGAGTTCTAAGGACGTCATTCACAGCTTCTATATCCCAGCCTTCCGTCTTAAACAGGACATCATTCCAGGCAGCGTGATTTCCTACAGCCTCACACCCACAAAAGAAGGACGCTTCAGGCTGCGCGATGCAATGTTTAGCGGTGCTTATTTCTCCCAGAACCAGACCGATGTGATCGTTGAATCGGAAGAGAACTACGACGCATGGCTGACAAGAACCGCCAAGCGCCCGATGGTGAAGGGACTGAGCCCAGGCACCACTCTCTACGAAAAACGCCTCAAGGAAGGTGACCGGGGCTGGGCCACGGTTGCTCCAGCGCCTCCTCCCTTGGTCAACGACCCCGGCAATCCCGAAGCGCCCCACGACTCCTGAAACGATGACGCTCACCAATTACGACCCGAGGGTGCTCAAGGCTCCCCACCCCGTTCCAGGAGCTCCGGACAACTGGAAGCGCTTCTTCAGCTTCAATACCGACGCCAAGGTCATCGGCATTCAATACATCGGCCTCTCCCTGCTCTTTTTGCTTCTGGGTGGGTTACTGGCCATGGTCATGCGCGGAGAATTGATCACTCCACCTGCTGATCTAGTCGACCCGAGTGTCTACAACGGTCTTTACACAATGCACGGAACAGTGATGCTGTTCCTGTTTCTGTTTCCGGTTCTGAACGGCTTCAACAACCTGTTAATCCCCACCATGATCGGTGCTCCCGACATGGCTTTTCCCAAGCTCAATGCCGCGGCCTTCTGGCTGGTACCTGTGTTTGCTGTCGTGCTGCTGAGCAGCTTCTTCGTGCCGGGCGGACCAGCTTCATCGGGATGGTGGTCTTATCCACCCATGAGCATTCAGAACCCACTCGGACATTTCATCAATGGTGAATTTCTCTGGATCCTTGCTGTAGCAATTTCGGGGGTGTCTTCGATCATGGGAGCCGTCAATTTCGTCACCACAATCATTCGAATGCGGGCTCCGGGCATGGGATATTTCCGCATGCCGGTGTTTGTGTGGACCGCATGGGCAGCGCAGACCCTTCAGCTGATTGGTCTTCCTGCACTCACCGGTGGAGCCATCATGCTCCTGTTCGATCTCAGTTTCGGGACCAGTTTTTTCAAGCCTGAAGGAGGTGGAGACCCCGTCCTTTACCAGCACTTCTTCTGGTTCTATTCACATCCCGCGGTGTACGTGATGGTGCTGCCCGTGTTCGGCATCTTCTCGGAGCTAATCACGGTGTATTCACGTAAACCTCTGTTCGGCTACAAGTTCGTAGCGCTGGCCTCCTTCATCATCACCTTCCTGGGACTGATTGTCTGGGTACACCACATGTTCTACACGGGAACTCCTCAGTGGATGCGCAATCTTTTCATGATCACCACAATGCTGATCGCTGTGCCCACTGGTGTCAAAGTGTTCGCCTGGCTGGGAACGCTTTGGGGAGGAAAAATTCGTCTCACCACAGCGATGCTGTTTGTGCTGGGAGGTCTGGTGAATTTCATTTTCGGAGGCATTACAGGCGTCATGCTTGGCACGGTGCCGATTGATATCCACGTAGGCAACACTTACTTCGTTGTTGCTCATTTTCATTACATCATCTTCAACACCATTGGATTCGGAGTCTTCGCCGGAATTTACCACTGGTTCCCGAAATTTACCGGTCGCATGTACTACGAGGGATTGGGAAAAGTTCATTTCACTCTCACCTTCATCGGTGCCACGCTCAACTGGCTTCCTCTTCACTGGGCAGGCCTCTACGGCATGCCTCGACGGGTTGCCTCCTATGACCCCGAATTCGCTCTCTGGAATGTGATCGCGAGCATCGGAGCCTTTATGCTTGGAGTGGCTTCTATTCCCTTCATTCTTAACATCGTCAGCTCTTGGGCGAGGGGTGCCAAAGCCCCTGCCAATCCCTGGAGAGCAATCGGCCTGGAATGGTTACTTCCCTCACCGCCTCCTGCTGAAAATTTCGAAGACGATATTCCCACTGTGATCAGCAAGCCCTATGGCTATGGCCTAGGAAAACCCCTTGTTGAAGACGAGGATTTCTATATCAGACGTTCTATGGAGGCCTAAGTAGTGACCAGCACAAATGCTGAATTACCACTGAAACATGTACCCGGACACATCCAACATGACGGGCACAATCTCACTGGCTTTATCATTTTTCTCTGCTCAGAAAGCATCATCTTCCTGGCATTTTTTATCGGCTATGCGCTACTGAAGATTACCAGTCCCGAATGGTTACCTGATGGCGTCGAAGGCCTGGAAACCAGGATGCCTCTCATCAACACGGTCATTCTCGTAAGCTCCAGCTTTGTGGCTTATTTTGCCGAGCGCTATCTCCACAAAGAGAATCTCTCGGGATTCCGGGCCATGTGGTTACTCACGATGGCCATGGGCAGCTACTTCGTATACGGGCAGTATGTCGAATGGTCGGAGCTAAAATTCGGCCTGGGCAGTGGAGTTTTCGGTGGAACGTTTTATTTACTTACCGGATTTCATGGACTTCATGTAATCACAGGAATTCTACTGATGGGCCTGATGCTGGCGCGTTCCTTCCGCCCAAACAACTACGCCAATGGTGATATGGGTGTCACCGCAGTGAGCCTGTTCTGGCATTTTGTGGATGTGATCTGGATCATCCTTTATGTCCTGATTTATGTGTGGCAGCGAACCAGCTGATCGCCGTTTGTATCACTTAGTCCTCAACGACATCAGCCAAATATGATCATCGATGACCGCCATTACGACATCATCATCGTCGGAAGTGGTGCAGGCGGAGGAACTCTTGCAGGAGCGCTCACTCGCCAGGGCAGAAGCGTTCTGTTGTTGGAGCGGGGTGCAGCGATGGCACTCAGTGATCAGAACGTGGCCGATGTGGATCTACTGCGCAAGGATCGCTATCACCCTAAAGATGAACGATGGTTCGGTCCTGATGGAGACCCGTTTGCTCCTCAGACGTCCTACAGCCTCGGTGGCAACACCAAGATCTGGGGAGCCGTGCTGGAACGCATGCGCGAGCAAGATTTCGGTGACCTGCCGCTCCAAGGGGGTGTGTCACCGGCCTGGCCTTTCGATTACGCCCATCTAGCGCCCTATTACGACCAAGCAGAGACGCTCTACCGAGTTCACGGTCAAGCCCATGTTGACCCGACAGAGCCTTCACGTCGCAAGGACTTCGATCATGCACCGCGGCCGGTCGTGCCCTTCCTTGAACAGCTTCGCGAAGGACTTCAACGCCATGGCTGCAAGCCGTATGACCTACCGCTCAGCTGGTCTGAAAGCGAGGAGGATCCCAGTGGTGACGCCCAACTCTTCGGCCTGGACAATGCCGAGCAAAGCAAGCTGGACATCCGAACGATGGCCAAGGTCCTGCGGTTGCACGTGAACCCGAGCGGACGAGAGGTGAAGAGAGTTGAGACCGATGTGGACGGGGAGATCTGGCTGTTCTCGTCTGATCTGGTCGTCCTGGCGGCCGGTGCGATTAACACTCCAGTCATCCTGCTGCGGTCCGGCAGTGAACGGCATCCCCGTGGTCTCAGCAACAAGTCCGACCAGGTGGGCCGAAACCTGATGAATATTCAGCTCACCTCAATCCTGCAGCGTTCCGCTGAAGCCAACAGCGGTCGCTATGCCCGCTCCTTGGGCATTAACGACTACTACTGGGGAGACAAGAATGTGAATTTCCCCCTTGGGCACATTCAGTCGGCAGGCGGTGTTCTGCAGGACGCACTCTTTGCGGAGTCACCGCCAGTGTTGTCGCTGATCAGCAAATTAATTCCTGATTTCGGCCTCGAGCGACTGGCATCGCGATCAGTGGCCTGGTGGGCCATGACCGAAGTGCTTCCCGATGCGGAAAACAAGGTATGGCTCAACAAGGAACAGATCCGCATCAATTATCTCCACAACAATTTGGAGGCTCACGACCGACTTGTTTATCGCTGGATCGACACGCTCAAAAGTGTGGAGGCCGATCCGGTCACCAAGGTGGTGACCTCAGAGCCCGTACATCCCCGTGGTGAAGCACCTCTCAGTGTGGTGGGCTACGCCTGCGGGACCTGTCGCATGGGTGAGGATCCCGTCGCATCCGTTGTGGACGCCGATGGCAAGTGCCATGAACTAGAGAACGTCTATATCTCCGACAACAGTGTGTTCCCAAGCTGCCCCAGTGTGGGGCCGGGCCTCACCACAATCGCTATGGCATTGCGCATGGCCGAGACACTTCACCAAAGGCTTCAGCACTGATCCTCGGAGCTCTGATCATGAACCGATCGGCTCATCGAGGAACAGTGATGCGTGATTAGCCCATGGTCACGAACTCTTCCGACACCGTGGGATGCAGAGCCATCGTGCGGTCAAAGTCGGCCTTGGTCGCTCCCATCCCAACCGCGATCGCCGCCATCTGAATGATCTCAGCGGCATGCTCACCAACCATATGGCAACCCAGCACTCGCTCGGTTTCCGCTTCAAGCACGAGCTTGAGTAGGCAGCGGGGGCCGCGCTTCGGCAGTGCCTGCGCCATGGAACGGAACCGGGCTCTGTGAATCACGACGCCATCAGCGCCGTACTGAGCGATGGCGTTTTCTTCCGACAATCCCACCGTTGCCAGCTCAGGCTGACTGAACACGGCACTGGCCACCAGCTCATGGTCCACCTGACGCGGTCGGTCTCCAAAAATGCTGTCAGCGAAGGCGCGACCCTCATCAATCGCCACTGGCGTGAGGCAAATGCGATCAGTCACATCACCGACGGCGAACACATGGGAGACGTTGGTGCGCTGATCAGCATCGACGGGAATGCGATTCCCCTGAGTCGAGACGCCCGCTGCATCAAGATTGAGTCCCTTCAGGAAAGGCCGACGTCCTGTGGCAAGCAGCACCCCGCCACAGGCAATGCGATCTCCACGATCCGTGCGCACCACGAGATCTCCCGGCGTTCCCTCAATACTTTTAGGAATTGTTGTGAACTGAAGATTCACGCCCTTCTCCGCCATACCCTCTTGAACCACTCCAGCCAGTTCGGCGTCGAAGCCCCGCAGCAGATGCTCACGCCGCACAAGCTGGGTGACTTCAACACCAAGACCGCTGAGGATGCCGGCGAATTCGCAGGCGATGAAGCCAGCACCCACCACAACCATCCGCTCAGGGAAACGTTCCAACAGAAACATGTCGTCGCTGACCCAGCCCAGCTCGACTCCTTGAATATCAGGTCGCTGAGGGCGACCGCCGACGCCGATAAGCACCCTCTCAGCCTGCAGGCGATGCTGCGGGTCACCACCGGGATCAGTCGAGACAAGGATGTGATGGTCGTCCTCGAACCGGCCCCAGCCTTGGATCAGGGTGACACCGGCCTTCGCCAGAAATTCAATGTGCATGGCATTGAGGCGATCCACCTCAGCACGCATATTGGCCAGCAACTGTGATGAATCAATCCGGACTTCAGAAGGATGGACGCCATAACTGGAGGCCTCCTCCATCTGCTCCGCCATCTGGGATCCATACACCAGCAATTTCTTGGGGACACAGCCCCTGATCACACAGGTGCCACCAACGCGGTCACCCTCCACGATGGCCACGCGAGCACCATGACGTGCCGCCCGCTTGGCAGCGGCCAAGCCACCGGAACCAGCACCGAGCACAACAAGATCAAACGACTGGTTCACCGCAGCTGACGTTCAACTACCAACCATTCTGATGGGTTTGGTTTCCAGCTCTTCACAGGGTGCGATTCAGATCAACAAACCAAACAATCACTGAGATCCGCATAGGGTTGAGTCAATCGAGACTTGGAGTCCGGTGTGCATCTGCCTCGCTACGACCGGATTCCTGATCATGACGATGACCACAGCCTGATCGAAGTCAGGGTGAGTGATCTCCAGCCCACGCAAATGTGCGTTGGGCTGGCGGAAGTTCGCAGCCGTCAGAAGGACTTCAGCCAGGAAAGCAAGACAGAACGTCTCGAGTATCTACGCGGCAAGCCCGTGCCCCTTGTGCGCAACCGCCTTGGGCAGCTCTGGATGGTGGATCGACACCATCGCCTGAGGGCACTTCTGGAGATGGATCCAAACGTCACCACTTATGGCTACGTGATCGCTGAGATTGAGAGCGACAGCCGCGATGCAGCCCTACTGGCCCTGCAGGATCGGGGCTGGCTCTATCTCCATGACGGACGCGGCAACGGTCCCTGGGAACCCTCGAAGCTGCCCCATTCACTGCTGGGCCTTGAAGACGACCCCTACCGCAGCCTCGTCTGGAAACTCAAGAAGGAAGGCCTGATCAAACCACAGCGCTTAATCCCGTATCACGAGTTCCGCTGGGGGGCATGGCTGCGAACCCGCCCTCTGCCGCCGTTCAGTTCCTCCCAGCTGGACCCTGCTCTGCCAGCATCCCGGCGACTGGCTCAGTCCCGAGCTGCAGCTCATCTGGCCGGCTGGACCGGTGGAAACTGAACCAATCAGCAATGACGAACAAACGGTCGACGTGCGGCTCCCATCAGTGGTGACTAAGGGAGGAAGCGTCAGGATCCACGATCGTCGTTCAGGCAGGAATGATTTCAGCCGATGCGGTCGACATGTTCTCGCATGCAGCCGTTTCCTCAAGCCACAGTCAACGCTTGCGGCGTGAATCGATCTGAAGCAGATCACGCACCCTCTGCACCTGACTGGCCAGCTGTGGATCAGTGCCGAGCTTTTTTTCCACCTGCTCAATGGCGTATATCACCGTGGTGTGATCCTTACCGCCGAAGGTTTCACCGATGCGCGGCAGGCTGAGGCCGGTGCCCTGACGCATCAGGAACATGCCCACCTGCCGGGCCTGGCTGACGGCCCGGCGACGACTGCTGCTGCGCATGTCATCTGCAGTCACCCCGAAGACCTCTGACACCTTGTCGATCACCTGTTGTGGTGTGACGTCAACACCCTGGCCGCTGGGATCCAGCATGGGAGCGACCGATTCAACGGTCATCGGCATCCCGGTAATCGAGGAAAAGGCGACGGCCCTCGTGAGCGCTCCCTCCAGCTCACGGATGTTGGAGGTGAAACGACCAGAGATGTATTGAATCAGATCTCTTGGCAAGGCAACACGTTCCTGTTCGGCCTTTTTCTGAAGAATCGCCATGCGCGTCTCCAGGTCCGGAGCCTGAATATCAGCGATCAAACCCATGGAGAAACGCGAGATCAGACGTTCCTGCAGTCGCGGGATCTGGCTAGGGGGACGATCGCTCGCAATCACAATCTGTCGACCTGCCTCATGCAGCGCGTTGAAGGTATGGAAGAACTCTTCCTGCGTGTATTCCTTTCCCTCGATGAACTGAATGTCATCAATAAGGATGAGGTCAGCGGCCCGGTAACGATCGCGAAAGGCCTGCATGCCGTCTTTGCGGATCGCCACGATCAGGTCGTTGGTGAAGGTCTCAGTGGAGACATAGAACACCTTGGCCTCAGGGTCGATCTCGAGGCGGTAATGGCCGATGGCCTGCATGAGATGGGTCTTACCGAGGCCGACCCCTCCACAGATGAACAGCGGATTGAATTCGCGCCCCGGGGCCTCAGCGACAGCGAGGGCAGCGGCATGGGCCATGCGGCTGTTAGGCCCCACGACAAATCGGTTGAACACGTACCGCATGTTCAGCCCCGGCAGACGTCGGGGCGCCTTCTTCACTGGGGTTGGCGGCGCTACAGGAGCCGGCACCGCTGCAGCTGAAGCTGCAGCCGTGACAGCTTCAGCTGCCGAACCTGCCTGGAGGTCCTCGGCATCACGCGCCAGAACCGACACCGTCACAGGCTGACCAATGATTTCACCAGCCACGTCCGCGATGGTGCTCGCGTAGTTCTTGCGCAACCAGTTACTGGCAAAGCTGTTGGGCGCCAGCAATGTCAGAGTCCCCTCCCTGAATCCACTGCACTGGGCAGGGCGGATCCAGGTCTCGAAAGTCGGCTTGCTGAGGTTGCTCTGAAGGGCCTGCTGAACCTTGCTCCAAAGCTCACTGCCCGTCAGCACTACACCCTCCGAATCACGGTGGCTGAATCTACGCACTCCAGGCCGATCGGTCCGTCTTTAATGAGGTGCTGACGACATCACAGATCTTCATGGCCTCCGCCATCCAGCGTCCACTGAAGCGCGCACTCACGCTCATCGGCGTCGGCCTCATCGGCTCCAGTCTCTGCGGCTGCGGAACCGCCTGGAAGCAACGCATCGGACTGGATCAGGCCCCTACCAGAGACCCCTTACCGGAGGTCAGCGATGGCCCCCGCTCAGCCCCCCTTCAACCGGGGAAAAACATCATTGTTGAAGCGGTGGATCGGGTCGGTCCCTCAGTGGTGCGGATCGATACTGTGAAACGTGTCGTGAACCCGCTTGGCAACCTCTTCGGCGGCAGAGCACCGATCCAGCAACAGGCGGGCCAGGGATCCGGATTCATCACGCGTTCTGACGGGCTGATCTTCACGAACGCACACGTTGTGGAGGGCGCGGACCAGGTCTCGGTCACACTGCCCGACGGTCGCAGCTTCAGCGGTCGCGTTCTTGGCAGTGACCCACTCACGGACATCGCTGTGGTGCGGGTGGTTGCCGACAAACTGCCGGTCGCTCCCCTCGGCAATTCCAACAATCTCAAGCCCGGGGAATGGGCCATCGCCATCGGCAATCCCCTTGGCCTCAACAACACGGTGACGGCTGGGATCATCAGCGCCGTGGATCGCACCAATGCCATAGGAGAGGGGCAGAGAGTGCCCTATATCCAGACCGATGCTGCCGTTAATCCGGGCAACAGCGGCGGGCCGCTGATCAACGCCGCTGGTCAGGTGATCGGCATCAACACCGCCATCAAAAAGGCCCCCGGAGCCGGCTTGAGTTTTGCCATCCCGATCAATCTGGCCAAGCGAATCGCGCAGCAGATCATCAGTACCGGCCAGGCGTCTCACCCATTCATTGGCGTCCGTCTCCAGAGCCTCACACCCCAGCTCGCCAAGGAGATCAATGCCACGGCCAACAGCAATCTGTGCACGGTGCCTGAATTGAACGGCGTGGTGGTGATCGAAGTGGTGGAGAACAGCCCTGCTGCAGAGGGCGGAATCCGCCCCTGCGACCTGATCCGTGAAGTGAACCGCACCAAAGTGCAGGATGCTTCCCAGGTGCAGCTGGCAGTCGACCGGGGGCGTGTCGGCCAGGCCATGCCCATCATTGTTGAGCGCGATGGCGAAAGCCTCGAGCTGATGGTGAAACCTGAGGAACTCCCGCGGCAGCAGTAATCCTTGGCGGGCTGATCCGATGACCGAGCCCATCCTGGTGGTGATGACCCGCTGGCCTGCCAGCGGGCGCTGCAAACGTCGCCTTGCAAGCACACTTGGGTCTTCGCAGGCGGCAGGGATCCAGGCGCGGCTGATCGCTCACACCCTGGCTGTGGCCCAAGGTCTCGCCAGAGATGGAACGCTGAGATTGCACATCGCCATCAGCGGTGCCGGCTCAAGAGCCTGCCGTCGCTGGCTCGCCTCGATTCCTGAAGCCAGCATCAGCGCACAAGGCCGAGGAGATCTTGGCAACCGCATGCGCAGGGAGGTGCTGCGGGCACGTTCCACTGACCCTGCGGCTCCGGTGATCCTGATCGGCACAGATCTTCCCGACCTGGCTGCAAGAGATCTGATCAGGGCTATCGAGCTTCTTCGGCAGTCACCACTCGTGATCGGACCATCACGGGATGGTGGCTACTGGCTGTTCGGTCTGTCGGCAACGGCACCAGGAGCACCCCGCTGGCCCTTTCATTCGATCCCGTGGGGTAGCGACCAGGTCTTTGGCCTCACTTGGCAGCGAGCCTGCCAGCGCGGTCTGAAGCCGGCACAGCTCGACACACGCAATGACATCGACCAGCTCGAGGATCTTGAGGGATGGCTGGCATGACCAGGCCAGAACTTCTGAGCGTGGTCATCCCCTGCCTCAATGAGGCAGAACGGCTGCCGTTGCTGCTGGCGGACTTGCAGTGCGTTGGGAGCGGACTGGAGATTCTGCTAGCGGATGGGGGGAGCAGCGATGCCACACCAGAGATCGCAGGCTTGGCAGGTGCTCATCTGATCAAAATTCATCCCGCTGGCCGTGGCCGTCAACTGCGCGCCGCAGCGGCTCAGGCCCATGGCGACTGGTTGCTGTTCTTGCATGCAGATAGTCGTCTTCCCCTTCAATGGTTCAGGGGGGTCAGCCCGCTACTGCAAACCTCTGCCGCAGCAGCTAACGCCTGGTATTTCGATTTTCGAATTGCTCCCTCCACAGCGTCGCGACGTCTGCTGGAGCAGGCTGTGGCCTTGCGCAGTCGCTGGCTGCAGCGTCCCTACGGTGATCAAGGGCTACTGCTGCATCGCGAGCTTTATCACCGTTGCGGCGGCTTTGCCGAGCTGCCTCTGATGGAGGATCTGGATCTGGTGGAGCGCCTGAGCCGCATCGCTGATCTCAAGCGGATAGGCCTGCCACTGACCACCGATGGCCGACGTTGGCAAGACGATGGAGTCCTACGGCGCAGCTGGCGTAATGCACGGCTGCGTCGGCGCTGGAAGCAGGGCGAGTCTGCGGAGCGGCTAGCCGAGGATTACTACGGCACTCAGTTCGCGTACCAGAAACCGCAGCGATGACCATTGGGCTCAAGGTCCCAGCCCAGACGTTTATAGAAAGGCAGGACCCCTGGGTCGGCGAACAATGTGGCGCGTTCAGTCCCAAGAGCGCGCAGAGCATCGAGGATGTAATCCATCAGCTGACTGCCGAGACCGGAGCCCTGGTACAGGGGGTGAACAGCAACATCCCAGATAGTCGCTTCGAGCACCCCGTCGCCTGTGCAGCGCGCAAAACCCACCAAACGTGGGATCCGGGCATCGTGGCGCCAGAGACCAACCCGGATCAGGCTGTTGTCAAGAGCCTTGCGAACCCGTCTGACAGGTCGCCGGCTCCAGCCCACAGCTTCCAGAAGCTGCTCCAACTCCACCAAATCGAAGGGTCGGTGCTGGCTGAACACCAGAGTGAGCTGGCTGGCAGGGGTCGCACACAGCTTCGCCTGATCGCCATACATCACTTGCAGTATCTCTGGCGTAAGGGAAGGGTCGTCGATCACTGACGATGCTGCATTGTCACGATCCTGGCGCACGGAAGGTGCGGAAGGCGGCAAGGTGGATGGGCAAGTTCTGCACAGATGCCTGCAAGTCAACTGGTGATAGCTGTTCATGGCTGGCTTTTGAGCAAGCAGGTCTGGTCGCCTCTTGCCGCATGCTGGAAAGAACGCCATCCAGAGATTGAGCTCTGGTGCCCTGATCTGCCTGGCTTCGGGGATGCGGAGCGCCCCTCAGGACTGCTTCCCAACTTGTCGGCCTACGGCCGCTGGCTGGCGGACGACGCCATTCACAGAGCGAAGGGACGACCCTTCGTGCTGTTGGGCCACTCACTCGGCGGCAGCGTGGTGCTGCATGCCGAAGCACATCTGCGACAACAGAAACAGACCGGTTTATTGGGCATTGTTCTCCTGGCAGCAGGGGGAGGGATCTATCAGCCACGGCCCTTTCGTCGACTGCGCGGCTTCGGGAAGTTGATTCTGGAGCTGCGTCCCGATGGCCTGGCTCAGCTACCAGCACCCCTTGGAACCCTTGGACCGTTCAAGGCCGAGCGGCGGGCTGCCCGCGGACTACTGGTGAACAGCACCAGCCGGGGCGCAGTTCGAGAACTACCTGGATTGGTGTCTGACCTAGCCGTCGACAGCCTCTGGATCAGTGGCGACAACGATCAGGTGATGGAACCTGGCTATGTGCGCCATCTGGCGGCTTACAGCCCTGGGCATGACTATCGCCAGATCGCTGGCTGTGGCCACCTGCCGATGCGAGAGAAGCCAGAGATTCTGAGCGACATCCTGTCCAGCTGGATTGAGGCTCAGAGCCTGGCAAGACCTCGTTCTTGAAGTTCGGCGAGTTCTGCATAGAGACCGCCCTGAGCGCGCAACTGCAAATGGGTTCCCTGCTCGATCAAACGGCCACGACGCAGAACGAGGATCCGATCGGCGGCCTCAACGGTGGCCAGACGGTGAGCAATCACCACGGCGGTTCGGCGTTCCAGCAAGCGGTCGAGATCTCTTTGCAGAGTGGCTTCCGTGGAAGGATCCATGAAGGCGGTGGCCTCATCCATCACAAGCACATTGGGATTGCGAATCGCCACGCGAGCCACAGCAAGCAGTTGACGTTCTCCAGAGCTGAGGTTGCCCCCGCGCTCGCGCAGCTCCGTGTCCAGCCCCTGAGGAAGCCGGCCCAGCAGTGAGCTGAGGCCGAGATCTCTGCAAACCTCCTTGAGCTGCTTGTCATCGATCTCCTTATCGAGTCGGAGG
The DNA here is from genome assembly GCF_900473955.1 of Synechococcus sp. GEYO. Classification (NCBI taxonomy): domain Bacteria; kingdom Bacillati; phylum Cyanobacteriota; class Cyanophyceae; order Synechococcales; family Synechococcaceae; genus Synechococcus; species Synechococcus sp. GEYO. The sequence goes on from NZ_UCNL01000003.1 coordinate 69,211, forward strand.
TTGTCACCGACGCTGCCACTGAACAGAAAGGTGTCCTGGAGAACCACCCCCAGCTGGCGACGTAGATCCGCCAGAGGAAGGCTGCGGATATCGCGTCCATCGAGAAGGATGCGGCCCTGCTGGGGCTCATAAAGCCTGCAGAGCAAGCGGATCACCGTGGTCTTTCCAGAACCGGTGGGGCCCACCAACGCCACATGCTCACCGGGCGCAAGCCTGAAGCTCAGATCCTGAAGAATCGGCTCATCAGGTCGATAGGCGAAATGAACACCTTCAAACACGACTTCGCCGCGGGCCGACGGCATCACCTGCAGTGGAGCAGGCAAGGTTTCAAGAGGCGATTCCTTGGTGTTGCCAGGGCCCGCAAGGGTGTGATCTCGAATTTCCAGTGGCTCCTCGAGCAGTTCTCCAATGCGCTCAACCGCGGTCAAGCCACCCTGAATCTGGGTAAATCGCTCGGCCATCTGCCGCAGTGGATCAAACAGCCGCTGTGAATAGAGGATGAACGTTGTCAGGATCCCCAGCCCCATCGCCCCGGAGGTGACCATCCAGCCCCCCAGAGCCAGCACAATCGCCACGGCACCGAGGGAAACCCACTCCAAGAATGCGGAGATGCTGCTGTCAAACAAAATCGTTCCATTCACCGCCTCGCGATAGGCCAGGCCGGTGCGTTGGAAACGGTCACCGTTGAAGGCTTCACGGCGAAACATCTGAACTACGTCGAGACCCTGCAGATTTTCCTGAAAATCTGCATTCAGCTGCGACAGCTCCTCACGCACCCGATAGTTGGCTTTGCGGTAGCGCCCCTGCAACCAGAGCACAACCAGGGTCACCGGAACCTGAGACACGAGCAAGAGCAGCCCGAGTCGCCATTCAATCAACAACATGGTCACCGCAATCACGGTGAGCGTGACCAGATCGCCAAGAATGCCAACAGCCCCGCTGCCAAACACCTCAGCCAATGCATCAACATCACTGGTGAGGCGCGTGAGCAACTTGCCCACTGGCATGCGGTCATGGAACCGCAGGGAAAGATCCATCGCATGGGCGAACAAATCACGGCGAATTCGGGCTGTGAGTCGCTGCCCGACGGATTGGATGTTGTAGCTCTGCACCCCCTGTAGAGCCAGACGCACCAGCACAGAAATCAGCAGAGCACCAATGATCAGCCGCAGGGCCAGGGTGCTGTCGAGAGGCTGCAGGATCGGAGCGACCGCCTCGTTGGTGGCACCGGAGACGGTGCGCAGAATCGAGATGGCCTGACCGACAAGCAGCGGCTGAATCGCGCCGGCAAGCGCCACCGGAATCAGCAGGATCAGGGTGAGCAGCAGACGACGACGGTCGCGTCCGAGGTAGCGCCCCAGCCGACTGATGCGCTGAAGATCGGAACCGGCCATCAGGTCGTGCTCACCATCTCCCTCTTGGGAGCATCCATCGCCTCGATAACCTGTTGCAGCTCTCCCTGATCCAAGCGCAGCGAAAGCGGATGGCCCACGAGTCGGGCCGTGGTGTGGAAGAGGTCTTCAATCGCCACCAAACCGTTATCTCTGAGGGTTCGTCCTGTGGCGACCAGGTCGACAATTGCTTCTGCGATTCCTGTGATTGGACCAAGCTCCACGGATCCTGTGAGGTGCACAAGCTCAACCGGGAGATCAATGGAATCGAAATACTGCCTGGCACAACGGGTGAATTTGCTGGCCACACGGCAATGCGGCGGCAGGTCGGTGGGTCTCTGGTAACCACTGCTCGACTTGACGGCAACGGACATACGACAGCCGCCGAAGCCAAGATCGACGAGGTGCGCCACAGGCATCTGGTGCTCGCGCAGCACGTCGTAACCAACCACACCGAGCTGGGCTTGCCCATAAGCCACGTAAACCGGCACATCACCGTTCCGAACCAGCAGAGCTCGGGCCCGGCCACAGACCGAAGGCACCATCAGCTGGCGGTTATCGGGATCCAACACCGCCGAAAAATCAAGACCGGCAAGCTTGAAACGTTCCACGGACTCCCGCAGCAGCGCGCCCTTGGCCAGTGCAACGGTGATCATGGAAGCTTGCATCGCCCAAAACTTTAACGATGGGCCACCCCTGTCAGAGCGACGGAATCAAGCCACTGCCAGTCCTGCAGGACAACGTCGTCTGGATCTGGGCAAGGGGACGCGAGGCGGTCGTCGTCGATCCCGCTGTCGCCGAACCAGTGAGGCAATGGCTGGTGGATCGCAAGCTGGAGCTCGCCGCCGTCCTGCAGACCCATCACCATGCAGACCACATCGGCGGCACACCCGATCTGTTGCGGCAATGGCCTTCAGCTGCGGTGATCGCAGCAGCAGCCGATCAGGAGCGGATTCCTTTCCAGACGGTGTCGGTCGAGCCGGGCATGCAGCTCGAGCTGCTCGGACAGCCCATTTCAGTGATCGACGTGCGAGCCCATACCCGGGCGCATCTGGCTTATGTCCTACCCAAGGGGTGCTCACCGGAGCTTCCGACGCCAGTGCTGTTCTGTGGCGACACCCTGTTCGGGGCAGGCTGCGGACGCCTGTTCGAAGGATCAGCCGAAGACATGCATCTGGCCCTCAAACGCCTGCAAGATCTCCCAGACGACACCATCGTGCATTGCGCTCACGAGTACACCGAAGGCAACCTGCGCTGGGCCCATGCCCTCAGACCAGATGATCAGGCCATCGCCGCACGCCTGAGCACAGTCCAAGACCTGCGCAGCCGTGGAAGTCTGTCCCTGCCCAGCACCATGGGTGAGGAGCGGCGCACCAACCTATTTTTGCGAGCATGTTCAGTGCAAGAGCTGCGTGAACTCAGGCTTCACAAGGACAGCTGGAGCGGCTGAACAGAGATCAACTGGCTCGGGTCAGCAGGGCGCGTCGCTGAGGGTGCAGCAAAACCGATGAACCGGGCTGAAGACGCAGACGACAGGTCTGGCCGCGTACATAGTCCTCGGAAAGCGGTCTCAGCAGCCTCAGCTGCCGGTCACCGCTCTTCACCCTGTACATCCAGCTGTGGCCAAGGAACTCGCGCCCCACCACCTGATCCTCACCGTTGGCATCCTCCAGCAGCGCGATGGCTTCGGGAGCGACCAAAACCGTTGCCTCCTCTGGCAGGGCATCGGCCTGAAGATCGCCAGGTCTCTCCAGATCACCCAGAGGGCAGCGCAGACAACCGCCGGCAGCATCGTTCCAAACCGGCAGAACATTGCGCTGAAGCACAAAGCTGCCGACGAAAGGTGTTGCCGGTGATTCCACCAGCTCCTTCGGGCTGGCGCACTGATGCAGCCGTCCGTCGCGCAGCACAGCCACCCGACTGCAAATGGCCAGGGCTTCCTCCGGGTCATGGGTGACCAACACGCCGCTGGCGTTGCAGGCACTGAGAACAGAAGGCAGTTCACTGCGCAAGCGCAGCCGAACCTCCACGTCCAGGTTGGAGAAGGGTTCATCAAGCAGCACCACCGATGGCGCTGGGGCCAGAGCTCTCGCTAAAGCCAGACGTTGACGCTGACCGCCGGAAAGCTCATGGGGATAACGCTCTTTCAACCGTTCCAGACCCAGCAGCTCCAGCAGCCAGGACGCCCGACCTGTGTCCTGCCCGCCGCGAAGACCAAAACAGGTGTTGGCCCAGGCATTCAGGTGAGGGAACAGGGCATAGTCCTGAAACACCATGCCCACTCCACGGCGTTCGGCGGCCAGCGAGCGCTGAGGGCTGGCCACCTCGCGGCCATGAAGGCGAATGCTGCCGCGGATTGGTCTTTCAAAGCCGGCGATCAATCTCAGAAGGGTGGTCTTGCCGCAGCCGGAGGGGCCCAACAACCCCACAAGTTCACCGCCCTGCAGGCTGAGATTGATGTCCTGAAGAGTCCACTCCGCTCCGGAAGCGTCATAGCTGTGCCAGAGACCGTCGATCTCCACTGGAGGGGACTCCATCGACACGAAGCGCGAAAATGCAGACCCATTGTGATCCCTCTTGATGTCAACTACCACCCATCAAGCCGTCACCACACCTGACGCACCTGCTCCGGTCGGGCCGTACAACCAGGCCGTGCAGGCTGGCGGATGGCTCTATTGCTCTGGCCAAATCCCTCTTGACCCAGCCACCGGAGCAATGGTGGGTGGCGGCGATGTGGAAGCTGAAACAAGGCAAGTGCTGCGCAATCTGAAGGCCGTTCTGAGCGCTGCAGGAACTGAGGCCGCCAAGGTCGTGCGGACCACGGTGTATCTGGTCGATCTCGCCGATTTTCAGGCGGTTAATGCGATCTATGCCGAAATGTTCGGAAGCGGTGTGAGCCCTGCCAGGGCCTGCGTTCAGGTCGCAGCACTACCCAAGGGCTCCAAGGTGGAGATCGACTGCATCGCCTGGCTTGGATGAAGCGATCCGGCGGTTTCATAAGTTAAGAGATGAACCGAGCGACCTTCATGGCCCAGGCCAAGCTGACCATCGGCGAACTGGAAGCGGGCTATCCCCTGTACTGCAAGGCGTTACGACGGCTGCTCAAGGAAGGTCGAGAAGTCAAGGACATCGAAAAAACCGTGTGCTGGGGCCATCTGGAAACGCTGAACCGCTGCCTTCCAGGGCGTTACAAGGCACCCTCCTACCTGATGGCATTGATCAAAAGGGATCTTGAGCAGCCCACCCCGAGGTGAGCAGTGTTCAGACGGCTCCGTCGGTCAGTGGCATGGAAGGATCGGCTCCCTCCACTTCCCCCTGGAACACACGACTGGCAAACACATCCGCAGCTTCGATCGTGATCAAGGCTTCACGACTGAGAGGTTGACCGCGGCGAGAGAACAAGCGGTTGGCATGCCGCAGTCGCAGACGATCGAGGGCATTGCGGATTGAACGTGCATTAGCGAAGAACGGCAATTGACGCCGCCTGCTGATGTAGCTCTCAAAAGCTTCAACGGCTGCTTCGCTGAATTGATACTGCTGTTGTTCCAGCAACAGTTGAGCAATCGCCATCAATTCACACTGGCTGTAATCAGGAAAGTCGATGTGGTGAGCAACCCTTGAGGAAAGTCCTGGATTGGATTGATAAAAGGCTGTCATCCGATCTTTGTAACCGGCAAAGATCACCACAAGATCATTGCGCTGACTCTCCATCTCCTGCAGAAGAATCTCAATCGCTTCAGCTCCATAATCTCTCTCATTTCCCGGTTTGTAGAGGTAGTAAGCCTCGTCAATGAACAGGACGCCTCCCTGGGCGCGTTTGATCATCTCTTTGGTTTTCGGGGCCGTGTGCCCCACATATTGACCAACAAGGTCATCTCGGGTGACGGTGATCACATGGCCTTTGCGCAAGTAACCGAGGCGATGAAGAATCTGCGACATCTTCTGCGCAACAGTTGTTTTTCCGGTTCCTGGTTGACCGGTGAACGACATGTGCAGGCTGGGCGCTTTGCTGAGCAGATCCAGGGACTGACGAGCCTGATCCACCAACAGCAAAGCGGCGATCTCACGAATTCTGGTTTTGACCGGCCGCAGACCGATCAGCTCGGTGTCTAAGTGCTCGAGGACCTCTCCGACTCCCGAAGCAATAAAACTGGCCTCAAGATCAATCGATGAGTCCATCAATCGCCGCGGCGAAGGCGTGATCTGAATCGGTAAGGCTCGCATCCTCCGCGTCCACATCAGGGCGCAAAGTGATGTTCACATAGGTTTTCCCAAAGCTGATGTCGGGATAGCGCTTGTTCAGTTCACTGAACTCACCGAGCCGATCAAGAAAATCACGGGTTGAGCTGTAGCTATCGAACTCGAATCGCTTCTCCAGACAGACCGGTCGCTTGCGTTCGTTCCAAGCTTCCATTAACAACCTCGAGGCCTCTCCGAAACCTAAAGGAGAGCCACCCGCTGGCAGCCCATCAGGCGTTCTGACCAAGCAGATGCATAGGCATGGTTGGCTGCCTGCTGCTCAGGATCCTGGGTATCGAGAGGATTGGGCATAGTGCCGGCGATCGCTGCGTTGGTGACACAGAACATCGACTTCTGGAAGCTGATGCAGATCTGAACATGGGGATCCGCCTGGGCACGACCATGATGGTCGTACCAGCGGCTGAGCTCCTCGGGAAGGTTCCGGTACATGTCCGACATGCACAGGCTGGGAGGAATTCCAGCTCCCATACTCGGCAAAGGATCGGCGTAAAGAGCTCCGTATTTGAACAGGCTCTGGTCTGCCGCGATCTGGCGGGCCTGAGCGTTGTACGACACCGTTCCCAGAAATGGCATCCCTCGAAAGAACACCGCCTCCACATAGGGAACTGCGACATCCACCAGGAAGGTGAGACCAGCTTCTGGGGGGAGCACCCAGACGGACTCTCCGCCCACCATGACCTCGTAGGTGATGGGATTGCCTGCGGCCGTCACCAGACCATCACGGATGTGGTGAACCACATCAAGCACACAGGCCACTTCCCCGATGCGATAACGGCGTGCCAGATCGATGAAGATGTCACTCATCACCCGCCAGAACAGGCCGAGCGCATAGATCGTCGTCATCGACCGGATCGCCTCCGGCGCGAATCCCGGATAAAGGGTGTTCACCAAACGCAGAAGCGGATCCCGCTTGGAGCGCAGGGCAATCACGCGGCGGCATACATCCTGGAACGGCTCTGAATCGAAATAGGCATCCATCCCACCGGTGCCATGCCAGAACATCGCCTTCTGGCAGTACTCGGCATATTCGAAATTGATGCGGTCGCCCATCAGGTGCTCCCAGAGGCGCTTGGCAGTCAACCCTTCGTGAAAGAAGCGGAACACCGGGAACGGGTTGAGAAGCTGTGTCTTCCCCTGATGAACCAGGTTGCAGCTATAGGCATCCAGGACGAGGCCATAGCTCTCCAGCACGTTGACCACCTGCAGCAGATGATCAGGGGTGTCAGCAAGCAGAGGTGTATCCGAGAGCAGGCGCCTGATCAGTTCCTCCTGATCGGGGAGCGTGGGTTCAGTGGCTTGAGGTCGGGCAGTGGTGGTCATGAGAGCCCTCCAGGCTGGACCAGTGTGGCGAGTTCACTGAGCTGGGCGGTGGCTGGCTGGCTCAGGCCCACGAGCAGATTGGGAACGACACCAAGCAGAAGGATCAGCAAAGACATCGAAAGAGCAGGAATCTGCTGAGCGAAAGGAACCTGATTGAGAATCTTTGGATTCTGATTGGCGCCGGGAGCCACCGCAAGACGACCGAAGAAGGCACGGTTCACCAGCAGCAAGAAGTACACAGCTGTGAGACCTGAACCGACCATGGACAGAAGGGTGGCCACAGGGAACATTTCGAAACTGCCCTTGAACACCAGGAACTCGGAAATGAAGCCGGCCATGCCGGGGATGCCTGCACTGGCCATGACACCAATGATCATCAGAGTGCCAGTGAGTGGCAGACCACGCTGAGGATTCAGCAGCCCCCTCAGCACATTCAGATCACGGGTGCCGGTGCGTTCATAAACGACACCCACCGCAAGGAAAAGAACCGCTGAGATCAAACCGTGACTGACCATCTGAAACAGAGCACCAATCAGCGCGAGGGGGGTGGCCGCAGCGGCGGCGAGCAACACATAGCCCATATGGCCCACGGAGCTGTAGGCCACCATCCGCTTCATATCGGTCTGAGCGATGGCTGCCAGCGATCCATACAGCACTGAAACGGCAGCCCAGCCAGCCAGCCATGGAGCCGCCACGGACCAGGCCTCCGGGAAAAGGCCGAGGCAGAAACGCAGAAGGCCATAGGTGCCCAGCTTGAGCAAGACCCCGGCCAACAGCACTGAAACTGGCGTGGACGCTTCGGTGTGCGCATCTGGAAGCCAGGTGTGGAAAGGGAAAAGGGGAATCTTGATCCCGAAGCCGATCAGAAGACAGGTCATCAGGACCAGCTGGCTGGTCAATCCCATCTGAGTCGTGAGGATCGGGCGAATTCCGAAATCAACGCTTCCCGTGACTAAGGCGATCCCCAGGAAGGCCGCCAGAATCAGCACGCCTGACACGGCGGTGACGATCAAGAACTTGGTGGAGGCATAGGCCCTGTTGGCGCCACCCCAGATGGCGATGAGCAGCCAGAGAGGAATCAGTTCCAGTTCATAGAACAGGAAGAAGAGCAGAAGGTTCTGAGCGAGAAAGGCTCCATTCACAGCTCCACTGATCACCAGCAGAAGGGCGAAATACACGCGGGGGCGATTCTCAACTGAGCGCGAGGCAGCTGCTGCCACGAGGCAGAGCACCCCATTCATCAGCACAAGCGGGAGCGACAGACCATCAACTCCGAGGCTGAATTCAAGGCCCATCTGCGGAAGCCAGGGAAGAATCTCCACCAGCTGCTGGCCGGGCTCGACAGCCGAAAAGGGGATCAGCAGACCAAAACTGAGCAGGCACTGGACCGCGAGGGTGACCAGGGTGAAGGTCCGACTGCGACCGACACTCTCAGAATTGTCGGAACTGTCTGCATCCGGCAGAACACAGATCAACAATGCGCCCAGGAAGGGGATCAGAAGAAGAATCGTCAGCATGATGACCTCACTGCAGAACCCAGCTCAGAGACATGAGCAGCAGCACGATGGCGCCGATCACGGTGAGCACATACGACTGGGTCTGACCACTGATGCTCAGCTTCAGGCCTTCGGCACTCGACAGGGAGAAGCGTGCCAGACCATGCAGCACGCCATCGACGACATTGCGGTCAAACCAGCCGGCGAGCTGCGAGAAGGTGGCCACCACATTGACAATTGTGACTCGGTAAAAACGCTCGGTGTAGAAGTCGTAGGCGAGCAGATCCTGAAACCAGCGAAGAATCGGATTGAGAGAGCGTGACCAGGCTTTGTTTAGGGGAACGAGAGCCCCGACAATCAACCCGGAAGCACCACTCGACACCACCAGAGCAGCCGCCCAGAAGGGGAAGGCCAGCAGACCATCGAGGGATTCCAGACGGATCAGCAGGAACGGCGTCAGCACCACGATCACGGTGAGAGCCACCATCGGCAACGCCATCTGCCAGTTGATCTCAGCGGCTCGACGGGTCTTAGCAAGTGATGGACCAAGGAACACCAGGCGGAACACCCGGGTGAGGTTCAACGCTGTGAGGGCATTGGTGATCAGGAATACCGGCACGAACACCACAGCTCTGGCTCCGACCAACTCCACAGCTTGGGCAAGGCAGAGGAATCCACCGAGTGGAAGCAATCCAACGAGCCCAGCTCCACCAACCAGAAAGGCGCCTGTAGTAGCGGGCATACGGCTGGCCAAACCGCCGAGCTCGGTGATGTCCTGACAGTTGGTCGAAGCGATCACCCCACCGACACTCATCGACAGGAGAGCCTTCGAAACGGCGTGGGCATAGAGCAGCAGCAATGCCAGCACGGGCACCTGCAAGGAAATCGCGATGAACACCAAACCGAGATAGGCCGTCGTGGAGTACGACAGCGTGCGCTTGATATCAACCTGGGCAATCGAAACAAGGGAACCGCCGACGGCGCTGATCGTGCCAATCACCTGAAGCACTACAAGAGTCACCGGCGCGTGCTGCAACAGGGGCATGACCTTGAGCAGCACGATCGCACCACAGGTCACCACAACGGAATTGCGCAGAATCGAGGCAGGGTTCGGACCCTCCATGGCCTCATCAAGCCAGAGGTGCATGGGGAACTGGGCGCACTTGCCGGTTGGTCCTGCCACCAGTCCAAGACCGAGCAGAGTTGCAGCCAATGGCGTCAGGGTGTCCCGGGCCGACCAGCTGTAGAGATCATCGAAGCTCGTAACGCCTGACCAGGCGGTGAGGGCCACCACACTCATCAACAACATCACGTCACCGACGCGTTTGGTTAGAAACGCGTCGCGGGCTGCAGTGACCACCAACGGCTGGGCATACCAGAAGCCCACCAGCAGATAGGTGGACAGGGTGAGCATCTCCAGAAGGAAATAGCTCTGAAATAAAGAATCGCTCAGCACAACTCCCGACATCGCTCCCTCGAAGAAACCGAGCAGAGCAAAGAAGCGAGCTAGCGCCCATTCCTTGTCGAGGTACCCCAGCGAATAGATCTGGGAGAGAAGGCTCAGGCCAGTGATCAGCTCAAGAGCGGAAACATTGGTGAGCGAAAGGCTGAAGCTGATCTCAAGATTGAGATCACCCACAGTCAGCCAGGGCATGCCGATCAAAGCAGGACCGTTTGCCATGACTTCCCTGAGCACAAGACTCCCGTGAACCACGGCCAGCAGGGTCAGCAGGATGTTGAGATACGCCGGAGGTCGATGGGCATCTCGACGGAACCATCCGAAGGCCCAAGGAAGGGACACCAGCATTCCGGCGAATCCATAGAGAGGAATCAACCAGGCGGTCTGAAGAGGCAGCGAAAGAGCTGGAGTCAAAAGCAACGAGACCTGAAGGGCCGTTGTGGTTCGTGTTGGCCGGGGAATCTAGTCCGAAATGATGCAGAGAGACGTTATTGATCAACTACGTCTTCGCACATTGGTCGGAACAAGCGCAGGCTCCACTTCCTGATGGGGACGGGCAATGATGTGGGCCGCCACGAGGCCGTCTCCGACACGCTCACAGGCATCAGCGCCTGCTCGCACTGCGGCGTTCACGGCACCGGTCTCACCGCGCACCATCACCGTGACATAGCCGCCACCGACATATTCACGGCTGATCAGCTGCACTTCGGCAGCCTTCGTCATCGCGTCGGCAGCCTCGATGGCAGGCACCATGCCGCGGGTTTCAATCATGCCGAGGGCCACTCCCTGCACAGACGGTTCAGGAGCAGCTGAGACGGACTTGGAGGCGCGACCTGAGCCTGATGAGCCTGAAGACGATGAAGCGCGACGGCTGCTGCTACTCCGTGCCGCCAAGGCACGGCTGGAGCCAGACCTTGCAGTGGTGCTGCGACGGGTGGTTGTAGAGCGACTGCTCGCGACCGGAGTCACATCCACAGTGGCTTTAGAGGCTGCCGAATCAGCCGTCGAGGAAACCGCTTTGGATGCAGAACTGGTTGCGGCCCCAGCGGAGGCCTGACCTGAGGCCTTGGCCGTCGTTGAAGTGGTCGAAGCTGCAGCAGCGGCTGCGGAAGAGCGACGACGGGGAGCTGGGGATGCCATGGGGAAAAGTTCTGATGGATGAAATGGAGGAACGGGACGCGATCAGTTATCCATCCGGCATCCAGTGGTCGATGATTCCACCGATCGTCAGATCCGTGAGCACGGAGCTGTTGGGGCATGCAAAACGGGCTGCAGAACCACTGGCGGTGAAAACCCAGTTGCCCTCTCGCGCTCCGACCGGGTCAACAGCAACCAGCTGCTTGCCCTTGTTGTTCTGGAGAATGCGCAGGTGCATGTGATCCAACCCCCCCAGGCGGTAAGAGCAGACCAGTGTCCCCATCACCTGCATGATCTCCATCAGGTCTTCTCTCCTGGCTTAGAGGAGGGGGATGGCTTGGAGGATGCAGGAGCTGAAGGGGGTGCCGACGACGGTTTGGGTGTATCGGGCTCCCAGTGGTCAATGATGCCCACGATGGTGAGATCACTGGGGTAAGACTTGCTGCCTGCAGCTTCGCGGGCGGCGGAACTGCTGACGCAGATCACCCAGTCGCCGGGCTTGGCCCCGACTGCATCGACAGCCACTTTCTTGGTGCTGCCGTCCAGAACCACCTGGAGATGCTTGTGCTCGAAATCCGGAATCCGGTTGGTTGAAACGAGCGGCTTCAGGACCTTGACAATCAGCATGGTCAGTGAGCCTCCTGCTGGACGGGATCGAGTGTGGAACCTACCGCCACCGCCGGGAGAGGCTGGTCACGGTCGCGAATGGTGAGAAGCGTGTGGAGCAGACCTTCGCTGACAAGCGCTGAATAACGCTCATCGATGGCCTTCTGAATTCGATGGCAATCGGCAATGGCACGCTCCCGCGCACCGGGCACCTTGCCTGAATAATCGAAACGCACCACGACCGGAATTGGCAGATCGCGGGCGACATTGAGTCCCTTGAAGATTTTCACTCCGACATCAAGATCAGGAGCGCCTTGTTCAACGGTGTCGAGGTGAGCGAAATAGGTGAGGTTGCGCAGATGCACCTCCTTAAAGCCGATGCCGACACCGATGAAGCGCTCTGCATGGCCGGCGTCGGGATAAGCGCCGTGATGAAGCGATCGAACGTAATCCTGCTGGGAGATGTTGCTGACAAGCAATCGTGTGATGAACCGCACCATGCCTTCATCGGGGGCGGATGACACATGGGTCTGAACAGCGGCCTGGACAGCATCCCTGGCCTGCTGCACCGTGAGCGGGGCAGTGCTTTCGTAAAGCGATCTGGCACAGAGCCACTGATCCAGTCGGATCTCTCCGTCCTGATCAGGAACATGAACACGAATGGCATCGGTGTCTGTGTCCAGACCGATCAGAAGCAAATCGACAGAAGCACCACAGCAGAAGCTGTTTTCAACAGCTTCACGGAAGTCATGCAGACGCTGAAGTCCTGAGGATGCGGCCAGAGCGTCGTCGCTGCCATGGGCTGCACAACCCTGATGCGTTGGATCAAGGGAGCTGAAGTGATAAGCCACCACCTTCAGGTAACGGGTTGGCGCATGCGCCTCATTCGGAACCTGCTCACGAAAACGGCGATGTTCGGTCTTGATCCAGCGATTGACCGTGTTCTCAACATCGAACATGGCTCCGGCATGGGAGCGCCGGCGCACAGCACTGAAAGGGATCCTCAGCGCATAGGCAATTGTGTGAGCCAGGCGACCATCGGCGCAGGGTGTGACGTCCAGCAGATGAAAACCGCAGTCGAGGAGGAACGCATTGAATTCCTCCGAAGCCCGGCTGCCTGACGCGGCTTCCAGGGGGTCGTCCTGGAAAAAACGTTCACTGAACAGCTGGTGGGACTGGAAGACGCACCATGCAAACAATGCGCGCATGTCGAGAGGTCTCACCCACGACTTCTCAAGGATGTGATCCGGAAGATCGAAACCCAATTCTGCGCGGGCCAGCCGCTGAGCCTGCGCCAGGAAGTCTTGTTCGTGCTGCAGAGCAGAGACCTGCTTCAACAGAGGCACAATCCGATCGAAACGGCCCTTCACCTCCAGCTCGTAAGCCTTGAGGCGTTCATTGGCCGACTGGTCGGTCAGCGGATGGGACTCCACCGACCAGGGAAGGGATGTTCTGCTGAGATTGACGGCAACTGAAGTTCGAAGTTCTCCACGCTTCACCCAGCCGGGCTGCTGGGGAGTGGGACGACGACGGTCTGCCTGGGAACGGATACGTCCGCCTGAGACGGAACCGCCCTTCGGTAAAGCAGCCTTGCCAGATGTCGTCAGGGCCTGGCGGCGCAGAAGAGCCGACTGTCGTGCTGTGCTGCCGGAGGGCGAGCTGACCTCCCCTTGTGAGAAGGATTCAGCTTTAGCAGTGTCTTGAGCCAGTGAGGCCTGGAGCTGGCGCCGGGTGGGAGCAGTGGGCGCAAGAGGTCGCCCGCCACGGGAAGGCATGGAGCGAACCATTTGCGAATCAGCCCCTTGCGCCGCCAGAGACGGTGATCAGAGAGCCTTTGTCGGTGTTGCCATGGGATCCGGTAACACGGCAGACAGGCCACTCGGCTTGCTCATTTCGCTTGCGTTCGAAGGGAGCCATGGCACCCATGGGACCAGGACGGCTGGGGTTGCGCCGGCGGGCTGAAGCACCTTCGGTACCGGTGACATGCTCGCCACGGTCCCAGTCATCTCCAGTGACCTTGGTGGAGGAGCCCTCACCAGTCACCCGGGAGGTTGGCTCATCAGCAGGTTCACTGACAACGGCCACAGTGGGCTGGAAGTGCCGGCGCTGAAAATCGCGGTTGTCGAAGCGGAACTGCTCGGTGCCGGTGACCTTGCCGCCGGCCATGTCAAAAGGGCCGGTGATGCGATTGCCTTGTTCATAGGACGTTCCAGTGACGGAACCCTGAGCATCACGCTGCTGTTGAGCAGCGCGAGCTGGTGACGTGACGCTGAAACGGGTCCAGGCAGCACCTTCAGGCGATTGACCATGGGTGTCGGTGCCGGCCGGAGCCTCTGCGCCACAGGCTGCAGCCAATTGGTCAGCACCCACGTAGGGAGTGCCTGTCACCGCTTCACAGGCACCACGCTGATCGCCGGTCATCACTCCGCCGACTCCGGGCTGAATGCCGGTCATGGCGGCTGAAGGTGTTCCAGGACGGACAGGTGTGCGTTCTCTGATCGCCTGAACTGCGGGAGTTCCGCAATGCTGGCCTGCTTGCTCAAGACCGGCGTAGGGCGTTCCGGTCACGGCTTGACAGCTGCCAGGCTCATCACCGGTGACACGCTCGGAACGGCCCGTGCGGGTCCCGCTCACAACCTGATTGCGGTTGGTGATGCTGAAACCGACCTTGGCGGCCTCGGGGTCAGGTTTTGCTCCGCAGAAAGCATTGACCTGCTCAGAGCTGATGTACTGATCACCGGTCACGCGGTGGCAGGATCCGAACTCATCTCCAGTCACCTGGGAGGAACGGCCAACCAAGGTGCCTGTCACTCCCGTTCCTGAAAGAGTGGCGGACAGACCGACCTTTGCGGCTGGGCGACCATCGGGGAGGGGATCTGAACCGAGGTACTGATCTCCGGTGAGGCTGCGGTTAGCTCCGGCTTCATCGCCGGTGACGCTGGCGGAACGTCCAACCATCACACCACTCACAGGGCGGCCCTCCAAGGTGAGACTGTGTCCGACCTTGCGAGGGGATGGGTTGGACCCACCGCAGTAGGCAGCGGACTGATTGGCGGAAATGTATTCCGTGCCTGTCACGCTTTTGCAAGTGCCCGGCTCATCGCCGGTGACCTTGCCCGATCGACCGACCTCATTACCGGTCACACGATTGCCATGACTGGTGGCAGTAACTCTCACCTTGGCAGGTGTTGTGGGCTCGGGGGCCTGCTGACAGAATGTCTGGAAGACCTCAGCGCCCAAGTACTCAGTGCCTGTGATGGAGCGACAGGTGCTGGCCTCATTGCCGGTGGTCTTCACCGAGCGGTTGGCCTGGGTCCCGGTCACGGTCTGTCCGGATGGCGTCGTGCTTTCTCCCACTTTCCAGTGAGCATCGGCGGCGGCAGCCTGCTTGGCACCGTGGCGATTGGGTCCGGTGGGACGTGTAACGCCAGCGTTCTGCTTGCTGATTGCACCGGCTTTAGCCCGCAGCTCGCGCACCTGCTGAGCGATCTCCCGGCTGGAGAGATCAGGATTGGCCTGACGGGCCACAGCGGCTGCGCTGGTGGGCTGCTTACCAGCGGTTTTGCCATGTTTTGACATGGCATCACGACGCGCCAGCACCAGGGCACGGCTGGGATTTTCGATGGAACGCCTCTTTGGGGTGACTGAGCGGCGCTCAAGACCGGCACGGCGATCACCGGAGCGCGATGTCAGCTCAACGGTGACGGCTGGACGATCAGCTTTTTCAGCAGCAACAACCGGTGCAGGGGACGGAGCTTCACGGGCCACATCTGCACGGTTGCGGTCGCGGCTGGATGCTGCGGTCTTGCCGCGGCGAGACAGGGCTTCACGACGGGACAGAACCAGATCGCGGCTGGGATTGCGCAGCGCCTTCGCGTTTGAGGAGTGGGAGCGTGCGGGCGTCCGAGTGAGAGAGGCCGCACGTTCGGGAGCTGCCGCTACAGGAGCAGTCACCGCTGGTTCGTTCACTGCCGTGACTTCCGTACGGGTGGGACGAGCATCGGTCGCAGTGCGCACGCGGTTGTTACCACCGGCGGCGGCAGACGCCTTCTTACCGGAGGTCGTCAGCGCTTTGCGGCGCTCAAGTGCGAGTTCTCGACTGGAAAGTCTTGCCATGTCCGCCCGGTGAAGTCGTCGAAGAGCTGGGAGCTGATGCTCCCGAAAAAAATCTGGAGCCCTGAACTCAGATCAGGGCTCGGAACCAAAGGCTCGAAGGATCAGCGTCCTTCGAAAACCACGAAGCAAGCACCCTGGCTCTGGGTGTAGGCGTCGTAACCGACGATGCGCACGTGGTGGTCGGGGTAGGCGCGATGGCAAGCCTCGAGCTCACTCACAACAACATTGAGGTCCTTCTCACCAAAGAAGGGCAGCTTCCAATAAGACCAATAGGTGGCCATGGAGTTGCTGGGATGGACGTGCTCGATAAGCGGGCTCCAACCCTGGGCAATGATGTAGGCGATCTGGTCGTAGATCTCGTCCTGGGTCATCGGCGGAAGAAAGCCGAAGGTCTCCAGGGTGGCGACTGTTTTGTAGTCACCCACGGTGCTCTGGAAAGGCATGGGGATCCTGGGTGTAAGTAAAAAAGGTGGCCGGTTCAATTAACCGGCCGTGGTTGCGATCAGTTCTGAACGTCGAGCTTGTCGACGGTGTCGAACTCGAACTTGATCTCCTTCCAGGTCTCGAGGGCGATCGCCAGCTCAGGGCTGTGCTTGCCGGCTTCCATAAGGATGTCGCGGCTTTCTTTCTCGATCTCGCGACCGGCATTGCGTGCCTTGACGCAGGCCTCGAGGGCCACACGGTTGGCAGCAGCACCTGCAGCGGAGCCCCAGGGGTGACCGTGGGTACCACCACCGAACTGCAGAACGGAGTCGTCACCGAAGATCGCCACCAGTGCAGGCATGTGCCACACGTGGATACCACCGGAAGCAACTGCAAACACGCCAGGCATGGAACCCCAGTCCTGATCGAAGAAGTTGCCGCGGCTGCGGTCTTCAGGCACGAATGATTCGCGCAGCTGGTCGATGTAGCCGAGGGTGGTCTGACGATCACCTTCGAGCTTGCCGACCACCGTGCCGGTGTGAAGCTGGTCACCACCAGACAGACGCAGACACTTGGCGAGAACGCGGAAGTGGATGCCGTGCTTGGGATGACGGTCGATCACCGCGTGCATTGCACGGTGAATGTGCAGCAACATGCCGTTTTTGCGGCACCACTTCGACAGACCGGTGTTGGCGGTAAAGCCACCGGTAATGAAGTCGTGCATCACGATCGGCATACCGAGTTCCTTGGCGAACTCAGCGCGTTCGTACATCTCCTCGGGAGTGTTGGCGGTCACGTTGAGGTAGTGACCCTTGCGCTCTCCGGTCTCCTGCTCAGACAGCTTGATGGCTTCGGCAACGAACTCGAAACGGTTCTGCCAACGCTGGAAAGGCTGGGAGTTGATGTTCTCGTCGTCTTTGGTGAAGTCCAGACCACCACGCAGGCACTCATAGACCACACGGCCGTAGTTCTTACCGCTCAGGCCGAGCTTCGGCTTGATGGTGCAACCAAGAAGAGGACGGCCGTACTTGTTCATCCGGTCGCGCTCGACGCAGATGCCGTTCGGGGGGCCGTAGCAGCTCTTGATGAAAGCGATCGGGAAGCGGATGTCCTCGAGACGCAGGTGACGCAGAGCCTTGAAGCCGAAGACGTTACCGACCAATGAGGTCAGAACGTTGGTAATGGAACCCTCTTCGAACAGATCGAGGGGGTAGGCGATGAAGGCATAGAAGGATTCCTTGTCTCCAGGGACATCCTCAATGCGGTAGCAGCGGCCCTTGTAGAAATCGAGATCGGTAAGGAGCTCGGACCACACGGTGGACCAAGTACCCGTGGACGATTCAGCAGCCACAGCAGCGGCAACCTCTTCCTTGGGCACACCTTCCTGGCCGGTGCACTTAAAGCAGGCCAGCAGGTCAGTGTCTAGGGGAACGTAATCAGGAGTCCAGTAAGTGTCCCTGTACTCCTTTACCCCGGCGTCGTACTTCTTGCTCATGAGAAAACTCCGTTAAGTCGTTGAAGGCGGGTGAGTCGTTGAAACCTCAAAATTTCAGAGGTTCAGACGAACTCAGTCCTTCTGACCAAGGAAGTTGCCGTTGCCCAGTGCAGGCTCCACTTCGCGGTGGGGGCGGGCAATGATGTGAGCAGCAACGAGGCCGTCGCCAACGCGCTCGCAAGCATCGGCGCCAGCACGCACAGCAGCGTTCACAGCACCGGTTTCGCCGCGCACCAGAACGGTGACATAACCGCCACCGACGAACTCACGACCGATCAGGCGCACTTCGGCTGCCTTGGTCATGGCGTCAGCCGCTTCAATCGCAGGAACGAGGCCGCGTGTCTCGATCATGCCGAGAGCGATGCCCATGGTTTCGTTTGCCATTACCTACCGGGAATAGGGGGGGGATGTTCGCCGGTGAGACTGCTCTGCCAATGGGCGCCCCGTCAAGAGCTAATGCGCTTTCTCGGGATCACTGTCCGTAGTGAACCTGATAAGCCCTGCTGATCACCCTGTCAGGGACTGATCTAAAGAACTGTGCGCTCCGAAGTCAGCACGCCAACACATGCGGTGGCAAGACCGAAAAAGGTCCATAGCGTTACAGACGGGAATTTGAAAAATTCGGTTTTTCCGGGTGGGATGTTCAACCTCTTCAGGTTTCCACTGACTACTGAGGCTCAAAAGACTTACACCTGATCACACACAATGGTGCTCCAATCCAGGAGCAGCGCTTTGCGCACGCTGATCATCGCCAGCGGAAATCCACAGAAGGTTGCTGAGATCGAAACGATGCTTGGCCCAATCAACGTGTCGGTCCAGCGCCAACCATCCGATCTGGATGTTGAGGAAACCGGGAGTACCTATTTGGAGAATGCACGGCTCAAGGCCATTGCCGCGGCTGCAAGAACAGGTTGCTGGGCTCTGGCGGATGATTCCGGACTTGAAGTAGATGCCCTCGATGGAGCTCCAGGGCTCTACACCGCACGGCTTGCCTCCAGTAATGAGGAAAAACTCTCCAAGCTCATGCAGGCGATGGCGGACGTGCCTTATCGCAGTGCCCTCTTCAGAAGCGCCATGGTGCTCTGCTCACCCGATGGAGTCTGCGATGAGCAGGCTGAAGGGATCTGCTGGGGTGAGCTTCTGTCTGCACCGGCCTATCCAGGAGGCGGAATTGAATCGTTGTTCTGGGTGCGCGAGGCCGGCTGCAGTTATGGAGAACTGAACACCTCCCAGCTGTCCAAACTTGGGAGTCGAGGCAAGGCCGCGCGCGCTCTGGCACCAGGTCTGCGCAGAAGACTGGACCTGGACTGAACGCTCAGCTCCGCGCGGCGCGTCGATTCACCAAATCAATCGCACGCATGGCGGCAGCCGCGGCCTCCTCCACATCACCCTCCCGTCCAGCGAGCGTGAGACGTCCGAAAGCTCCCACGGCCTTCACATCGACAAGCGTGATGTTAGATGCCTTCTCCGCTTCATTCGCGGCAATCAAGACGTATCCAGCAGGCTCGGTCTCCAGGATGAACATGCTCATTCCTGCCTCGATCATCGAACCACGCCGGTTCTGACGGTTGATCAAGACAGCATGATCTGGAGTGATCGCACGAATCACTTCAGTCCAACTCACCTCAGCGGGTGTTCGCTGGTCAACCGAGCTGCCAATGGCCTCCAGTACAACATCACCGGAATGGAGCACTGTGCTCTGGTCTCGGTGATACAGGGCCATCGAACCGAAGGCCCTTTCAACCACCATCTGTCCGAGGCGAACATTGCTGGCCTTCAAAGCAATGTCGGTCACCCGATGAACAGCCATACCAGGCGAAACCTCCATCCATAGGCAGGCATCCCCAGGAATCGGCAAAAAACCCTGACTCACCGTTCCCATGTAGGCGGCCAACTGTGGCTGCAGTGAATCGATGAACACATGGGTGCGCAGCTCGATTGACTGCACAAGACTGTTTTTCCGACTGAGCCGAGAAGACTCCGAGTCAGTCGTAACAACGCAGCTCGCTCCGCTGACAGAGGGATTCACCTCCGTACCAGTGACGAGAGCGCTTCCGCCAACCCGCCGCTCTCTGGCGTCGAAGCCGGCGAGACGATTCATGGCGCGGATCTTACCGGATGCCGATCGGCAAACAGCGTGCAGGTGCTTGCACTGCCCCACACAGCCGATAACTTCGGGCAAATCGTCCTGTGAGCCATGGCTTCCGCCCGTCGAAAATCAGAGGAACCTGGCCAGCTTTCCACTGAACTCAACGCCGAACAGGCCCTGGGTCTGGTCAGCTACAGCCTGATGCAGCGTCTTGCCGGCGAAGGCCAGGCCGAGATGCCCTGGCTGGACACTGATGACAGCAGCCATGCCGGCATGGTGCGCAAGCTTCGCCAGAGACTGGAACTCACCGCCCTGGCGGTGGATAGCGGAGCTCCCTTAACGACGACTGAAGTCACCTATTTGCTCGGGGCTCGACCAGGCACGGAATCTGTCGAAAGGGGAGGCCTGACAGCGCGGCGCGTCAGTCGCAATGTCTGGCGCCTGAGCCGGATGGACGACTCGGATGGGCGTGGCAGCGGCAGCTTCGCTGATGATCGCTTCCGCCGCCGACTCTGAATCCCACTGATCAGGACTTCGGCTTCTCATCCGCCTTGGCATCGGCGCTGTCATCGGCAACATCGATGCAGACCGTTGTGGATGCCAGCTGTTCACGCGCCGCGAGCAGCGGAGCAGCCTTGCCCTTCAGTTGCTCAGCCGCTTCTGCCAGGGTCAGGTCCTTGTTCTTGCTGACTTCAGCAACGGCTTTGCGGAAGAAATCCACCTGATCTCGATACTCCTTCACTTCGGCCTTTTCAAGCTGACCCTCAGCTTTGTTGAGAGCCGAGAGAGCGCCTTTGAGCTTGTCTCCCGCCTGTTGAGCATCCGCCACGGTGGAATCAGGAGTGAGACCGTTGACCTGCTCCACGGCAGCGTCAACGTCGGCCTGAGCGGCACAGACGGCTTCAACACCATGAACGACCTTCACCTCATCCTTCTCCGCCTTCTTCTCAGCCGACTGACAGGCCACAAGTGCCAGGCCCAGCGCAAGAGCGGCAGGGAAAACACGCAGAGAAGACATCAGTGGATCTGAGGCGGTCGTCGAAATGTACCCAGATCCACCATTTCCGACTGCAACGATCCCAAAGAGTTTCAGACACTTGCACCGTTGAGCCGATCCGGAGTCATGGTGAAAGGGAGGACAGCTCTGGAATCCCGATGGGCGCCAATCTGCGTAAGGAATCTGGACCCCGGGAGGTGTTCTGTGGGCTGACATCGATCGTCTGGCTGCATCGACGCATGCCCGATGCCTTTTTTCTGGTGGTGGGGTCGCGCACCTGCGCCCATCTCATCCAGAGCGCAGCGGGCGTGATGATCTTTGCTGAGCCCAGATTCGGCACAGCCATCCTTAATGAACGAGACCTGGCAGGCCTGGCTGATGCCCACGACGAACTGGACCGTGTGGCTCGTGAGTTGCTGGCACGACGCCCCGAGATCCGCACACTCTTCCTCGTGGGTTCCTGCCCGAGCGAGGTGATCAAGCTCGATCTTGCCCGTGCCTCCGAACGCCTCAACGAGGAATTACAAGGCAGGGTTCGTGTGGTGAACTACTCCGGAAGCGGAATCGAAACTACATTCACAGAAGGAGAGGACGGCGCCCTGTCAGCCCTGGTGCCCTTTCTGCCGAGCACCGACAAGCGCCAGCTTCTGCTTGCGGGAACCCTGGCTGATGCAGTTGAGGACCGCTTGGTTCACCTGTTCGCCCGTCTCGGAATTGAGACTGTGTGCAGTCTTCCACCAAGACAGTCCACGGAATTGCCAGGTGTGGGTCCAGGAACCACCGTGCTGCTCACCCAGCCTTTTCTGAGCAACACCGCACGCTTGCTGAAGGAACGGGGCGCCAAGGTGCTTAGTTCACCGTTTCCGCTCGGGGCGGAGGGCAGCCGCCGATGGATGGAGACAGCCTGCAGGGATTTCAACCTGCCTGGAGATCGGGTTGCTGCAGTGCTGGATCCTCTGGAAGAGAGAGCGCGCATGGCGCTTGCACCCCACAGGGCGGAACTCACTGGGAAACGCATCGTGCTGCTGCCGGAATCGCAGCTTGAAATCCCCCTTGGACGCTTTCTACAGCGCGAGTGCGGCATGGAATTGGTGGAGGTCGGCACGCCTTATCTCAACCGCGAACAGATGGCGCCGGAACTGGAACTGCTGCCGGAGGGCACCGACGTGACGGAGGGTCAGCACGTGGAGCAGCAGCTGGACCGTGTTCGCGATCAGCACCCGGATCTTGTGGTGTGCGGGATGGGACTGGCCAACCCCTTGGAAGCGGAAGGCATCACCACCAAATGGTCGATCGAACTCGTGTTCAGCCCCATCCACGGCATCGATCAAGCCGGAGATCTGGCCGAATTGTTCTCACGCCCGTTACGCAGGAGGCAACTCATCCATCCAGCACTTCATCCGCAGACCTCGAATCCTTCCATCCACGCCTGATTCCCATGCAACTGACGCTCTGGACGTACGAAGGACCACCGCATGTGGGGGCCATGCGCATCGCCGCCTCGATGCACGGCGTGCACTACGTGCTGCATGCGCCTCAAGGTGACACCTATGCCGACCTTCTGTTCACAATGATCGAACGGCGCGGGCAGCGCCCACCGGTGACTTACACCACCTTTCAGGCACGCGACCTGGGAGGCGACACAGCCGAACTGGTGAAGCGCACAGTGCGTGAAGCGGCAGAACGTTTCCGTCCGGATGCACTGCTGGTGGGTGAAAGCTGCACCGCTGAACTGATTCAGGATCAACCGGGCGCCCTGGCTCAGGGCATGGGACTGAGCATGCCCGTTGTAACCCTGGAACTACCCGCTTACAGCAAAAAGGAGAACTGGGGAGCGGCAGAAACGCTTTACCAGCTTGTGCGCAATCTGCTGAAGCCCCAGGCACCTGATCAGCCGCAGCATGATCCCAAGGCCTGGATGGCCGTCGGCCGGCGACCTCGAGTCAATCTGATCGGTCCGTCCCTGCTGGGATTTCGATGCCGTGATGACGTGCTCGAAATCCAGAGACTGCTCACCGTGCATGGCATCGATGTCGGAGTGGTCGCACCGCTGGGAGCGGAGGTCAGCGATATCCAGCGAATCCCCCAGGCAGATCTGAATGTGTGCCTCTATCCGGAGATCGCCGAATCGAGCTGCAGCTGGCTTGAACGCAGCTTCGGAATGCCCTTCACACGCACGGTCCCAATCGGCGTCGGTGCCACCCACGACTTCCTGGTGGAGTTGCACACACTGCTGGGGATGGATTCACCCACAGGAGAGGAAGGGTATCGCTGTTCAAGGCTTCCCTGGTATTCGGAATCCGTTGATTCCACCTACCTCACAGGTAAGCGGGTGTTCATTTTTGGCGACGGCAGTCACGCCCTGGCGGCAGCTCGCATCTGCAGTGAGGAGCTTGGATTCAAAGTGGTTGGCCTTGGCACCTACAGCCGCGAGATGGCACGGTCGGTCCGTGCGGCTGCCAAGGAACTTGGCCTTGAAGCCCTGATCAGCGATGACTATCTGGAGGTCGAGGCGGCCATGGCCGACGCCGCTCCCGAGCTGGTGCTTGGAACCCAGATGGAACGACACAGCGCCAAGCGATTGGGAATCCCTTGCGCCGTGATCAGTACGCCGATGCATGTGCAGGACGTTCCTGCTCGCAACAGCCCTCAGATGGGATGGGAAGGCGCCAATGTGATTTTCGACGCCTGGGTGCATCCGCTGATGATGGGCCTTGAGGAACATCTGATCGGCATGTTCCGCCATGACTTTGAGTTTGTGGACGGACATCAGAGCCACCTGGGTCATCGCGGCGGGACAGATCAAGCAGCCGAAGAGCACAGCCCATCCCCCGTGGTCATGAGCCATGAAGAGCAAGGCCCGGTGTGGACTGCCGACGGCGAGGCGGAACTGAAAAAAATCCCCTTCTTTGTGCGTGGCAAGGTGCGCCGAAACACCGAAACCTATGCACGCCAGGAGGGGCGCCTGGAGATCAGCAGCGAAACGCTCTATGACGCAAAAGCCCACTACAAGGCATGAGCAAATTCACTCATTCCTTTTAATCAATCCAAAGAAAATACGATGGTCAAGCATTTCTGAAACGAAGGATCTTTTATTTCTTGGTGAATATCAGCCGGGATGCATGTGTTGCTGTTGAATGAGATTGATCCCTTTTGCAAAGGTCCTGCATGACCACGACCCTGACGCGGCCAGCTGACGGAGAAGGCAGTGTGCAGGTCCTTCAGGACCCGTCGCTGAACATCCAGGAGGAGACCCTGGTGATTGCCGTTTACGGCAAAGGCGGGATCGGCAAATCCACCACCTCCTCGAATCTTTCAGCCGCTTTCTCAAAACTGGGCAAACGGGTGCTGCAGATCGGCTGCGACCCGAAACATGACAGCACCTTCACGCTCACGCACAAGATGGTGCCAACGGTGATTGACATCCTTGAGGAGGTGGACTTCCACAGCGAAGAGCTACGACCAGAGGATTTCGTGTTCACCGGATTCAACGGCGTGCAGTGCGTTGAGAGCGGCGGCCCACCGGCAGGGACGGGCTGCGGTGGCTATGTCACGGGGCAAACCGTGAAACTCCTTAAGGAGCACCATCTGCTGGAAGACACCGATGTGGTGATTTTCGATGTGCTTGGAGATGTGGTTTGCGGGGGATTTGCTGCGCCGCTGCAGCATGCGAACTACTGCCTAATCGTGACCGCCAATGATTTCGATTCGATCTTTGCGATGAATCGGATCGTCCAGGCGATCCAGGCCAAAGCCAAGAACTACAAGGTGCGGCTGGGAGGTGTTGTCGCCAACCGATCGGCAGACACGGATCAGATCGATAAGTTCAATGAGCGCACAGGTCTGCGAACCATGGCTCACTTCAAGGATGTGGATGCCATTCGCCGCTCCCGCCTGAAGAAGTGCACCATCTTTGAGATGGACGACGACGACGAGGCAGTGCAAGCCTGTCGACAGGAATATCTCAACCTTGCACAGAACATGCTCGACAAGGTCGAACCCCTCGAAGCCGTCTCATTGAAGGATCGCGAAATCTTCGACCTGCTTGGATTTGACTGAGCTTTAGGTTCTGGCACCCAGCCCGACCAACCCCACCGACAGCTCCCAGACCCTGCTAGCGGTCTGGGAGTCGGTGACCTTGTCGGACAAGTCCTGGCTGAACTGCTGTCCGTTTTTCTTCTGACGGTTGCCCCAGCTCCAATGCACCCCGGATTCTGCAAAATCTGGATCAGCAACCACCTGGGCAACACGCTCACCCGCCAGCGGCTGGGAGACATAGCCACCGGTGATGTTCTTCTGAAACCAAGGAAAGATTTTTCTGAACAGCCTTGGGGCGTTGCGGAAGAGCGGAGTGTCGGCAACACACCCTGGGTAGAGCGAGGTGAAACTGATGCCGGTTTCGGCGTGAAAGCGCCGGTGCAGTTCCTGCGTGGTGATCATGTTGCAGAGCTTGCTGTCCTTGTAAGCCTTCCCGGGCTTGAAGGACTTGCCGCTGGCCATCGAAATAGGATCTTTGAAACCGGCCTCAAAGCCGGAGAGATCACCGAGATCGGCAGGAGCAGGAATCGGAATTTTGCCTCCAAGCTCCTTGGAATTCGCAGTGACCGTGCCAAGAATCACCACACGGCGAGAGGGGTGTGTCGAGGCCATGAGACGCTGCATCAGCAACTGAATCAGCAAGAAATGGCCGAAGTGATTGGTGGCCATCGAGATCTCATAACCCTGGGGTGAACGTTCTGGCTGTTTCAGCTTCGGCTTGTAGACGGCAGCGTTGCAGACCAAGGCATCGATCTGGTCGGGCAGTCCCTCCACCGCCTGGCGGACACTCGCCAGATCACCCAGATCCATCAGCACGTGCTTCAACCGCTCAGTGGGCAGGTCGAGCTCATCGGCAGCGGCGGCGGCACGCTGAGGAGAACGGTTGGCCGTGATCACAGTCCAGCCCTGTTGCAGAAGAGCACGTGTGGCATTCAGACCGACCCCGGATGTGGTTCCGGTGATCAGAACAGTGCCTGGAACGGGCATCGGGGGATCTGTGCAGATCGCTCAGTCTGCCGCTCAGACCATGCGTACAACCGCCACCGGTCACGAAACTCTGCGGGCAGCTGTCAGCCCCAAAGAACAGGCCATTAGAGCAAGACCGTTAGCGCCAAATCACCCGTAAGCGATTGGGAGCAATCCATTGCTCCTGCTCATCCATCAAACGTTCGTCACCACCGAGGGTGAACAGGGTGTCAAAGCGATGTTGCAGCCCTTGCAGCTTGGTGGCTTCCACATCCACCACAGCCGCCAGCTCTCCATGGCGGTCGAGCCGCTCTTGATATGCCATCGACAACCGCACAACACTCACCACGCCCAGAAAGATCAGACCACCCTTCACGGCAAGCGCCAGGGCACTGCACAACAGTTCCCTTCGATCATTCTGCTGCTGAAGCAAGGCCGCCAGAGAGGCGGCATCAGGTGCTGACGAAACGGCTTTCTGCATGCCCGCTTGTAACGCGGCGTACCGTTCGTGCCAAGAGGCCCCTTAGAGCTCAGGCGCGATAGAGGCTCACGCAAAGCCGAATCGCAAGGATACCGGCGTGAGCAGCCACCACGAGAGCGATGAAGATTTCGGCCTGGGTAAGGGTGCTGACCATGACGGAAGCTTGAAACCTTTGCATTCTTTCCTGCGCAGGCCTCGGGGCGCCATCATTCGCAAAGGCCTGTCACACCCGCATGGAAGCCTTGAGTCCTGATTCCCTGGTGACGATCGACGCAAAAGCGATCAGGACACTGAACCTGCAGGCGCTTTCAGCCTGGATGGAACGCCCTCTTCAGGAGCTGCTCGATGCCGGCGCTGTCCTGGAATTGCGTTACGACTGGCCCCGTGAGGTCAATGACCCAAGAGAGCTGAGCGAATGTCCTGAGCCTCGGCTGTGGGCTCTGCGTGCAGACGCGCACTACCCCTGGCTGCCTTTGTTGCTGGATCGCACCGGCGGAAGCCTGGCTCAACATGTGGCGATGTTGGTTCCCCACGATTTCAGCCCCAGCGAAGGCATCCGTTTCGACCCCCAGGCCCTTGAGATCTGGATCACTCACCGGCTGATGCTTCTAGATCAGCATGGAGCAGATGCGGGGATTCCTGGACATCAACGCGGCAATCTTTCCTTGATGGCGGCAAGCCTTGGCTTCGAGTTGGATGGGGGGTTCTGGGAGCTGCTGGACCAGGCGCGATGACCCCGAGGAGAGCCGGAGGTCAGTGGTGCTGCCTAATGCTGGCGGGGGTTCTTCTGCAGGGCTGCTTGAGGAGATCACCAGCAGAGCAAGCCCTCAGAGCACCAGCGCAAGCCTCCATCCCTGCAGCGATTTCAGGATCACAGCCACAGGAACCTTCACCACCAGGGCAGCTCGGCCCAACCCCAGAGCTCATTGCCAATCTGAGCCAAGCGCCTCTTTCTTTGTCGGCTCGACGCACTGAAGACGAACGTCAGGATGGAGAACGCCTCTGGAAACTTGAGCTTCATCAAGACGATCGACTTCTGGCCAGCTGGGAGGCCGTGAGCGGGTTTGCTTCCAGCCAATCACTCGATCGCCGCTGGTCTCCCGGCAATGGAGCCCCCCTGCCTTCGGGCAACTACTTCTTGGGTCTGCCTGAAGCCTTGGGAGACGACATCTGGCTCACCCTGACGCCACGCTTCGAAACGACCCGCTCCGGATTGGGCATCCATGGTTGCAACCCCGGCAGTGGCTGCGTCTGTCTTCCAGATCGCACCTCACTGGAGGCACTCGCAAGTTGGGTAAAAACATTCCAAATCCAGTCACTGACCGTGTTGAACTAAGCCTTCAAAGAAGACCGCACGCAGGATGCGCACAATCCACGTGTTGTTCACACAACACAAGCACCGCGAGACGCTTCTTAAAACCAGATGGAATTCATTGGATCGATGGACGTCAACATCTGGATGGTTATTGGCTTTTTGTTAGCTGCCTACTCAGTGGTGGCGAACGATTCGCTTCAGACACTCGGCACTTACATCTCATCCAACAAAAAACGCACTCCCAAAGTGGTGCAGATGATTTTCATCTGCACCGTCACGATCTGCGTGCTGATGCTCGGCTGGTCCATCAACGGCGGCGACCCTGCTTGGGGACGGCTGGCAAACTTCCCGACTCCTGAAACTTTCACCTGGGCCTACATCATTCCTCCGATTGCGGTGCTGGGGCTGACCGCCTGGGGCGCGCCCGTCAGCACATCCTTCCTGGTGCTTTCCGCATTTGTTCCCAAGAACATCCCAAAACTTCTCGAAAGTTCTCTGGCTGGTTATTTCCTGGCGTTCTGTCTCGGACTGGCGGCCTGGGTTCTTGGAATGTGGCTACTGGAGCGTTGGGTGTTCCGGCGGACCCAGGAAGGCAAGGATTTCAACAAGGTTTGGTATGGCCTTCAGTGGTCCTCCACCGGCTTCCTCTGGAGCATGTGGATGGTGCAGGATCTCGCCAACATTTTCGTCTTCCTTCCCCGCGAGCTTGAATTATTTCCGATGCTGGTCTGCACCGCCGTCCTCTGCATCGGACTGTGTGTGCTCGTCGCCATAGGCGGTGGTCCGATTCAGGGTGTGCTTCGCAGCAAAACCAACACCACTGATCTGCGTTCGGCCACGGTGATCGACTTCATGTTCGGGCTTTGCCTGCTGTACAAGGCATTTCTCAGCAGCTTCCCGTTAAGCACAACGTGGGTGTTCCTGGGTTTGCTGGGTGGTCGTGAAATCGCCCTTCGCATCAAAGAACAGGAATTTGAATACGCCTTCACCAACCGATCCGGAGGCAGTCTCGGCAAGATCGTTGGCGGCGATCTCTGGAAAGCGTCCATCGGCGTAATTGTCAGCCTGGTGATCGCTCTTGGCCTTCAGCCTCTGATCGCCTGGACTGGGGGCTGAGTTCAGTTCAGGGAGAGCGCGAGGGCGATGGCCCTGCGACCGCTGTCGATGGCTAGCACCAATGCCAGAAGCCGTAAGAGCCAGGCCAGCATTCCCGGCTTGACCCGATCCAGGCGGGATGCGGTCCACTGGGCCGAAACAGCAGCAACGCCTCCGAGCAGCAACCCCATCCAAGCCAGTCCCCGTCCTTCCTGCAGAAACTGGAGCGAGGCTGCACTGGCCGAACAGGCCACGGCCAACGTGCTCAGTCGAATCGCCTGACGGATGGGCATCGACAGTCCCCTCACCATCAGGGGCACCATCAACAGCCCTCCGCCCAGTCCAAGCAGTCCTCCGGACAGACCCGCCACAGCACCGACCGCAGACAACCCCCAGGGAGATGGACGCTGCCCATCACTCGGTTGAGATGCTTCAGGATCGGCTCGGATTGAGCCAGCCAACACCAGATACAGCAAGGCCTGCAGAGCCAAGAGGTGCCAGCCGGCAACCAGACCACCCAGACGACTGAAGATCAGTGCAGTCGCAAAAGCCGTCAGGCCAATCACCATGGCAGGTTTCAGCGGCAAGGAACGGCTCCGCCAATGGGTGTAACTGCCGCCGATCGCCGTCGGCACGATGGCAAACGTGCTCGTTGCCAGCGCTTGGTGGGGGCTGAGCCCCATCCAGAGCAGAAGAGGCGCGAAGATCAGACCACCACCGATTCCCAGTAGACCGGCCAGAGCTCCTGCCAGGAGCCCCAATGGCACGGCCAGCAGCACATCCGCCAATGTCATCGCCGCCATGACTCTGCCAGCATCCTGCCGGTCCGAGCACTTACGCCACGGTCGCCTGCTGCCGACTCTCACGCTCAACGGCGCCGAACAGATGGCCTTGGATGCCCTGCTGCTTGAGCAGTGCTGGACAAGGGGGCAGAAGCAACCGGTGCTGCGCTTCTACGTTTGGAGCCGGCCATCCCTCTCCCTGGGCAGGCATCAACGGGACATTCCAGAGGCTTGGCGAAACCTTGCCAGGACAGGTGAGCTAGATCTGCTACGCCGCCCTAGTGGTGGCGGTGCCGTGCTCCATGCCGGTGGCCTGACCTACGCACTGGTGTGGCCTGAAGCACCGCGACAGAAGCGGGAGGCTTTTCTGCAGGTGAACCACTGGCTCACCGCAGGCTTCTCAAAACTGGGCTTCAGTCTTAATCCAGGCGTCGCCCCTGCAGAGGCCGGCGCCGTGAACTGCTTTGCCCGTTCCACAGCGGCCGACCTTGTCGACAGTCAGGGAACCAAACGCATTGGCAGTGCCCAGTTCTGGCAGCACGGCCATCTTCTGCAGCACGGTGAAATCCCTCTCAACTCACCGGCGGATCTCTGGCGAACCGTATTCGGAACCGACCCTCCGCAATGGAGGCCAGCCGCGCCCGATGCCTCGGCAGTCGAAACAGCGCTGATCTCCAGTTTCAGCGAGGGGCTGTCAAATCACGACTGGACTGATCAGCCCCTGAGCAGCGAAGAACTCACCTTGATGCAGCAAGGTGCTGAGCGTTATCGACTGGATACTTCAGCACTTTGATCATCAAGAAGCCCTGAAGCACGCATACTCTTCACCACCTGGGCCAGGGGCATTCCGAACGGATAAGTGTTGGAGCGGCGTGCCGCCGTGAGCATGGCCTCCGGCAGTTTCACGGATAAACCCTTGAGAACGGCTTCGCCCAGATCAATGCGATCAAGCGTTCCGTCGGGCAAACCGGCAGGGCCGAGCACCAGCAGACGCCCCTGCTCCGTCTCTTCCAGAGCAAGGACCGCCTCCCAGAGTGGTGCTGCCTGCTTGATCGAGGGCAAACGCTCCAGGGGCTGAAGATGATCAGCAATGGTCTGGCGATCCCATTGCTGAACAGGTAGGTCCTTAAGTGGCTGATCCGTGATGAAGCCAATCCATCGACCGCCTCGACAGACAAGCACCCAGTCAGGGATGCAGGGATCGTCGCTGTCCACCGCTCCCAGACGCAACTTGCTGAGACTGCGCAGACTCTGATCCGCCTCCACCACGCGGAAGCGACGGGAGGTCGCCGGTCCAACAGTTTCCCGCTTGAGCACCTGTTGCAGGGCCAGGGTCTGGGTCTGACTTCGGGACGCGCTCATTCCGAACCAGCCGAGAAGCACGAGCCACAGTCCAGCGAATCCACCTCCCCTAAGCACAATCCAGAACCCGATCACCAAGGCAAGGAGAGATAGGAAACGACCACTGGCGGTCGCCACCTGAATGCCTCGACGTTGACTGCCGGTCCACTGCCAGACAAGGGATTTGAGAATCAAGCCGCCATCCAGCGGCAACCCCGGCAGCAGGTTGAACAGCGCCAGCACCAGATTGAGCCCCCCGAGCTGAGCCACAAGATTTCCCAGTAGGGGGCTGACATGTTCAGCGGAGTGGACACTGAACAGCAACACAGCTCCAAGGATCAGACTCACCGCCGGACCGGCGGCAGCCACCCTGAGCGAGCCCATCGCCGTGGAGCATTCCCGTTCCACCCGAGCGACTCCACCCATCAAAAACAGGGTGATGCTGCTCACCTTCACTCCCTCGCGCAGGGCCACAAAGGAATGGCCAAGCTCATGCAACAGCACAGACACAAACAACAGCAGCGCAGTGAGAAGCCCCATGGACCAGCTGATCCAATCAGCACCGGCTGCGGCAGGCAGTTTGGCGACCTGCTGCTGAAAGGCCATGGTGAACAACACCAGAACAATGAACCAACTGGGATGGACCCTCAGAGGGATCCCGCCGATTCGCATAAGTTGCCAGCCATCACCCAAATGATTTTCCGGCGGGCTGGCCGGCAGTGTTAGCTCAATCCTAGAAAGGAGATCCAATGCTGCTCCCCCATGGTCGATCAGGGCCTGTCTCTCAAGATCTGCGGCCTAACCGACTGCGATCAGGCCTGTGAGATCGCCGCCATGGGAGTGGATGCGATCGGCGTGATCGGAGTCCCGGACACGCCGCGTTTCGTAGAGCCGAATCAACGTAGGGCCATCTTTCAGAGACTGACCCAGGAACATCCCTTACTGAAGCGGGTCTGGGTCGTGGCAGACCCCAGCAATGAACTCCTGACATCGGCACTGTCGGGGGAGGGACAGCCCTCGGTGGTGCAGCTGCATGGGGAGGAATCGCCACAACGATGCGCAGAGCTGCGTTGGCTGTATCCCGCCATCAAGTGGTGGAAAGCCCTACGCCTGCGTGGGGAGGAGGATCTCAACGGCATCGACGCCTATGCCGCCAGCGTGGATGCCCTGCTTCTGGATGCCTGGAGCCCGAAGCAGTTGGGAGGGACGGGGCATCGCCTCGATCCTGCATGGCTTGAGCGGCTGGAGACGCGGATCTGCAGCAACCTTCCCTGGTGGCTGGCTGGAGGGATCAGCGCTGAGTGGGTCCCAACACTGGTGCATCAAGTGAGCCCCTTTGGTCTGGACGCGTCCAGCCGCCTGGAGCACAGTCCGGGGGTGAAGGATCTCCGTCGTGTCGAAGCACTCGTTGAGGCCGTCAGGGTCAATTCGGGCAACCGGGGATAGGTTGAATCTCCCTTCAACAGCACCCATGTTCCGGGCTACGTCACTTTTCCTCACCCTGATGGCGGCAGTCCCATTCGGGGGTTCAGCCCAGGGCATGCTGCCGGGATGCCGACTGGAGAACGGCAGTCTTCAATGTGTGCCAGGCCTGACGGCAAGCCCTGAAAAGCAGATTCAGGTGCTCGATGGACAGATCGACCAGGGGCTTCAGCAGGAGGGACATCTGCAGCAGGCGATCCAAGGACTGCAACGCTTTGTGCTGGTTGGAGAGGCCAGGGAAGGTGCGCTGCTGAAAGCGGAACTGCAACTTCAGGGAGCTGAAGTGGATGAACTTGATGTCCACTGGTACCGCCGCAGTGGCCAGGGGAACTGGACGCTGGTGGAATCGGGCTCAGGCCACAGCTATCAAGTCGGCCCGCAGGACCGAAACGAAAGGCTGATGGCTGTACTGGTAGTGCGCGGCCTTGACGGCAACGTTCAACGAGTCAGCAGCAACGTGATCGGTCCGATCAGCAATTGAACAATTGGGGAGCTGCTTGAGGCACCCCATGTCCTACTCAGCCAGCGAGCGGATCAGATCAGTTACTCAGCAGAGCTTCCTGCTGGCGCACAAGCTCAAAGAATTCCTGCTTGAGGCTGGGGTCATGACGGAAGTCACCCCGGACCACGGAATTGACCATGCTGGTCTGAGGCTCTTTCACACCACGCCATTTCATGCAGTAATGCTGAGCCTTGATGATGATCCCGAGGCCCTTGGGCTCGCAGAGTTTCTCGATTTCGTCTGCAAGGATCATCACTGCCTCCTCCTGGATGTGAGGCCGTGAGAACACCCAGTCCGCGACGCGGGTGAATTTGGAGAGACCGATCACTCGGGCACCTGGCTTAATGCCGACCCAGCAGTTGCCCATAATTGGCACAAAGTGGTGAGAGCAGGCGGAACGGACGGTGAGAGGTCCAACCGTATAGATCTCATCGAGCTGCTTCACGTTCGGGAAGCTGGCCACCTTGGGTTGTTGGTGATAACGCCCCTTGAAGACCTCTTGGATATACATCTTGGCGACCCGTTCGGCCGTCTCTTCGGTGTTGTGGTCGTTCTCGATATCAATCACGAGGCTGTGCAGAAGATCACGGAAGCGATCTGCCACTTCCATCTGAAGCTCCTCTAATTCTCCAGGGAGAATGTGATCGGCGATGTTGTCATTGGCGAGGAATGAAGCCCCACGCTCACGCAGACGCTCGCGAATCACCTCGGAGATCTTGGCGTCAGTAAGAGCGAACTGACCACGGCCCTTACTCAGTGACGCATGCGAACTCAGTTGACTGAGCGCAGCGGCAGTGGTTCCGTTAGTGGAAGTAGGAAGTGTAGAAGTCATCTCTTTCAGAAGTCAGAAAGCGCCTGTAGCTGGCATGAGGGTTAAATCCTCAACAACCTGAGTGGCAGGTTGCTGGGCCAAGTGAAGAAGAGCGGCAGCGGCCTGATTGACGGGCAGCATGGCACGTCGGTCGAAGTCACTGTCTACGGTCGGGGAGTCCCAGAGGGAGGTATCGACCGCACCAAGCGTGAGAGTGCAGGCACGAATGCCATGAGCACGTTCTTCCTCACCCAGGCAGCGAGTGAAACTCGCCAGAGCAGCTTTGACGGTGCAGTACGCCCCCCAACCGGGAAAAGCGTTTCTGGCCGCATGGCTACTCACGTTGATCACCAATCCACCCGCTGGTCTCATGGCAGGAACAACAGCGGAACAAACCTGGAAAACACTGGTGAGGTTGAGTTGAATCAACCAGTCCCAGCGGTCTAGAGGCATCTCCAACAATTCCCCGGTCCAGGCAGCACCGGCATTGTTGATGAGCACTGAAGGGCGAAAACCCTGATTCAGTAATTCACCAATGCCGGGAGCGATGGCGGATGAGTCGGTGAGATCGATCGCCTTGTAGGCGACACGAACACCACCAGCACTCAGTTCCGACTCGAGAGACTGCAATGCAGCCTCACTGCGGGACACAAGAAGCAAATCCCACCCCGCCTCGGCAAAAGCCTTGGCAGCGGCATGACCGATTCCACGTGATGCGCCGGTGATCAGAACGGAAGGCAAGAAATCCGTGCAATCCGGAGCACCCTAGGCAGCGAAACCTCCTTCCGGCGAGGTGGCGTCGAGGAAACGCCCCATGGCCCTGAATTTCATGTAGCGCTGATCCCTCAGATCATCGACGGACAAAGCCAGAAGATCGTCGAGATGGCGATTCAGTGCTGCTCTCAGCGTCTCACCTGCTTCGAGGGGAGCCCAATTGTTACCACCAGCTGGCTCAGGCAAAACTTCGTCGACCACACCAAGGCTGAGCAGATCCTTGCCGGTGATCCGCAACGCAGCCGCAGCCTCGGAAGCCTTCGCCGCATCACGCCAAAGAATCGAGGCGCAGGCCTCAGGGCTGGCCACGGTATAAACGCTGTGCTCAAACATGATCAGCCGGTCAGCGACTCCGATTCCGAGTGCACCGCCGGAGCCCCCCTCACCGATCACCGTGGCGACGATGGGAACCCGCAGGCTGAACATCTCGCGCAGATTCACGGCAATGGCCTCACCCTGCCCCTGTTCCTCCGCCAACAGACCGGCATAAGCCCCGGGCGTATCGATGAAGGCCAAAATCGGCAGACCAAAGCGATTGGCATGCTCCATCAGCCGCAGAGCTTTTCGGTAGCCACCCGGAGTGGCCATGCCGAAATTCCGCGCCACATTCTCCTTGGTGTCACGCCCCTTCTGATGGCCGATCAGAAGAACCGATCGTTCCCCTAGCCGTCCGATCCCACCAATCAGTGCCTGGTCATCACTGCCACGGCGATCACCATGCAATTCAACCCAGTCATCACAGAACATCTGGATGAAATCGAGGGTGCTTGGCCGATGAGGATGCCGGGCAACCTGAATTTTCTGAGCCGGGCTCAGGGAACGAAAAATCTCATCACGACGGCGGGCTGCAAGCGTTTCCAACTGCAGCAGTTGCTGGCTGACGTCGACCTCTGAATCTCTTGCCAGCTGACGGATCTGCTCGATCTGCTGTTCGAGCTCCACCAGCGGTTTCTCGAAATCAAGCAGGGGGCGACGTGCCATTGAGGAAGGGGAAAACGACTTCAGACAACAACAGCCTGAGGCTGTCCTTGGAGATTGAGGGTGGAGAAACCGTGACGGACCGATGCAGCGCCGATGAAATCCATCTTCTCCAGAGTGATGTTGTTACGCCCCCAGCTGAAATTGGTGTGACACTCCTCGAATTCAAGCAGCATCGCCTCCGCGAAGCAGGCGAACATCTGGCGCTGAGGTTTATCCATCTCAGCGATTTCCATCATGGTCCAGCCGATGTCGCTGCCGAATTCAACAATGCCTCCCTTCAGCACATGAACGCCTTCACAGGCGACCTTGGCATCGAGATTCTTGGGGTAACCCCCATCGATCATCAGACAGGGTTTCCGCAGCGAGGCTGAATCAATTTCAAGCGTTCGCGGCATACTCGCGACCCAGACCACGACATCAGCCTCAGGGAGTGCCTCTTCAAGGCTGAGGATCCTTCCGCCACCCAGTTCCGACTGGAGATCCTTGAGGGGCTGCTGCTGACGGGCAACCAGCAGCAGCTCAGCAACACCCGTGCGATTGGAGAGCCAACGGCAGACAGCACTACCGATATCTCCAGTGGCACCGACCACGGCAACCTTGGCTTTCGAGAGATCGATGCCCAGAAGAGGAGCATTGTTCTCAACCTGACGACTGATCACCCAGGCCGTATGGGTGTTGCCCGTGGTGAACCTCTCCCACTCCAAGGTTGTGCTGCGCACATGCTGATGCTGGAGAAGGTTGAAATTTTCAAAAATGATCGACGTGAAGCCGCCAAGAGCCGTGATGTTGATGCCCTTTTTCTGAGCAAGCTCCATGGCGTTCAGCACTTTGCGCCTAGCCGTCTTGAAGCGGCTCAGCATCTCAGGCACAAAGCAGGAATCGATGTAGGCACCAGAGATGGTCTTGCCTGTAGCACTCGTGACCTCAACGTTCTCCACCAGCTGGGGAGGCGCACTGCACCAGACATCTAGATCGCCTCCGGCGATGTGATCGAACCCGAGATCTGAAGCCTTGCGCCTCGCCGCCTCAAAGCTGGTGGAGTGCCCGATCAGACCAAACATGTACTGCCGACGGTCGTACGTGTACGCATTGAATTCAATCTCACCCTGATAACGGGCTGATAACTCATGTTCCCATGAAGGCACGTTCGATGGAAAACGTGCCTGTGCTTGAACCGGACCTGAACCTTCCAAATGGGACTTAGTAGGCTCGTTTCAGCCGAGGTTCAGAGAGCTGCTGCTGCCATTCGAGCAATCTCACGCATGTTGAAGCCGATCTCGCTGAGAGCTTCTTGATAGGCAATCAAGAAATCCTCAATCAGATCTTCTTTATCCATCTGAAGAACAGCAGCATCACCAGCAACCTGATCGAGCATCGAACGAATCAGAGGAAGATTGGCCTTGTTGGCAGCAAAAAGCTCTTCCTTGCTGGCTTCAAAATTGGCCTTAAGCCACTCCTGGCCATAGTTGAGATGGGTGTACTCATCCTTCACGACACCTTCGGTGATCCTGCGGGCAAACGGATCTGCCACAGGGATGTAGATGTGATAAGCGGAGATAGCAAAGGCTTCGATCAGCAATGCCTGAATCAAAAGGCAGGTCACGACCTTGCCTTCCTTGAAGGCGGTCTGGAAATTGCCGTGTAGGGGACCGAAGAATTCCTTGGCGAAAGGCAGGTCTGCTTCAACTCCAAGATTGCGGCCGCAAGACGTGAAGCCCTTCATGTGCTTCATTTCCATCTTGGCTAGCCGAGCCAGTTCATCAGCATGCTCGGGGATCATGGTGCCCAACGACATGTAGTTGTCGTAGGCCTCCTGCTCACCTTCAATCACGATCGCATTGATGCGGCTGTAGGCGTCCTTGTAAGCCTCAGTGGTGAAGTCAGGCAGCTGCTGTGCCGATGCATCCCGCTCGTCAAGGACGGCGACCTCGGGGCTGACGGGGGTCGGCATGGATCTTTCCGTAACGGTCAACGTCGGTGACTGTAACCAGTGCCACCGATATTGGATGTTCGATTGATGGTGTTCAGATACGTCGCGGGTCTGCTTGAGGTGGCCAGCTGGATCTCATCAGGCTGCTGAACAGTCGACGCCAATGGGCCACAAGCGCAGTCTCCAACTGACTTCCGAGCATCACATCAGCACCGCGACTGTCCCCGACAACACCGGAATGGCTGAGGTCTGCGGCAAACCAGGCGAGAGGGGCGGAACCTTCAAGACTCCAGCCTTCAGGAGGAGTGGCTGCCGCCGTCTCGCTGAAGTGGTCACCATCGAGCGGCCTCTGTTCACCAACCAGAGAGGGCTCAAGCGCCAGCATCAGGCTGGTCTCAGCGAGCCCAGCATGCAACCCATTCGCCAGCTCATCAGCAGGCACGAGGGACTTGAGTTCCGAAACTCCACTCCAGAGAAAACAGGGAAGGACGGCCATCGCAGGGGTCTCGACCGCCAGTTCACGGGCAGCTGTTTGCAACAGACCGATCTGACCGCCATGGGCGTTGAACAACACCAATCGCTGCACACCCTGGGCCGCGAGCTGTTGACCAACTTCCTTAACAAGCCGAATCAGCAGTTCGGCACTGAGGCTGAGTGTTCCTGGAAAGCCGCGATGTTCAGGTGAAAGACCGATCGCCTGAGTCGGCAAAGCCCAAATCGGCATCTCTTCGGGAAGCCCTTCCAGCACGCGATCGAGAATGCGTTGCGCGAAAAGCGCATCCGTGAGGAGAGGGAGCTGCGGACCATGCTGCTCAAAAGCGCCGAATGGCCAGACAAGGGTTGAGCCGCTCCGCTCCAATGCCAGAGAGGCCTCCGGCCAGGTCTTGCAGCCCAGCCGCCTGGAGTTTTGTCCACCATCGACGCTCATCCTGAATCAACCTCCTGCTGTCAGACTGTCCTGCCAAGGACAATGGGTTCCATGGCCGGAACAGAACGTCAGAATCCCCGACTTGATGGTGGCAAAGCTGCTGCAGCTTCGGCACAGCCGCCACGAAAACCGCTTCAGGTGATGCATATCAGCAAGCGGGAAGAGCAGGATCGTTTGCGCAAAGAAGCGGACGAGGCCCGTGCCGCAGCAGATGCGGCGGCGAAGCGTGCCGCACAGCTTGAGCAAGCCGCACTTGCAGCAGAAGGAAGCCAGTCGATTGCTCCCAGCCCCCCTGCGCCTCCCAGAGGGCCACAAGCGTCTGCCGCTCCGTCACGCGATGCCGACGATGAAGATCTAGCGGGGATGACCATGGCCGACCTACTCGGCCCTGCTGATTCAAGCCGCAAGCTGAGTAATGCACCCGCTGAATCATCCACTGCAGCAAGCCGCAGCGTTGACGATTTTGATTTCGATGAAGATGCCTTCCTCGCAGCGCTCGATGCCAATGAGCCAGTAGGCACAACAGGTGAGGTAGTGACTGGCACCGTGATTGCAATGGAAAGCGATGGTGTCTATGTCGATATAGGCGGCAAGGCTCCCGGCTTCATGCCCAAAAGCGAATGTGGTCTTGGGGTCATCACCAATCTGAAGGAACGCTTTCCCAAGGGGCTCGAGATTGAGGTGCTGGTCACCCGTGAACAGAACGCCGATGGCATGGTCACCATCAGCTGCCGTGCCTTAGCTCTGCGCAAAAGCTGGGACAAGGTCAAGCAGCTCGCCAAGGACGGCAAGGTGGCTCAGGTCAAAATCACCGGTTTCAATCGAGGGGGTGTTACTTGCGACCTCGAAGGATTAAGGGGCTTCATTCCCAGATCACAGCTTCAGGAGGGTGAAAACCACGAAGCACTGGTTGGGAAGATACTTGGCGTCGCCTTCCTTGAGGTCAACTCCGAGACCCGCAAACTGGTCCTGTCCGAGAAGCGCGCTGCAACGGCCGCCCGTTTTTCAGAGCTTGAGGTGGGGCAGTTGGTGGAAGGTCAGGTGGCCTCGATCAAGCCCTATGGACTGTTCATCGATCTGGGAGGCGTCAGTGGACTGCTGCATCAGTCCGTGATCACCGGAGGGAGTCTGCGCACACTGCGCGAAGTCTTCGGACAGGGCGACACCGTGAAGGCTCTGATCACCGAGCTTGATCCCGGTCGAGGCCGGATCGCACTCAACACTGCCCTACTGGAAGGCCAACCAGGGGAACTTCTCGTCGATAAGGACACCGTCATGGCCGAGGCTGCCGATCGAGCCAACAGAGCCCGTAATGCCCTCAGGCAGCAGGAACAGTCAGCTGGATGATCACAGCTTCCATGTCTGCCGGTGACGCCGGCCCCCAGTCCCGGAGCGATCGTCAGGCCGACTGGGAGCTGGACTTCTATTCAAGGCCCATCCTCGAAAAGGATGGGAAGAAGCGCTGGGAGCTGCTGATCATCAGCACCCCGGAGATCAACAGCAACGAATGCTTCCGCTTCGAGAAGCTCTGTCCGGCAAGCGAGGTGAATTCCACCTGGTTGGCCGCTGCCCTGCGCGAAGCCTTGGCCGAGGCTGAAGAGCAGGGTTGGAAGCCACCGCAGAGACTGCGCGCCTGGCGCAGTGCCATGAGAACGATGGTGCAGCGTGCGGCGGCTGAACTGCTGCTGGAAGTGGTATCGAGCAGGCGCACCTATGCCCTGCTCGACTGGCTGGATGAACGAGAGCGGACGCTATACCCACAGGAAGAGGGCTTCATGGCAGGCCCCCTTGCCCTGCCGCCGTCCCCTGTTGAAACCCCACCTTTGCCCTTGCCCGAAGCCGTCCGGGGCGACGCCTGGACCTGGGCTGGGCTGCCCGTCGGCAGCTTGAAGGATGCAAATGATTGGCCCCTTGGCTTTAACGGTCTGCTGCCTGTCCCCCCCTCTCTCAAGGCAAATCTTGAAGTTCCCGGGCTGCGTCTGTTCAGTCGCACCAGAGCCCTTGCCCTCGCAGGTTGGCTCGGAGGGCTGGAACCCGTGCGGTTGCGTGTGAGCTCCCGCCAGCTGATCCTTGACGCTGGTCAGGACGACTCCTGGCTGGTCAGTGATCTGAGCCAACAGGAAGCCGAGCAGATCGCCGCCGCGCTCGAAGCGTCGTGCCTCAACCTGCATGGCCTTCAATTCATTGCTGTGCAGAGTGCTCCTGAGAGTGAACGGTTCGAAGGCTTCTGGATGCTGAGGGATCAGCCGCAACCATGAGCTCCGCTCAGGGAGCAAATCCTGGCGCTGAGACAGAGGATCCTCTCGCTCTGCCCGACAGCCGTTTCAACACCCTGCCGGGCTGGACATGGGTGGGCTGTTATGGCGGTTATTACCTCACAGCAGATCAACTGGATGACGCTGGCTTTGAGCATGGGTTCTTCACCCGCCGCTGGCAGGGTCGTGGTCCCGACGAGCTAGCGACATACCTGTCCTGCGGTGTCTCCGTTCATCGCCCCCAGCAAGTCCATGGGAACGTCGTGCTTGAGGCCTCCGCTGCGGCAGCAGCACCATGGCCTGATGCCGACGGCCTGGTGAGCGATCGCGGAGGGCAGAGCCTCTGGGTCTGTGGAGCCGACTGCACTCCGGTTCTGCTCGCTGATCCCAAAAGCGGGCACGTTGCCGCATGCCATGCCGGCTGGCGAGGCGTGGCCAGCCGTATCCTTCCCGAGGCCATCGCCAGACTTGAGCAACGAGGCGCCTGCAGAGAAAAGCTGATCGTCGCCCTCGGACCAGCGGTCAGTGGTGAGCGCTACCAAGTGGAGCAGTCAGTGGCCCTTCAGGTGGGTGAGGGGTTGGCAGCCGAACCCAGATCACTGGAGGAGCTGCAGAGGCAAGCCGTGATTGATCCCGATCCCGAGCAAGGTCACTGCCGATTGGACATCCGACAAGCGGCCCTGCAGCAACTGAAAGCCGAAGGGATTAATCACACCAGGATCAGCACATGTCCGCTCTGCACAGTCGCTGAGCCCAGCCTGTTTCACTCCTGGCGGCGTGATCAGGTGAAGGCGGTTCAGTGGAGTGGAATCGTTGGACAAGCTGCGATCTGAATTCCGCCGGCATCAGTTCGATATCGGCGCCAGCAGACGCAATGCAACCGCTTCAGCAGCACGGATGCCATCGATCGATGCTGAAAGGATCCCGCCCGCGTAACCGGCACCCTCACCGGCAGGCGTGAGACCGAGCACATTGAGCGACTCCAGCCGATCATCCCGAGGGATGCGCAACGGCGAAGAGGTACGGGTCTCGACCCCCGTCAGAACGGCATCGGGATGGTCGTAACCGGAGATTTTCTGACTGAAGGCCGGCAGAGCTTCCCTCAGGGCCACCACCATCGGTTGCGGCAGAAGCTCGGCAAGGTCTGAGGGTTGGACCCCAGGTTGATAAGAGGGGCGAACCGATCCGAGAGACGTGGATGGCCTTCCGGCCACAAAGTCCTCCTGTCGCTGCACCGGGGCGCTGTAGTCCTCACCGCCGAGCTGGAAAGCGAGGGATTCAAGTTCACGCTGGAACACCAGGCCCGCGAGTGGATCCCCTGGCCAGCGCTCATGGGCCTCCAGGTCTGCATCCGACACAGGGATCACTAGCCCGCTGTTGGCATTGCGTTCGTTGCGGGAATGCTGGCTCATGCCATTAGTCACAACACGACCTGGTTCGGAGGTCGCACCCACCACAAACCCACCGGGGCACATACAGAAGCTGTAGACGCAGCGGCCATTGGCTGCGTGATGCACCAGCTTGTATTCAGCGGCGCCAAGCATTGGATGGCCAGCGGCATCTCCCCAGCGGGCGTTGTCGATCAGCGACTGCGGATGCTCGATCCGAAGACCAATCGCGAAGGGCTTCCGCTCCATGGCAACACCGATCCGATCCAACA
Source organism: Synechococcus sp. GEYO (assembly GCF_900473955.1). Taxonomy (NCBI): domain Bacteria; kingdom Bacillati; phylum Cyanobacteriota; class Cyanophyceae; order Synechococcales; family Synechococcaceae; genus Synechococcus; species Synechococcus sp. GEYO. The sequence continues at coordinate 111,341 of NZ_UCNL01000003.1, forward strand.
TCGCGAAGGTGTCCCTCGCCGAATGTCCAGGAGCTAGAACCACCTGAGTGCAGTCAAGACAGCTGCCATCGGCGAGTTGCAGACCAGTGATCCGCATCGACTTGCCGTCGCTGGCGTGGGTCGGTTCCAGCAAAAGTTGTTCCACGCGGGAACCGAAGCGGACCTCACCGCCCAGAGCCTCAATCTGAGCGCGCAACCCCCTCACCACTGTCGCCAGCTTGAAGGTGCCGATATGGGGTCGGTGACGGGTAAGGATGTCGCGATTGGCGCCACAGTTCACCAATTCCTCCAGCACTTTGCGGCCGTAATGAACGGGATCGCTCACCTGGCTGTAAAGCTTGCCATCGGAAAAGGTTCCAGCCCCCCCTTCGCCGAACTGCACATTGGATTCGGGCTTGAACGTCGATTGACGACGCCAGAATCCGAACGTGTCTCGGCTTCTCTGCTTCACTGCCTGTCCGCGCTCCAGCAACAGTGGGCAAAATCCCATCTGCGCGAGCAGCAGTGCTGCGAAATAACCACAGGGTCCTGCCCCAATCACAACAGGCCGCGCCCATGACGCATCACCCGAACTGGAAGGAGCGCGGGCAACAAATCGGTAGGACTCATCAGGACTGCGACGAATGCGCCGGTCAGCCGAACGACGACGTAGCAATGCTTTCTCGCCCCGTACCTGAACATCCACGCTGTAGATGATCCGGATTCGATCCCGACGACGGGCATCAATGCTCTGCTTCACCAACTGATGGGAGATCAGTTGCTCGCGAGGCACTCGCAGGCAACGCAGAACAGCCTGCTCAAGATCATCCTCCGTATGGTCCAGCTCCAGCCGAAGCTCGCTCAGGCGCAGCACGAGCTCTCTCCTTTCCCGACCCCTGGTACAAACACTACCGAGCGGAGATCAGAACGATTGTTCGCCCCCTAAGGGGACTGCTCTGTTGGGTCGTCGTTGGTCTCAGCTTCGGGGCTGCCACCCTGAATCGCCAGCGAAAGCAGCCCGGCAAACAGCAGCAGACTGCCGATGCCGATCGCGAGAGAACGGTTGCCAGACGCCGCGTCACCCCAAATGGCCGTGCTCAAAAAAGCTGCGCCCAGAAGCACACAGGGCACCATGACAATTCCTGAGGCAATGCGGTTGCGTGCCATCTCAGGCTCCGGGACAAGTGACCTGGGCCAGACCTTCACTCACCAGCGCAGATCCCAGATCAAGGTCATCTCCGATCGGAGTGACCCTGGCCAGCAGGACACCATCTGCACTGCCCTCCGGCCGCAGATTCACCCGTCGGCGACGGGGAAGCGCACGACGCATCCAATCCTGCGCTTGCGGCTCATCCTCGGGATCCACCTGAACACAAGCCAGTTGCACGCTGTAATTACGATTGCGGTCACCAATCTGAAGCAGCGTTGCTGAGCGCACCTGCAGAACCTCGGCGGCAAAAGCCTGGGGAGGCACCACGAGCAACAGCATCAGGCTGAAGACAGCTGCAATGAGAATGCCGACTCTCACTGGCCTCCTGGATTAGAGGCAGAACGACCTGAGTCCGGGAACGCCAACTCAGGATGGGCCGGCAGACCCACCATCTGGGCATTGCTGCAACCGGGTGGAACCATCGGGTAGCAATTCTCACCCCGACGAACATGCACATCCACCAGGGTTGGATGCGGTGAGGCGAACGCTTCCGCGAGTCGGGTGTGGAGATCATTGCGCTCAACGATCTTCATCCCCTCCACGCCAAATGCCTTAGCCAGAGCTTCGAAGTCGGGCATGCCACCCAGCATGTCCGAGGCGGAGTAACGCTCTTCGTAGAAACTCTCCTGCCACTGACGAACCATCCCCTGCCAGTGATTGTTCACAATCACCACCTTCACCGGAAGCCTGTATTGAGCGAGAGTGCCCAGCTCCTGGATGTTCATCAGCACACTGGCATCTCCAGCTATGCACACCACCTGTCGATCAGGACAAGCGACCTGGGCACCAAGAGCTGCAGGCATCCCGTACCCCATCGTCCCCAGTCCGGCGCTGCTGATCCAGCCACGTGGACCATTGCGCAGGTACTGAGCAGCCCACATCTGATGCTGTCCCACATCCGTCGTGACGATGGCGCCGGGGGCCAGATCACGGACAGCCATCAGCACTTCCTGGGGGTAGATGGGCCCTTCCTGAGGAGGAATCGAGAGGGGGTAACGCTGTTTCCACTCGCGGATCCTCTCCAACCAGATGCTGGTCTGAGGTTCGGAGGAACGGCGCAGACTCAGATCCACCAGCGCGGCAAGGCTGGTGCCGACATCACCGAGAACTGCGACATCAGGGCGCCTGTTCTTGCCGATCTCAGCCGGATCGATCTCGAAATGAATCACCCGGGCATGCGGGGCGAAGGTATCGAGCTTGCCGGTCACCCGGTCATCAAAGCGAGCACCGACAGCAATCAGCAAATCGCAATCGGTTACAGCAAAATTGGCGTAGGCCGTGCCGTGCATGCCCAGCATGCCCAGCGCCAGCGAGTGGTTCTCGTCAAAGGCGCCCTTACCCATCAACGTCGTGGTGACAGGAATCTGGTAGCGCTCTGCGAGTACGGCGATGCTGTCGTGAGCGGAGGAGGCAATTGCACCGCCCCCCACGTAGAGGAGAGGGCGCTGGGCTTCGGCGATCAGGTCAAGTGCTGCCTCTAGCGACTGGAAATCAGGTGCTGGAGTGGAGCCGAACCCAGCAGGAACGACGGATCCTGGCTGAACCGGGATGTAATCAAACTCCTCCTGGCCAACATCTTTAGGGATATCAATCAGAACGGGACCAGGTCGACCCGAGGCTGCAATGTGAAAGGCCTGGGCAACCACCGAACCGAGATCTGCGGGGTTTCGCACAACCCATGAATGTTTCACGATCGGCAAGGTGATGCCGAAGATGTCGGTTTCCTGGAAGGCATCGGTTCCAATCGCCGTCCTCGGAACCTGACCGGTGATCACCACCATCGGCACAGAATCCATCTGAGCGGTGGCAATGCCCGTGACCAGGTTGGTCGCCCCAGGACCGGACGTTCCGAAGCACACACCGACTCTGCCGGTCGCACGCGCATAGGCATCCGCCGCATGGGTTCCGCCTTGTTCATGACGCACGAGGAAGTGACGCAACCAACCCTCGCTCTCTGCCACATGCAGGGCGTCGTAGATCGGAAGAATGGCGCCACCTGGATAACCGAAAATCGTATCCACACCGTGCAGCCGCAGAGCATCCATCAAGGCCTGGGCTCCGCTCATCCGGCGACTTCCATCACTGTTGGACGCTGTGTCGGCCGTGGGAGCGGAGATCAGCGTCACTGTGTCGTCACGGGGAATTGACCCTCAAGATTAAGGGCCGGCCTCTCGGTTTGCCGGAGTTCAGAGCAGTCCGAGTGCATGCAGAGGACCCTGGCCACTGATGATCTCCAGCAGAAACGCGGAGAAGCCCAGCATGGCCAGTCGCCCGTTCCAGACTTCGGAACTGTTGTTCCAGCCCCACTCCCATTTCTCCTGGGGATAGAGCTTCACCTTGGTTGGCAGTTCAGCTGCCGCATCAAGGCTGACTTCAGGGCCTTCAAGGCTGGTGACCACAAGATCAGCCAATCCCTCAATGAAGCGGGGATAGGTGTCGAGAGCACGGACGCGACGGAAATTCACCACACCGGACTCGGTGGCGAGTTCGCGGTACTCGATGTCAATTTCCTCCAGCGTTTCGATGTGCTCGCTGACAAAGCTGATCGGAACCACGACAAGGTCGTTGATTTTGGCTTTGCCGAGCTCTTCGAGGGCTTCTTCGGTGTAAGGCTTCAGCCACTCGACCGGACCCACACGGCTTTGATAAGCGAGGGTGTGAGGGTTGTCGTGGCCCAGAAGCTCCTCAAGCCTCTTCATGATCAGAGCCGTGCAAGCCTCGATTTCCTGTTGATAAGGATCACCGGCTTCTTCGACATAACTCTTCGGTACGCCATGGGCACTGAAGAAGACATGAGCCTTGAGGGGGTCATCGCTATTGCGGACTTCCTCAGCGATCAGCTCAGCCATCGCGGTGACGTAGCCAGGGTGGTCAAACCAGCTGCGGATGCAGCGGATTGGCAGCTTCTCGAAGACACCATCCCCCTGACGCAGGCGCTGGAGCTCCCTGAAACTTGAACCACTGGTGCTGATGGAGAAGTGTGGGTAAAGCGGCAGCACAACCACCTGATCCATTCCGTCGGCCTTGATATCCGCAACGGCAGACTCTGTGAAGGGATGCCAGTAGCGCATGGCCACGTAGCTGGTGGCCTCAATACCCCGTTGCCGCAGCAGGCTCTGCAGCTCTCGAGCCTGCTGCTCGGTGATCCGACGCAGTGGAGAACCGCCACCGATGGAGCGGTAGGCGCTCTGTGACTTGCCGCTGCGAAGGGTGCTGATCAACCAAGCCAGAGGCTTCTGCAGAGCTGGAATTGGCAGCCGGATGATCTCCGGATCCGCGAAGAGATTGAAAAGAAAGGGACCTACGTCCTGAATCCGCTCAGGGCCACCCAGATTGAGCAGTACGACACCGACCCGAGCCATGTCTGGAAACGATTGCAGGGGTTGAGAGTAACCCGCGTTAACGGCATCTTGACGATGTCCTGAAGGAAAGGATGACTCCCAGCGAGCCTCTTGAAGAGATCAGGCGAAATTCGAATGCAGCGCTGGCCTCGATCGGCATCGGCTTACGTATCGAATGTCGCGGTCGCCGGTTAAACCTGCGTGGCTTGTTACCTGGGCGTGAAAAACCCGGCCAGCGATCGGTGCAACGCCTCAGCCTCGGCCTTGAGAACGACAGGGATGGATTGCGCGAAGCCGAGCAGATCGCTCGGGTGATCGATGCCCAGCTCAAGCGCGACCAGTTTCGATGGGAGCAGTGGATCAAGACGCCTGCGCAAACGGCGAACACATCCGGCGCTGCAGCTAGAACTCGCCATCTGCTGGATAAGCAACTCCAGACCTTTGAGCAAGCCTTTTTTGCTGATCCACGACGGCGACGCTCACCTGCTGGCAGTCGAACCACATGGACAGGTGCCTACAACCCCTATCTGCGACGACTGCGCACAATGGCCGGCAAGGACACGGGGCGAATCGGCGCCAAGCTGCTGCTTCAGACCCTGCACAGCTACCCCGACGGAAGCCGCAGTCGCCAGCAATGCAGCACAGCCCTGGGCAGCCTGGCCAGGCACCTGGAACTGGAACTGCCCGAGAACTGGCGAGCAGAGGCGGCCGGCTATGGCCTGCATCGAGCCCGCTTCCGCCAGCTGCCCAGCGACCAGCAAATTCTCGAGAGCATCCTGCGGATTCCCAATCCACGCTGGCGACTGGCCTATGGCCTGATGGCCACCTATGGCCTTCGCAACCATGAAGTGTTCTTCAGCGACCTCTCCGCACTGAGCGACGCGGGAGATCGCGTGATCCGGGTCTTGCCTACCACCAAAACGGGTGAGCATCAGGTTTGGCCTTTCAACCCGGACTGGGTCGAGCGGTTTGACCTTCTGAAACTTGGACGAGAGCCGCAGGCGCTACCGGTGATCAGCACTGATCTGAGGACAACGACCCTGCAGCAGGTGGGACGCCGGGTCACCGAGCAATTTCGGCGCTACGACCTTCCCCTCACCCCTTATGACCTGCGCCATGCCTGGGCAGTGAGAACCATCCACATCGGTCTGCCTGACACGGTTTCTGCGAGAATGATGGGCCACTCCGTGGCCATTCACACCCGCACCTATCACCACTGGATCACCCGGCGCGATCAGCAACAGGCTGTGGACGCGGCCCTGGCACGACAACAGGCGTCATGAGGGATCATTAACCCAGGGTGGCCATCCAGTTGCAGACAACAGCTGCGGTTTGGATTGCTAGAACGCATCGAAATCTCAACGGATTATCGGCTTTTGGTGCCGCAGAACGCGTCACTCCAACGTCAGGATGAACGCTCTGGATGATGCCCCTCTCATCCATTCCTGACCCTGATGACCTCGTTTCTGCGGCCCCTGGCCTATCGCTACCGCTGGATCTACGACACGGTCACGGCGATCTCATCACTGAGTGTGGGTGGTGTCGAGCAACTCCGCAGCCTGGGGCTGGAGGCCCTGCAGTCCAGGCTTGAGAGCGGTGCACCTGTGCTGGATCTCTGCTGCGGCAGCGGTGAGGCCGCAGCGCCCTGGTTGGCGGCCGGCTTCAGTGTCACAGGCCTTGATCTCTCTCCTCTCGCACTGACTCTGGCCGCCCGACGCCACCCAGGCCTGAAGCGAGTGGAGGGATTGGCCGAGGAACCACCGTTCCAAGATGAAAGCTTTCATGCCATTCAGCTGAGCGTTGCGCTGCATGAATTTCCGCGCCGCGAACGCGAGCTGGTGCTGCGCCAGAGCTTGCGCCTGTTGAAACCAGGTGGCTGGCTGGTGATTGTGGATCTGCACCCCGCAGGACCATGGCTGCGACTCCCGCAACAACTGTTCTGCGCCTTGTTTGAAACCGATACGGCCACGTCCATGCTGGAGGATGACCTGCCGTCTCAGCTGCAGAAGCTCGGTTTCACTGCGGTGAAGCAGGAGTTACTGGCAGGGCAGGCCCTGCAGCGGCTCACCGCGGCACGCCCAAGCATCGACACACCTTCTCCATGAGCAACAGCAATCTCGACCAGACGGCAGCGGAACTGGGCATGGGAGGAAAGCTTGCACCAGAGCAGGACGATGCCGGCTACCGAAAGCGCATGGAACGACGCCAAGAAGTGCAACGCCAGCGCGTCGAGAAGCGCAACAAGGAGAAGGGACTGATCCTGGTGTTCACCGGCCAAGGCAAGGGCAAAACAACGGCAGGCCTCGGGCTTGTGCTTCGCACCCTCGGCCACGGCGAACGAGTGGCGGTTGTGCAATTCATCAAGGGTGGTTGGGAGCCAGGGGAAGCCCGGGCGCTACAAGCGTTCGGCGACCAGATCAGCTGGCATGCACTGGGGGAGGGATTCACCTGGGAGACCCAAGACCGCCAGCGTGATCAGCAACTGGTCACAGAGGCCTGGCAAACCGCCCTGGACCATCTGCGTGACGGGCGCATCAAGCTGGTTCTGCTGGATGAACTCAATGTGGCCATCAAGCTGGGCTACATCGAGCCAGACACCGTGATCGCTGGCCTGAGGGAGCGACCTGAGCTGTGCCATGTGGCTGTCACGGGACGCGGAGCACCAGCATCACTGATCGATGCAGCCGACCTCGTGACAGAAATGACCTTGAGCAAACACCCATTCAGAGAGCAGGGTGTGAAAGCTCAGGCTGGCATCGAGTACTGAGTCTCAGCCCTGATCCAGATCGCGTCTGATCAAACCCGACGCAGCAGTCAGCACGGACAGACCACTCACCAGAAGAGCACGATGAACAATGGGATCACGCCAGCAGGACGGATCCTGACTAGCGCGATCCAGAGCGGAGAGGGTGAGGCGTGCCATCACCGAACTGCGTCCACCGTTCTCGTCAGACATAGGGGCTTTGACGTTTCCCTATCCAAGCGGCTCCGCTGCGTACGCGCCAGTGGCGGGACCGTCCGATCCTGGTTGCTACTGTCAGCTGGATCAGGTGGATGAATGGCCTACGCGCGTGCACTCCTGAAACTCAGCGGAGAGGCGCTGATGGGAGACCAGGGCTACGGAATCGATCCCGCCATCGTGCAGTCCATCGCTGAAGACGTTGCCAAGGTGATCGCTGGCGGCACCCAGCTGGCGATTGTGGTGGGCGGAGGAAACATCTTCCGAGGTCTGAAAGGGTCGGCCGCCGGAATGGATCGAGCCACAGCGGATTACGTGGGCATGCTGGCCACCGTGATGAATGCGATCACGCTCCAGGACGGACTGGAGCGCGCAGGTGTACCAACCCGGGTGCAGACCGCCATCGGCATGCAGGAAGTCGCCGAGCCTTACATCCGCCGTAAAGCCATCCGCCATCTCGAGAAAGGACGTGTGGTGGTCTTCGGCGCTGGTTGCGGCAATCCCTTCTTCACCACCGACACCACGGCAGCTCTGCGGGCAGCCGAGATCAATGCGGATGTGGTGTTCAAGGCCACCAAGGTGGATGGTGTCTATGACAAGGATCCCGCCATCCATGCCGATGCCGTGAAACAGGAGTACCTCACCTACCAGCAGGTTCTGAGCGGTGAACTCGCCGTGATGGACAGCACGGCCATCGCTCTTTGCAAAGACAACAACATCCCGATTGTTGTTTTCAATCTGTTTGAACCTGGCAACATCGGCAAAGCCGTGGCTGGAGAGCCGATCGGTTCCCGGATCAACAACTGACAAGCGTTATGTCGAAGCAAGACCTCGAAGCGAGCATGCAGAAGTCGGTGGAATCCACCCAACGCATGTTCAACACCATCCGAACAGGACGGGCCAACTCGTCTCTGCTCGATCGCATCTCGGTGGAGTACTACGGCGCCGACACGCCACTGAAATCGTTGGCCACGCTGACCACACCTGACTCACAGACCATCCAGATCCAGCCCTTCGACATCAGCTCGCTGGCGGGCATTGAGAAGGCGATCGCCATGAGCGAACTGGGCTTCACCCCCAACAACGACGGCAAAATCATCCGCATTAACGTGCCACCTCTCACCGAGGAGCGGCGCAAGGAGTTCTGCAAGCTCGCCTCCAAATATGCCGAGGAAGGAAAGGTTGCCCTGCGCAACATCCGCCGCGACGCCATCGACAAAATCAAGAAGCAGGAAAAAGAGGGTGAGTTTTCCGAGGATCAAAGCCGTGACGAGCAGGAGACCATCCAGAAAACTCTCGAGAAGTTCATCGCACTGCTGGAGAAGCACTTGGCCGATAAGGAGGCCGACATCCTCAAGGTGTGATTACAACTGACGTTGCCGTGATCGGTGCCGGAGCTGCCGGCACTTCAGCTGCTTTTCACCTTGCTCACGCAGGGCATTCCGTCACCATTCTCGAAGCGGAGACCTTGGCCCAGATCAAGCCCTGCGGTGGAGGTATGGCCTCCTCTGTGCAGAACTGGTTCCCTTTCGACCTCAGCCCTGCGGTTGATGATGTCATCCATCAGGTCGACTTCAGCTGGTGTCTGGAGGATCCCGTTGTCGCCGAACTTCCCGGTGAGGCACCGTTCTGGATTGTGAGGCGTGAGCATCTGGATTCCTTGTTGCTTGAGCATGCCAAGAGCGCTGGTGCCACCGTTCAGCGACCATGTCGTGTGACGGCGCTCGATCGCACCGGCGAGTGCTGGAAGCTCACAGCGGAACAGGGGACAACTGTGAAGGCCCGAGCCGTGGTGATCGCTGATGGCTCAGGGTCTCCCTGGCCGCAACAAGTCGGCGTCGGCCCGAGCTCGCTGCACATGGCAAGCACACTCTCGGTTCGTCTGGAAGGGCTTGGAACGCTCGCTCCTGGAACGGCACGTTTCGAATTCGGGCTTGTGCACCACGGGTTTGCCTGGGCTTTTCCGCTGGCAGATGGGATCAATGTGGGAGTGGGCACCTTCATCGGTCGTGATGTCACCGATTCGGAGACGATCCTGAATGCACTGCTCCCTGACCTTGGCTTTGCAGCCGACGCAGGTCTTCGGCAGCAGGCCAATCTGAGGGTCTGGAACGGTCACAGCCCGCTCCATGCCGACGGGGTGGTAGCGGTTGGCGATGCCGCATCTCTCTGCGACCCCTTCCTTGCAGAGGGGTTACGACCAGCTCTAATGAGCGGCTGCGAAGCCGCAAAGCACCTGGACCACTGGCTGAAGGGCGACGAACAATCGTTAAAGGGCTACTCCAAGGCGATGCGACAGCGCTGGGGCGACTCCATGGCATGGGGTCGTCGGATTGCCCAGGTGTTTTACCGCTTCCCCGGTGTGGGCTATCAGCTAGGGGTCAAACGGCCGACGGCTCCCAGACGGATCGCCCAAATCCTCTCCGGAGAGATGGGCTATGGCGATATCGCTCAGAGGGTCATTCGCCGGCTGCTGCTGCAGCGCAGCTAGAGATCGAAGGCCAGCTGCTGCACCGATGGATCACTGAGGCGGCGACGTGATCGTCGTCGGGATGGTGCCGGCAAACCAGCCCGCCTGGAGCCATGCCGCCGCTGAATCGCATCGGCATGACGGTCAAAGCCAGCTGAATGCCTGATCGCGAAGATCCGCTCCTTGGCCTGTCTTGCTGAATCGGCACAATCCACAATCGGCATAACGCCGTTGAGTGCCCAGGGTTCATGAAGATGCACCGTGGGAATGTCCGCCAGTTCAGGGCACCAGCGGCGGATGAACACGCCGTCCTGATCGTGATCACGACCCTGCTTGATCGGGTTGTAGATCCGGATCGTGTTGATGGAGGTGCTGCCCGACTGCATCTGGCATTGACTCCAGTGAATCCCCGGTTCGTAATCCACAAACTGACGGGCGAGGTGCAGGCCGCTGTCCCTCCAGGGCAACCAGAGGTTGTAGCTCGCAAACGACATCAACATTGCCCGCATCCGGAAGTTGATCCACCCATTGGCTCTCAAAGCCCGCATGCAGGCATCCACAAAAGGCACTCCGGTTCGGCCTTCCGCCCAGGCCGATAGACGCTCGGCATCAGGATCTCGGAGATCACGCATGAAAGGATGAAAGTCCTGCCACTCGATTGAGGGTTGATCCTCAAGCTTCTGGATGAAATGACAGTGCCAGTGAAGCCTCGACCCAAAACTGCGCGCCCCGCGTCCCCGGCTCGCACGACTGCGCTGAAGAACCTCACGCATGGACAGGCAACCCCAGGTGAGATAAGTGGAGAGCCTGGAACATCCTGTGAAGGCCCTGTTCGGACTGGAGATGGATTGGCAGTACTGCCCCACCCGTTGGTCCAGGAAATGCTCGAGTTCGTTCAGACCGGCATGACGGCCACCATGCTGGCGATGAGGGCATGGATCAGGCTCGAGTCCCAGGTCAGCAGCCGAAGGCACTTCACCGGTTGAGACCCCCTGCAGTGGCTCGAGACGGGTGGGGGCAGGCGTGATCGGTTCCGCCATGCGCTCTTCCCAGCGCCGGGCCCATCCACCACGTGTCGGCAACGGGCGGATCACACCGAACTGCGGAATCTCTCGCCAGGGAATGCTGCGCTCCCTGGCCCACGCCGCGACCCGCCTGTCTCTGGCGTAGGTCCAGTCATTACCAGTCTCTTCATGACTCCAGAGGCCCGACACTCCGAGCTGACGCCTGGCACGCTCAAGCACTGTCACTGCATCCCCGCAGCGAATGACCAGCGGCTGGCCAAGAGCAGCCATGGCCTGCTGAAGGTCGAGTAGAGCTTCCCTGCAGAACTCCCACTGACGACCTGAGACATCCTGCTGGCGCCAAAGAGCAGGCTCAACGATGTAAAGAGGCAGCACGTCTCCAAGAGCCAGTGCCTGGATCAGTGGCCTGTGATCCTCGAGCCGCAAGTCACGCTTGAACCAGACCAGCTGCAACGCCATCGATTGCGGAACAGCTCCAAAACACTCTCAAGAAACTAGTCAGATTGAGATCAGGCTTGGGGTGCAATCTTCAGATCACGCAGACGGGCGTCGACTGAGGCCAGAAGCTCGACGGCAAACATGGGCGACTCCTGAACGGCAAAAAGAAATTTCTCGCGGTTCATCTCGATCAGGCGGCAATCGGTTTCAGCCTTTGCCGTGCCCAGTCGACGATGGCCTTCCATCACCAACGCACCAGCACCAAACACATTGCCAGCTTCGATCAGTTCATATCCCTGCTGGCCGTTTTCATTGGTCCAGCTCAGTCGAACTCTGCCCTCAAGTACACCAAACATCGACGCACCAGGGTTGTCAGCCTTGAAGATCACGTCGCCGGTATGAGCGCCATGCACCTCACTCTTCTGAGCAAGGGCACGCATGGTGTCGAGGAGGGCATTCACGGAGAAACAGTCAAAGACGACAGGACGATCAGGCTCTGGTCAGTGACAGGGCAGATCCGAAGCCGCATCGCACCTCTTCCTGAGTAAGTCGGCCGTCATGATCTGCATCCAGAGCATCAAACACAGCATCACTGCCCAGCCATTCATCACGCGTGATGCAGCCGTCACCGTTCATGTCATTCAGCATGAAAATCTCCTGCACGGCATGACCGAAAGCCTGACCACCCTCAAGTTCCGCGAGTCGATGGGCCAGCATGCTTTCAAGCGTTTCAATCGCTTTGCTGAAGCCCTTGATGCCTTCGCCAAGTTTGTCTGTGGCCATCCGATCAGAGGCCATCAGGCTGTCGAACTGCTCCTTGTCGACGTGGATCTGAGGTTCACTGTTTGAGGGGTTTGTCGCATCGAGTTTGCGATTGAGAATGGCCTCACTGGAACGCAGCTGATCCAGCAACTTGGGTGAAATAGTGAGCAGATCGCAACCGGCAAGCTGGGTGATTTCGTCGAGGTTGCGGAAACTGGCCCCCATCACCTCAGTCTTGTAGCCGTAGGCCTTGAAGTAGTTGAAGATTCTGGTGACAGACAAGACACCGGGGTCCTCCGGACCGGGATAAGAATCCCTTCCTGTCTCGGCTTTGTACCAGTCGAGGATGCGGCCAACGAACGGCGAAACGAGAGTCACGCCTGCTTCAGCGCAGGCCACCGCCTGAGCAAAGCCAAACAGGAGCGTGAGATTGCAGTGAATGCCTTCCCTCTCAAGCACTTCAGCAGCTTTGATGCCCTCCCAGGTGGAGGCGATCTTGATCAATACGCGATCATTACTGATGCCGGCGTCGTTGTAGAGGCGAACCAGCTTGCGACCCTTTTCAATCGTGGCGGCAGTGTCGTAACTGAGCCGAGCATCAACCTCGGTGGACACACGGCGGGGCACGATCTTGAGGATTTCCTTGCCGAAAATCACGCTGATCTCATCGAGCGCCTCGCGCACCACCGTCTCAACGGGTGCACTATCGCCGATCAGATGACGGGAGGATCGCAGGGCCTCATCGATCAGACTTTGATAAGCAGGGATCTGAGCAGCAGCGAGAATCAGGGATGGATTCGTGGTGGCATCCCGTGGTGTGAATTTGCGAATAGCTTCAAGATCACCCGTATCCGCCACCACAACGGTCATCGCAGAGAGCTGCTCAAGAAGAGTTGCCATGTCTCTAAAGGCTTGTTGCTTGTAACGTAGCGGCGTTTTCAGAGCTGGCATCCCACCGAAAGCTCAACGGGACGAGGCACTTCCACCACTTCAACCTGGTTGCGCCGAAGCTGGAGTACGCGCCGTGCTGGGCGGAATCTTTTCAATCACCAACAGACCATCAATGATTGATTTCGCAACCGGAAGAGCCACCGTGGATCCATAGGCGTTGTCTCCCTGGGGCTCATCCACGACCACCAACACGACGTAGCGCGGATCGTCAACGGGGAGAGTCGCCACAAAACTGCAGATCAGAGCGCCGGGAACATAAACGCCGTTCAGAGCCTTCTGAGCGGTGCCCGTCTTGCCACCGATGCGGTATCCCGGTGTTCTGACGCCCTTGCCGCTTCCTTTCTCCACCACTGATTCCATCCAAGCCATCACAGTTCGCGTGACCTCAGGTTTCAGCAGTGGCTTGCCTTGACGTGATCCAGGTGGAGCCAACGCATCGCCGGCTCTCAGCCCTCTGGTGATATGGGGGCTCACCAGACGGCCGCCGTTGGCGAGCAAGGCATGCAGCTGAACCAACTTCAACGGTGTCAGTGAGAATCCCTGCCCAAACGACGCCGTTGCCGGCTCGATCGGCTGGGTGGTGAACTGCTCCTTGGTCTTGAGCTGACCGGCAACGGCACCGGGGAGGTCGGTGTCGGGCCGTGCATCCAGGCCAAGTCGACTCAACCAGTCCCAGTACGTCGAGGAGGGCAGCTTGCGCATGGCCTGGACCATGCCGACGTTGCTCGACACTTGCAGCACCGTGGCAAAGTCGATCAAACCGTTGGCTCGACGGTCGTGATTGTTAATCGGCCACCCGCCGATCGTGACAGAACCGCTGTCCTGAACACGTCCTGTGGTCTGAATCGCATTTTCCTGAAGAGCCAGCGCCAGGTTGATGGGCTTGAAGGTGGATCCGGGTTCATAGAGATCCTGTACGGACCATTCCCGGAAACGACCTGCCGGAAAACTCCAGTAGCTGTTCGGGTCGTAAGTGGGCACCGATGCCAACGCCAGCAACTCACCGTTGGTGACGTCCATGACAATGGCTACTCCTTTCTGGGCTTTCCAGGTTTTGATCTGAGCAGCCAGGGCCTTCGCAGCAACGGCCTGAAGACGCGCATCGAGCGTGAGCTGCAGTCGCAGATCATCCCCAAAGAACACTCCGGCGTCCAGATTGTCGGGCAACGGAGTGCCATCGGCTCCTCGACGAAGACTTCGGGCCTGTTCATGGCGCTGAAGTTCGTCATGTCGGCTTTGTTCAAGCCCTGCCTGAGGCTCACGATCCTGATTGAGAAAGCCGACCACATTGGCGAACAAATCGCCCTGGGGATACACGCGGTAGGGATAGGACTCAAGGTCAACGCCGGAGATGCCAGCGGAGCGGATTGTTGATGCAGTTTCTGGATCAAGCCCCTCGATCAACTTGATCCCGGAAGGACGGTCTCCGATTCGCTGAAGGATCTCCGCCTCGGTGAGTGTCAGTAACGGAGCTAAACGTGCCGCAACATCGGCAGGGGGGCGAATGAGAGTCGGGGCATCGCCAGGAAGATTGAAGTAACGCGGATGCAGCCAGAGTCGGTAGCGCTCTTCATCAAGAGCAACAAGACGCCCGGTGCGATCAACAATGGGGCGACGGGTCCCCAGCGGCTGCGTGCGCTGGGTCTGCACTGAACGCGCACGAGCCTCGAGCTCGCTGGCCTGAAACACCTGCAGCCAGGCCATTCGTCCCATCAAGCCGACAAGGCCTAGACACAGCAGCGCGAAGACAGATCGCATGCGTCCCGCCGGGACTGGCTCCAAAGGCACAACTCTCCTGCGCTGACGGCCGGCTCCTGGCCGTGAAGACTTGGCGGAACGGCCCATGAATCAGTAGCCGTGATGAATGGTGCGCTCCATGAGCGAACCGAGCATGGCCAGGTGGTCGATCCCTGGCTTGGTGGAAGCCGATGAGGGACGGTCGAGATACACCAGATTGGCCACCGTTGTGGGCACCATCTGCTTGGGGGTCTGAGAGCGCTCCAACAAATGACGTTCGAGCATGGCCGTGGATTCGGTCAGCCGATGGGCCTGCTCCCTGGTCATCTCAAGCTGACGGAAGGCGAGGGTCCACCGATGCTGCCAATGCAGCGTGAGCCCACTGAGGACAAGAACTGCCGCGAAGACTCCAATCAGGCTGCCGTCTGCCGTGCGGTGTAAACCGGCCAGTAGAGGGGACTTGCGTGCAACACGACGTGCGGAGAGCGATCCCTGAATGACCTCGAACGGACGTCTTGAGGCCGGACGTCTTGGGGCAGGACGTCGCGCGGAAGACGGTTGTGACTGCGGAACCGCGACCACGGACAAGGATGATCAATGCGCCAGTGAACCACCTGAGAGAGGACACCGCAAGCCTGAAACCTTGACCAGGACTGAAGATTGGCTCAGCTCCCCAACAACACAAGATTCAGGAAGGTCACGCCGTTCCAGAGTGCGTGCATCACCACGCAGGGAAGCAGCCGGCCGGTGCTGAGACGGAGCAGGCCAAGGCCGAGTCCGAGCACCAAAAGCGGAGCCAGTTCACCGATGCTGAGATGAGCGACTGCAAAGACCAGAGCACTCACCAGCACGCCTCCTAATCGACCGAGAGACTGGCCAAGCACAGGCAACAACACACCGCGGAAGATGGTTTCTTCAAACAGCGGCGCCAGAACCACAGCCGTGAGAGACAGCAACAACAAGGCGAGGGGGTCCTGACTGTTGAGGACGATCTCAAGCAATGGGTTGCTGCCTCCCTGATCCCCGATCACACGAGTGATCAACCAACCGGTCAGAACAACGGGAGGCAAAACCATCAGCCAGCCTCGCCCCCCCTGAAGCAGGGCCCTAGCAAGAGGCTGAATCCGCCACTGCAGCCATCCTTGCGGAGGCCTCTGTGCACGGTCCAGCTGCCCCAGCTGCTGACGCAAGATCAGCAGGGGAGGTGCCGCCAGGGCGACATAACCCAGAAAAACATTGATGCCCTGCGTCAGAGGTGCAGAAAGACCGCGCGTGAAGGCCGAGGAGATCGGAATGACCAACAGAGGAATCAACACCTCACCAAGCACAACGAAACCGCCCGCCACCAGCAGCACCATGTCCAGAACACCGAGAGGAGGGGCAAGCAGAGCTGGCCAGGAGGGCAGTCGGCGTCGCAGCAATTGCCATAGATGGCGCAACAGCAAAAGTCCACCGAGCAGCAGGGCCAGCAGGGGAAACAGCTCACTGATCACCAACCGGCGGGCAGCCCTTATCGCCAAGGCCTGATCGAGACAGCTCTCCTCGTCACCACCCAGTGCTTCACAGGCGAGTCGACGGGTTAGCGGGTCGGCAGTCAGGAGCAGCAGCCTGGAACGCTCATCCGCTGAGACATTGCGCTTATCGCCTTCCGCGAGCGCTCTCTGAAGCTGCCGCAGATCACTGGATTCGAGATCCAATTGCTGGAGACTGCGCCGATGCTCGGGATCCGTCTCCAGGGCAGTGAACAAAATTTTCTGGCGGTCATCCAACCGCTCCAGCGGAATTTGCCGCAGGCTGTTGAGCAGGGAATCGGAGGCATCTATTCCAAGCAGAAGGGGTCGCAGAGGCGGGGGAATCTGCGGTTCTGCCAGCAACGTCAGTTCCTGTTGCTCCAGCGACAATGCAGGCGCAACAGAGGGTTTAGCGAAACTGTCCACCAGCCCTAGGGCCCAGATCGTGGTAGCCAGTACCAGCGACAAAATGGCAAGCAGCACCTTCCAAGACGAGGCCGCCGTTGATCGTCCGGAAGGTGGGCTGGTCACACAGAGCGGGCAATTGCCTTGAATTCTCGTCGGTAGGGCTGCCACAGCCGATGAAGAGTTCACCCTGGGCACGCTCATACGATGGCGTCGCTCTTTCAGCATGTAGCGGTGCCCCTGCGTCTTCTCCTCGTTCGCCACGGTCTCAGCAGCTTCAATGTGGAGCGGAGAATCCAGGGGCGAGACGATCTCTCCACACTCACTGCTTCAGGACAGGAGCAGGCTCGCCGGCTCGGGCAGGCGCTTGTCGATGTCCCCATTCAGGCGGTTTACAGCTCTCCGCTGAAACGGGCTGCATCCACAGCGGCGGGAATCCTCGAGAGCCGGGACGACGGACTGGAACCAAGCTTCGATGACGGCCTGCTGGAGATTGATCTCGAGCCGTGGAGTGGGCTGACTGCGGCCGAACGATCGGAACGCTTCCCAGAGGACTTCGCGACCTGGAAACAGAAACCGGAAGCTCTGGAGTTAATCAGAAAGGACGGGAGCCGTTATCGCCCTTACGAGGAGTTGATGAAGCAGGCCCGACGCTTCCTGGAGGAATTGGTCAGGCGGCATCCCGTGAACAGTGATGACACCGTGCTGCTGGTGGGGCACAACGCCATCCTGCGCTGCCTGATCGTGAGCCTGCTGGGAGAGCCGGAACGGGGCTTCCGTCGACTTCGCCTAGACAATGCCTCACTCTCGATTTTCAATCTCAGCCCATGCGAAAACGGCTATCAGGTGCAGATCGAGTGCCTGAACAGCACCGCGCACCTCGACCCTCCACTTCCTGCCAAAGGCGGAGGATCACGACTCATCCTTGTGCGACATGGCGAAACGAACTGGAATCGAGAAGGTCGCTTCCAAGGACAGATCGACATCCCTCTGAACAGCAATGGTCAGGCTCAGGCGGAGGCTGCGAGGGGCTTTCTGCAAGACGTGTCCTTGCAAAAGGCCTACAGCAGTTCAATGTCACGCCCACGCGAGACAGCTGAGGGCATCCTGAAATCTCACCCAGGCATCTCCATCACGCTCACGGACGGACTCATGGAAATCGGTCATGGCCTCTGGGAGGGCAAGCTTGAATCGGAAATCAGCGCCGATTGGGGAGATCTGCTGGAGGAGTGGAAACGCTCACCCGACACAGTGCAGATGCCTGAAGGGGAAACAATCCAAGACGTCTGGAATCGCTCCGTTGACAGCTGGAACGCCATTGCATCCAGTCTCGACGCCACGGAAACCGCCCTGGTGGTGGCCCATGACGCTGTGAACAAAACAATCCTCTGCCACCTGCTGGGGCTCAGTCCTGCTGACATCTGGGCCGTCAAACAGGGCAACGGAGGCGTCACGGTGGTCGACATGCCTTCCGAACCGGGCCAGCCTGCAGTGGTTGCCTGCCTGAACCTCACCTCCCACCTCGGCGGTGTGCTCGATCGCACGGCGGCCGGAGCGCTCTAACACTTAATCGATGACCGAGATGATCCTGCTTGACCCCGTGAGGGTGCTAGTCGGGCCCGACCAGCCGCTGCAGGAACAGGGTGCAGCTCTGCTGCGGGAGGGACGTCTCGAGGCATTCGGCGACCAGGCCCGCGAAGCGGCTCGAACAGCGGGAATCGGCTCGACTGCTGCAGGACATCAGCTGCTTGCTCCATGCCTGGTCGATGTTCATTCCCTGCTGCCGGAGCCGTTCCAGGGCCAAGGCGAAACTCTGGAAAGCATGGTGCGATCTGCCGCTGCAGGCGGTTATGGACAGCTTGCTTTGCTACCTGAGGCATCAGGGAACCGACGGGAACTGCCAGATCGACTTCGCGGATTTCAGCGATCCGACTGTGACGTGACTGTCCATCTCTGGGGAGGCTTCAGCCAGGGCGGGCAGGGCGAACAACTGACTCCCCATGCCGATCTGATCGAGGCAGGTGCCGTTGGCCTCTCAGATGGCAACAACATGCCGCCGGTCCCCTTGCTCGACCGCGCCTTTACCCTCGGAGAATCAGGGTTATCACCTGTTCTGATCCCACCCCTTGATGCCGTTCTGCGCGGGGAGGGCCTGTTGAGGGAAGGCCCCGAAGCACTACGGGCTGGCTGGCCCACCGATCCT
This sequence comes from Synechococcus sp. GEYO, assembly GCF_900473955.1. Classification (NCBI taxonomy): domain Bacteria; kingdom Bacillati; phylum Cyanobacteriota; class Cyanophyceae; order Synechococcales; family Synechococcaceae; genus Synechococcus; species Synechococcus sp. GEYO. Next base: position 130,332 of record NZ_UCNL01000003.1, read on the forward strand.
GTCAGCAGCGAAACGCTACCCCTCAGCCAGCTCGCTCAGCTTCAACAGGAGCACCCAGAGCGCAAGCTGACGCTGATGGGTTTGTCCACCGCCGCAGGAGTTGGTCTGCTGAAGCAAATGAGCTTGCGTCCTGCCGCGACCGTGAGCTGGTGGCACGTGCTGACGAGTAACAGTTCCAGTGCAGCCACGGCAGCCTCATGGTTTGTTTCACCGTCCCTGGGCAACAGAAGAGATCGTGAGGCACTGGTCGAAGGCCTCAGCGAGGGCCTGATCCAGGCGATCGCTGTCCATGCAACACCGCTTGATGATGAAGAGTGCCTGCTGCCTCCTGATCAGCGCCAACGTGGGATCTCCGGTCATCAACACGTGCTTCCCTCCCTCTGGCAAACGCTTGTAGTGTCGAGTGGCTGGACACCTGAACGGCTCTGGGACGTGCTCAGCTTCGGTCCCTCCCGACTCCTGGGGGTTGAAGAGGAGTGTCTGACACAGGGAAGCAATCGCTGGCTTCTGTTTGACCCCGATGTGACCTGGAGACCCACGCGATCAGATCCATGGGCTTCGAAGGCCGCCAATCAGCCCTGCCTCGACCAGCCGTTAAGTGGACGCGTTGTGCAATGCGGGCTCAGGACCCCAGCGTTCCCAGTCGATTGAGAGGCCAGAACCTCCAGAGCGCTCGGCCAATGATTTGGTCTTCAGGCAAGAAAGGACCTCCTGGCCAATAGCGTCCATCCCAGCTGTTACTGCGGTTGTCACCAAGCGCGAGCACGTGCCCTTCAGGCACCGTCACATTCAGCGTGCGGCAGAGGCTCATCCCTTGTTCATCAACAGGGCAATACTTGGTCACATAGGGCTCATCCACGGGATCTCCATTCACGCGGACTTCACCTCGCGGGTTCACGGAGACCTGGTCTCCACCCACAGCGACAACCCGCTTGATGTAGGCATCGCATGCAGGATGGCTCAGGCCGGGGATCAGTCCCAGAAGAGGAAAGTTGGCCAGGGCACAGCGGAACGTGGGGGGAGATCCAGCGGTTTTCAATGCTGGATCAAAAGCATGCGGTGAGTTGAACACCACAATTTCGCCGCGCTTGGGCCCTCGTCTGGCATAGGAGAGTTTTTCCACGAGCAGCCTGTCCTGGATCTGAAGACCAGGCAGCATCGAACCGGAAGGGATGAAGCGTGCTTCAGCCACGTAATGACGGATCCCGAGATAAAGGGCCAGAGTGAAGATCACAGGCCCCCAGAAATCCCAGAACGGATGTCCTTTTTGGCCCTGTGACTTGGAGGGACCCGCAGACGAATCCGATGGAGAATCAGCATGTGAAGGCGAAGCGTCGTGCTGGGCGTCTGGCAACGGAAACCTTGCTGACCTTGGATCATCCAAGATAGGCCTGATGGCGATGGCCTCCTAGCCTCAGCTGAGAACGCTCACACCCATGGTCAGACCTAGGTGGCAAGGTGTGAAACCCTCCGCAAGCCGTCGCTTCTGGCTTGGCTGGGACCGACTGGTCGCGGGGATTGCTGCTCTGAACCTCGCCTGGGTCGTCTTCGACGTGACCTATGTGCCGCTGCGCAACTTCTGGCTGCAGCGCACTCTGTTTCCCCTACCTTCGATCAGCCTTGCAGTTCCCCTGCCCTGGCTGCCTGACATCACACCCTTGTATGACCCGGTGAAGGGAATTGAGCCTCATCAGGACACTGAGGCCTACATCCAACATTTTCAGCGCTTGGAACGCACTGCCGCGGCCAGTGGTATCAACAGCCCTGCAGCCAAGCAGCTGCGTTTGGAAATGGTGGTGCGCAACAGTCAGCTGATCGATGAAAACCCTTTTGTCAGCTCCAACAAAACGGGAACGCTGGAAAAACTCAAAAGTCGCCTGAGGGCCAGGGCAGGCATGGATTCAGCCAAACAATCTGCCGCCCATCTGCTGGGAGACCGCTATCTCACGGATGAACGATGGGCAGCGGAACGAAGGTTCTGGCGCAACAGCATTCTTCCCCTTGCTTCCACGAATTACTGGCGCGGCACGGATGAAAACGGGCAGCCGATCGATCTGTCATGGAGGATCGATCTTCCTTTCCAGATTCTCTTTCTGCTGGACATCATGCTGCGCGCCATTCGGCTGAAGCAGCGCTATCCCGCCATCGCCTGGAGAGATGCACTGCTGCGTCGATGGATTGATTTGCCTCTGCTGATTCCGTTCTGGAGGCTGCTGCGCGTCGTCCCCGTTGCAGAGCGCCTGTCCAGCACACGCATGATCCAACTGGAACCCCTGAGAGCCGCGGTGAGCCGCGGCGTGGTCGCAGTACTCGCTCTCGAGTTGTTCGAAGTGATCACACTGCGCATACTTGATGCTGCGCAGGATGCGGTGCGCTCACCCCATTGGCCCGACAAGATCCGTCGTCTCTGCAGCCATCAGAGCATCGAATCGGAGGGAGAAAGGGAGCTCGCTGAACTGCTGCGCCTCTGGCTTCCATTGGTGTTGACCCAGGTCGGGCCAGGCATGCGACCCCAGCTGGTTGCCTTGGTGAGTCATGCTCTGCGACGCAACCTTGAAGACAAAGCATTCCCAACGCCGCTGCGAGCACTGCCTGGAATTGACAAAGCCGAACATCAGCTCAGCCTTCAGCTCTCGACAGGCCTCGTTGACTCTCTGTTGAATCTCTCCCGCAACGCAGGCGATCGTTTTGCACAGAAGGATCCGGTGCTTCAGGAACTGGGAATTCAGACCATCGACCGATTCTGGGAGGAACTAGCGAAAACTCTTGAGCAGGGTCCAGTTCTTGAACGCAGCCAGGAACTCGTGGCGGCTTTTCTCGAAGATTTCAAGAGAAGCAGCATGAATCAACTGCGGTTCCAGAAAGATGTCGATGAATTGATCACGGAGCTCGATGGATTGAACTTCAGTTCAGAAGCAGCTCAGACCAAGCCTCAGGCTTGAAGCCAACCAGAAATCGACCGTCCGGGCATTGCACAAAAGGACGCTTGATCAGCTTTCCATCGGCAGCCAATGCTTGAAGGGCCTGATCATCGGACATAGCTTTGACCGCATCAGCACCAAGGGCCCTGTAGCTCTGTCCACTGGTGTTGAACAAGGGCTTGACCTGGCCAAACTGACGATAAGCCTGATGCAGCAGATCAGATGAAGGAGGAACGAGAGTGATGTCGATCACCTCGTAATCGAGCCCTTCATTCTCAAGCCACGAAAGCGCTTTGCGGCAAGTGCTGCAACTGGAATAACTGAAGACTGTGAAACCGGCCACAATTATTGGTTCAGCAGGCTTTTCACAGCACCAATAAGGCTGTTGGAGCCTTGACCAACTCCATCCCCGGGACGTGATCGGATGGTCACATCACCGTTCACCGTCGTGCGGCAGCTGAGGCGGTAGTTGGCTGGTCGATCCGCCAGGTAAACCTCTTCAACATCACTGAGAGGAGAAAGATTCTGAGCTCCCTCAAGAACTTCGACGACGCAAGTTCCGCATTGACCGACACCACCGCAATTGTTGAGGTTGTTCAGACCTTTGTAAGGATTGACACCGGCCGAGAGAGCCGCTTTGCGCAGATTGGCACCCTCAATGCAGCTGATTTGCTGACCTTCCTGCTCAAAACGAATGGTGGGCACGGATCTTTTACATCAGATTGTGGCTTAATTTACAAGCCTCACGGTTGCAACCGAGGATTTGCCGCCAACCCCTGCAGAGCGAGGTGTTCATTCTGAATCGATGACTGATCAGGCGAAAGCCGCCTGAACGCAGGTCTCCAGAAGAGGCTGAACCGCATCCACGTCGCGCCAACCGCCTATCTCGGTGACACGACCTTCCATGTTTTTGTAAGTGCGAAAAAATTCAGCGACGTCCTCAAGCTGACTCGGCGCGATCTGAACAATGCTCTGAATGGCCTGCTGACGTGGGTCAGCCACAGGCACACAAAGAATTTTGCCGTCGTAATGGCCCATATCGGTCATATCAAGCACCCCAATCGGTCTTGCCTGAATCAGACATCCAGCGAAGGTGGGTTCCGCCATGATCACCATGGCATCAAGAGGTGATCCATCCTCAGCCAGGGTGTTGGGAATAAAGCCGTAATCAAATGGATATCTGACCGATGAATGCAGAACTCGGTCGAGGGCCATGACCCCAGCTTCTTCGAAGTATTCGTACTTGTTGCTGCTTCCCGCTGGAATCTCAACGATCAGATTCACCAGTCCTGGAGACGGAGATGGGGTAAGAGCCCTGAGATCCATAACTCTCCTGAACAGTGACGGAGGAGTGGGTGGGGCGATCGGTCAGCACAGCGGCCAATGGAATGCCTAGCCCTGTAACGGCGAGAGTAAACCCGAGAACAGCAAGAGCAGGGATGGCCACGAACTGCGCTGCATGCGCAGGGTGTTTGGGGGCAGGCTCAGGGTCCATTCAGTGGTGGTCGGGGACATCCCAAACTTCATGCAAATTGCTCAGAAGTCGTTCAGGACGTCCGAAGACGGCCTTAAGGGAGATTGAGCCGTGAATCCGAAGAACCAAAACTCATCTGCATTCTGCCACCACTGCAAGTCTTATGCAGCAGGACGATCCTGCCGATCACGACGGGAGGCAAGATCAGATGGAGCTTCAGGGAGGCCATCAAGGCGGGCCCTGATCAGTCGCAACTCATCGAGAATTGCTCCAAGCACTTGCTGCGTAGCCGTGGAGGGTGAGTTGAGAACCTCAACGGTGACCTCCTTGATCCGCAATACATCCTTGGCAAATCGAGCGACCTCGTTGGGATGGAACAGAAGAGGATCTTTCTGATCGCTTCTGTATTCAGGATTGAGCTTGCGGGGATTAAAAACGGGGTTGAGGTTGCGCGGATCGGTGTTGGTGTAGCGATACACAGATGCACGCGATCGATTCAACGACTTCTGAACATCGTCAATTCCAACCAACGCATCCGACTGAGAAAGAACAGCGGCAGCATCACTCCGAAAATCCGAAGATTCACTCACGGCCGGTACTGAAACGTCTAACGACCGAGGAAACATGAGACAACGCTGGGACAGCTTGGATTTGGCAGACCATAGCAGCTGAGACTCAGGACGCCAGCATCGATCACAGCAAAAGTGACAGTTCCCAGATCGACCGTTTTCTTGGCGGTGATAGCTTCCTGACCCCCTCTATAAATTCCTGTCATGCGCGTCTCCCGCCTGTCGCTGGTGACGTTAAGGAACGTGCCCGCTGACGCTGAAATCCCGTCTCATCAATTGCTTGTTCGAGGTGGTTACATCAGACGCGTTGGACCAGGCATCTATGCCTACCTCCCATTGATGTGGAGGGTGCTGCGCAAAATCAGCACGATTGTTCGTGACGAGCTTGACAGCCTCGGTGCACTTGAGACGCTGCTTCCCCAGCTCCAACCCGCCGAACCATGGGAACGCAGCGGCCGATGGCAGGGCTACACCGCCGGCGAGGGCATCATGTTTCACCTGGAGGATCGCCAGGGCCGACGCGTGGGCCTCGGCCCCACCCATGAGGAAGTCGTCACGGAGCTCGCTGGGGAGCTGCTGCGCTCCTACAAACAGCTGCCCGTCACGCTTTATCAGATTCAGACCAAATTCCGCGACGAAATCAGACCCCGTTTCGGGCTGATGCGCAGTCGGGAATTCATCATGAAAGACGCCTACTCCTTCCATGCCGACGAAGCGGATCTAGAGCAGACCTATGCACTGATGGCCGAGGCCTATGCCCGCATCTTCAAGCGGTGCGGTCTCAACGCCGTGGGAGTGGATGCCGACAGCGGCGCCATTGGAGGAGCTGCGTCCCAGGAATTCATGGTGATGGCGAATGCGGGCGAGGACCTTATTCTCTCCACGCCAGATGGAAGCTATGCCGCCAATCAAGAGAAAGCGGTGTCGTATCCATGCCCAGCAGAAGCACTGCCTCCTGGCGAGGAACGAAGCCTTGACACGCCTGGACAGGAAACGATTGAGGACCTTTGCTCTGCCAACGACCTCTCCCCATCTCAGACCGTCAAGGTGCTGGTGCTGCTGGCCCGCCTCGACGATGGTCGAGAGCAACCGTTGCTGGTCAGCCTGCGAGGAGACCAGGAGCTGAATGACGTCAAGTTGACGAATGCCGTGACCCAGCGGTTGGGGTCCTCAGCACTGGAGATTGCACCGATCAATCCAGAGCAACTCCGGAAGCAGGGTCTTGCGTCCCTGCCCTTCGGCTCGATCGGACCCGATCTTGCCGACAGCACACTGAAGGAGTCGCGAAGCTGGGAAACCCGATTTGAACGCCTGGCCGACCCAACCGCCCTGGATCTTGAGCGCTTCGTCTGTGGCGCCAACAACGCCGATCAGCATCGCTGGGGAGCGACGTGGAGCTCCATGCCCGATCAGATCCAAGCTGATCTGCGCAATGCCAAAGCCGGAGATCGGTCTCTCCACAACCAGGAGCAGATCCTTGAGGAGCGGAGGGGCATTGAGGTGGGCCACATCTTTCAGCTCGGCAGCAAATACTCCGACGCGCTCGAGGCCCGCTTCACCGACAAGGAGGGCAAACAAGCGTCGCTGCTGATGGGCTGCTACGGCATCGGCATCTCTCGCCTCGCCCAAGCGGCAGTGGAACAGCATCACGATGACGCGGGGATCTGCTGGCCGGTGAGCATTGCGCCCTTCCAGGTCATCGTTGTTGTCGCGAACGTGCAGGACGCGACACAACTGACCCTGGGAGAGTCTCTCTACGGATCGCTGCAATCCGCAGGAGTTGATGCCCTCCTGGATGACCGCAGCGAACGTGCCGGAGTCAAATTCAAAGACGCCGATCTGATTGGAATCCCCTGGCGGATCGTTGTCGGTCGCGAAGCCGACACCGGACGGGTCGAAGTGGTGGAGCGCTCCACCCGCTCAAACAGCACCATGTCGCATCAGGACGCATTGATCCATGTGCTCAAGGCCGTCCAAGCTCGCCCCATGGTCTAGCGAGCGATGCTTCGCCTTAAAGTTCATCAAAATTTTCCTGCCATGCGAATAGAGCTGCAACGCTTCAGCCGCCAACTCAGGGGGTTCACCTTGGCCCTATGCCTTGGCCTGACCCTGATGCTCTCCGCCTGTGGCGACAGCATTTCAACGATGACTGGCGATTACGTCGAAGACACAGTGGCTGTTGTTCAGTCGCTGCAGACCACGCTTGCACTCCCCTCTGATGCTGAAGGGTTACAGGAGTCGGAGCAGGCGGCACATGATCTCATTAATGACTACATGTCGAGGTATCGACCAAAGCCCCGGATCAATGGCCTCAGCTCCTTCACCACCATGCAGACAGCCCTGAATTCTCTGCAAGGTCATTACAACACCTACACCAACCGTCCGGTACCGGAAGCACTGCGGACTCGTGTTGAAAAGGAGTTGAGCAAAGCCGAGAAATCCGCTCTCCGAGGCACCTGACCACCTCAATCCGGGAGGCATTTCAGAATCCAATCACAATTTCGCAACTCTCTTTGACCTCAGGCAGGTGAATCTGAGAGAGTTCCGGATTGTGCAGAATGGCGGCTTCGGGCCGCGGTGTCTTTGGCCAATGTTGTCGTCATCGGTGCGCAGTGGGGTGACGAAGGGAAGGGAAAGATCACAGATCTCCTCAGCCGTTCCGCTGATGTCGTTGTTCGCTATCAGGGCGGAGTCAACGCTGGCCACACCATCGTTGTGGACGATCAGGTTCTGAAGCTTCACCTGATTCCCTCTGGAATTCTTTATCCCGATACCATTTGTCTGATCGGTTCAGGAACCGTCGTCGATCCCAAAGTGATGCTTGGCGAACTCGACATGTTGATCGAGAACGGGATCGACATCGCTGGGCTGAAGCTCTCCTCCACAGCGCATGTGACCATGCCCTACCACCGCCTGCTCGACCAGGCGATGGAGAAGCAGCGCGGCGATCGACGCATCGGAACCACGGGACGGGGCATCGGTCCCACCTACGCGGATAAATCTCAGAGAAGCGGCATACGGGTCATCGATCTTCTCGACGAAGCACGTCTGCGTGACCGCCTTGAAGGCCCACTGAAGGAGAAGAACCAGCTGCTGCAGACTATCTATGACGTGGAGCCGCTCGATGCGGAAGCGGTGATCAGTGAATATCTGGCCTACGGCAAACGGCTGGCTCCCCATGTGGTGGACTGCACCCGCGAGATTCACAAGGCAGCACGCGGTCGCAAAAACATTCTCTTCGAGGGCGCACAGGGAACGCTGCTCGACCTTGACCACGGCACTTATCCCTATGTGACGTCTTCCAACCCTGTGTCAGGCGGCGCCTGCATTGGGGCTGGCGTGGGTCCGACCCTGATCGACCGAGTGATCGGTGTGGCCAAGGCCTACACAACCAGAGTTGGGGAAGGGCCATTCCCCACCGAACTCGATGGCAGCCTCAATGATCATCTCTGCGACCGAGGTGGTGAGTTCGGCACCACCACCGGCCGCCGCCGCCGCTGCGGTTGGTTTGACGGTGTGATCGGACGCTACGCCGTTGGCGTGAACGGCCTTGATTGCCTGGCCGTCACCAAGCTCGATGTGCTGGACGAACTCGACGAACTTCAGGTTTGTGTGGCGTATGAACTGGATGGGGAAAGGATCGAATACTTCCCTTCCTGTGCAGAGGAGTTCGCCCGCTGTCAACCGATTTTCGAAACGCTCCCGGGCTGGCAGTGTTCAACCGCTGAATGCCGCACGCTTGAGGATCTCCCCGAAAAAGCCATGGCGTACCTGCGCTTCCTGGCCGATCTGATGGAGGTTCCGATCGCCATCGTGTCACTGGGTGCCGGTCGCGATCAGACCATCGTTGTTGAGGATCCAATCCACGGTCCAAAACGGGCACTGCTCAGTGCCTGATTCCGGCAGAGCCCATCAGGCGTAAGACTGCCGCAGTCAATACCAGTTTGTTCATGGCCGAATCCTCCCGTTTCCAGCCCAACGCGTCCCTGGATGTGGTGGGAATCGGCAACGCCATCGTGGATGTACTGGTCCAGACAAAAGACGGTTTTCTCAGTGAGCACGGACTGCAGAAAGGAGGAATGTGCCTGATCGATGAACAGCAGGCAGAAGCTCTTTACAAGTCCAGTGGTCCTGGACTGGAAACCTCCGGCGGATCGGTCGCCAACACCATGGTCGGTATCGCTCAGCTTGGCGGCCGAACCGGGTTCATCGGTCGGGTGCGAGATGACCAGCTTGGATCGATCTTCAGCCACGACATTCGTGCCGTAGGCACTCGATTTGAGACCCCCTCCGCCACCACAGGCGCGACCACCGCACGCTGTCTGATTTATGTGACACCGGACGCAGAGCGCACGATGTGCACCTTCCTCGGTGCATCAACTCAGCTTGAGCCGGAGGATCTCGACCTTTCGATGGTCAAGGAGACGAAAGTGCTCTACCTCGAGGGCTACCTCTGGGACAGCCCTGCAGCCAAAAGGGCCTTCATTGCGGCCGCGGAGGCTTGCCGTGCCGCCGGCGGGAAAGTCGCGCTATCCCTCTCCGATGGCTTCTGCGTGGATCGCCACAGAGAAAGCTTTCTCGAGCTGGTGAACGGTCATGTCGATGTGCTGTTCGCCAATGAAGTGGAGATCAAATCCCTCTACCAAACCGAAGACTTCGACACCGCAATCGAGAAGGTGCGCGGTTGTTGCTCGGTGACGGCGGTGACACGCGGAAGCGACGGATCCATTGTTCTCAGCGGCGATCAGCGCTGGGACATCGGAACCTACGGACTCGGCGAACTGGTTGACACCACTGGTGCCGGTGATCTCTACGCCGGAGGATTTCTGCATGCCTTCACCCAGGGCCATTCACTGGAGCGCTGCGGTCAGCTGGGAGCACTGTGTGCCGGCCAGATCGTCACCCAGCTGGGTGCTCGTTCCCAGGTCTCGCTTCCAGAGCTGCAGAAGCAGCATCTGGACTGAGAGCACCCAGCGCCCACGCCGCATAGGCAGCTCCAGCCTGTGCGGCCATCAGGAGAATTTCGGGAGTGTCGTAGCTGTGCAGTGCCTCCAGAGCTGAAAGCAGCTCTTCCAGTCGATCAGAGCTTGTCTTGATCAGCAACTGCACTTCCTGCACACGCTCAATCTTCCCCTGCCAGCGATAACAGGAGTGCACTGGCATGGAGGTGATACAAGCAGCCAACCGACGGGTGATCAATTGCTCAGCAAGCGCATCGGCCTTGATCTGATCAGCCTCCGTGGTGAGGACCACTCTCAGGTCCGTTGACATGGGCATCCAGCTGTCGACACAACTGGTTCAAGCTATAAACCACGTCAACTCCGGGCATCGGGTTGGGTCGTTTCAGCTTCCAGAGACGAATGGACTGGCGACGGGCCAGATCACTCCAGAGTTGATCCGCAGCTCCACCCGACTGACGACAAAGCACATCGCTGATCTGCCAGCGACGACAGAGTGCCGCTTCAACCCCCCCAGTACGATCACCGGTCCCAGGCCTCAACACAGCCAGCCGTTCGCCACACAAGCCCGCAAGACCAGCCTGGCGGATGGCTTCAGGTGTCGACAGCACCCTGGCATGAACCAAGGCTCCTGCGAGCCTGGCTGCCGTCGCTGCGGCGGCCAGCTGCCGCGCGCCGACGGCAAGAAGCAGATGGTGGCCTGCAAGAGCACAGTCCGAGAGATCACTGACTGTTGCGAGCAGTGATTCATCCGACACGGCGTGGTCAGGCCGTTCGAATCGAAGCAGCGGCAGATTGCACCTGGAGCAGGCCAACTGGAGTTGAGCACTGATCTGCAGAGCGAAGGGATGGGTCGCGTCCAGGACCAATGTCACACCCCTCGCTGCCAGATGTTGCTCGAGAGGGTCTTGAGATGGGAATGGCCCCACATGCAGGTCATCCAGATGCATGCCGGCATAAGCCCTTGCCGCAGCTGCACTGACAACACTGATACTGACGCGGTGACCAGACTCCAGCAGAGTCCTCACGATTCCTGGTCCCTCGCCGGTTCCGGCAAAGACCAGCACATGGTTCTGGCGATTCCGCCAGCGGTGCATCAGGATGGCGCTCACCGACCAGGCCGAGGATGAATCACTGCGTACTTGAGGTGGATGTTCTTCAGGCTCCCACCCTGCGATACACCCAAGACAATCAGACGCCAATCGCTGAAATGGAGGTTGGTTTTGATGCGTTGCGTCCCGATGATCCCAGAGGTCAACTGAAGGTGGTGGGATGGGGCAATCTTGCCCAGGATCTGCAAAATCGCGTGCAGGTGGGCCAGCGCCTACTGATCGAGGGCAGACTTCGGATGAACACGGTGCCACGTCAGGACGGCACCAAGGAAAAACGCGCTGAATTCACGCTCGCCCGGCTGCACCCGGTTTCGGCTGGTGCAGGCTCCACAGCTCCAGCCCAACCTGCAGCGTCAGCTCCTGCGAAACGGACTGAAGCTGCTGCTGCGCCCACAGCTGCGCAAGAACCTGTAGCGCAGTGGAATACCGCGCCGTTGGTTCCAGACACGGATGACATCCCGTTCTGAACCACAGCAAATTCTGTTCAGCGCTGATCGGCGCCGTAGCTGAAATGCTCTGAAGCACGCTGTAACAGCTGGCCCAGCTCACGCTCGAGTGCGGCAAGGTCCAGGCGAAATTCCTGCCATCGCCCCCGGTCAATCTGTTCCAGCAACCAGGCCCTGTCCTGCTCAAGCTGCTGAATCAGCGCCATTGCATCCTCCATTGCGTTCTGATCCTGGTCTTGTGCTCGGGTGCTGTCCATCAACTGCGGCCGCAGGCCCATCCATCCTGAACCCCGCACGGTCAGAATGGCGCCACTTCCAATGCCGCATGAACGATCTGCTCTCGCCAGGAAGCCTGGTCACCATCGCCGGAGGTGTGCTCACCGTGGTGGGTGCTGTGGCCTACGGGACCGGCGCCGCCAACTTGAGCCTTCCGACAATTTTTTACGGCATTCCGATCCTGCTGGGTGGACTGGCCTTGAAGTCATCGGAATTACCACCGACCAAGCGCGTCACGCCCAAAGCCCAATTCAAAGGAGAACGTGAGGCTGCCACTCCAGAACTGGGAAAACTTCTCGGCGATGTCACGCGTTGGCGCTATGGCCAGAAAGCCCATCTGGAAAGCTCTCTGGAATCTCTCAAGCTCTGGGATGAAGACAACCCTCCTCAGCTGCTGGAGATTGAGGAGATCATTCAAAGCGGCCATTACGGACTGCGATTGCGTTTCGCCTGCGAGGCCGTTCCTCTTGAGACCTGGCAGGAGCGAAGAGACCGACTGAGCCGCTTTTTTGCCAAGGGCCTCGAGGCAACCATCAAACCTCTGAGTGGAGACCGACTGGATTTGCTGCTTCTGCCAGTGGGTGTGTCGACATTGGATCAGCAAGGTGAATCCGGAGAAGTGGCGAATGGATGATGCCCTCAGGGTCTCTGTTCTGAGTGAGGCTCTTCCGTATATCCAGCGATTCGCAGGCCGCAGGATCGTGGTCAAGTACGGCGGTGCAGCCATGGCCCATGCCGAACTGCAATCCGCCGTATTCAGAGACCTGGCGTTGCTCTGCAGTGTCGGAGTTCAGCCGGTTGTTGTGCACGGCGGTGGGCCAGAGATCAATCACTGGTTGAAGCGACTGGCCATCGCGCCGGAATTCAGAGACGGTTTGCGTGTGACCGACCCTGAAACGATGGACGTGGTGGAAATGGTCCTGGTCGGGCGAGTCAACAAACAGATCGTGAACGGACTCAACCGACTTGGCGCCAAAGCGGTCGGCCTGAGCGGCAGTGACGGCAGTCTGGTTGAAGCCCGCGCCTGGGGAGATGGCAGCCACGGGATGGTCGGCGATGTGGCCAAGGTCAACCCCGACGTGCTCGAAGCCCTGCTGGAACGCGGTTATGTGCCCGTGATCTCCAGCGTGGCCGCCAATCCCGATGGAGTGGCCCACAACATCAACGCCGACACTGTGGCGGGCGAAGTTGCTGCCTCCCTGCAAGCCGAAAAGCTGATCTTGCTGACCGATACTCCAGGCATCCTGCGCAACCGAGAGGATCCAGGGTCTCTGATCCGTCAGCTGAAGCTTTCAGAAGCCAGGCAGTTGATTCACGAGGGCGTGGTGGCCGGGGGGATGACACCTAAGACCGAATGCTGCATCAGAGCTCTCGCCCAGGGAGTTTCCGCTGCCCACATCGTGGATGGGCGCGTTTCCCATGCCCTGCTGCTGGAAGTGTTCACCGATGCAGGCATCGGCACCATGGTGGTGGGACGCAGCTGAGAGATGAGCACAGGTCTTGCGGCGGCCGAACGGGCACTCGAACGGGGTGATTACGGCCTGTGCCTAAGCCTGCTGGAACCGCTCGCCGCCGCCAACCCGATCACTGAACCCGAAGGAGCTGCCATCCGCATGGTGATGGTGACGGCCTGGATGGGACAGGGCGAGGAACGCAAAGCAATCGCCACCTGTCGTCTGCTCACACGCTGCAGGGATCCTGATTTACGCAACCGGGCTCGTCAGTTGCTGAGTGTGCTCGAGGCTCCAAGCCTTGAGCGTCCTGCTCGCTGGTCGATGCAGTTACCGACGCTGGACATGGCTCCCCGCATTGGGAAAGGGATCCCCAGCAGCAGCCGACGGCGAAAGCCCACTCCACCCCCTCCTCCACCAACCGGTCCCACCCAGGCCCCATCAGCAGGTTTTGCCGTGCTGGTGCTGACAGTGCTGCTCGGGCTGACCCTGTTGCTCAGCGGATGCGTGCGAGTCAAAGCAGAGATTGATCTGGCGGGTCCCGATCGCCTGGCGATGAGCTGGCGGATCAACAGCCTCAGTGGCCACAGCCTTCCCTGGCAGCAGAACTTCGCCAAGGCGCTGCGTACCGAAGGCCTGAACTGGACAGTGCAGAAAGACCGAACGGGCTCTCTCAACCTGATCAGCCCCACCCTGGGTTCCGACCAGGCCGCCAGGCTGATGCGCAGCAGTGTGGAGCTGGCTGGACGCAGCGCGGGCGTGACCCTTCCCAAACCCGACCTGTCAATCGTGGAGAAAAACTGGTTGATCGGAGTGCAGCAGCAACTGAATCTGCGCCTGGACCTCTCACCCCTCGCCGAGTTCCCCGCAGGAGATCTGCAGGTCAGTATCACCCCTGTCCATGACCTCCAACAGGTCAACAGCAGTCCCATGACCGGTCGGTTAAAAGGGGATGTTCTGCTCTGGGTCCTCGACAGCGGCAGCGTCAATCAACTGCAGATCCGCCGCTGGCAGTGGAGCCCGCTCGGACTGGGCAGTGTGCTAATCGGCCTGCTGCTGCTGCTGAGTTTTCTGCTCCAGTCCATGCGCGTTCGACTCGGCTTCGGCTATCCCGAGCTGCCGTCCTGATTCAAAGCTGCAGAGGATCCGGGTCAACGGCAAGGGAAACATCTTTGGGGAGCCCTTCCCAAAGACCGGTACCGGGGGGCAGGGGGATCTCACTGTCCTGGGGACCATGGAGAAGCAGCTGCCAGCGACTGCGGCCCGCCACCCGAGCCACAGGCGCAGGTGCAGGACCCAGCAGTTGCCAGCCTGCAGCGGCACAGCCTGCACGAATCCGTTCAGCCAGCAGGGTTCCCGCAGTCGCCGTATCGCTCGCGGACTCTCCCGAAAGGCGAATCAGGCAAGCCCGCGCAAAGGGAACCAATCCGGCTTCGCGGCGCAGGGTCGATTCCTCCTCCAGAAAACGTTCGTAACGACCATCCACCAGGTGTCGGATCACTGGGTGGTCAGGGCTGTAGGTCTGAACCAGCACCTCACCGGGCTTCTCCGCGCGCCCAGCCCGGCCAGCGAGTTGAAGCAGAAGTTGCAGGCACTGCTCTCCAGCCCTCAGATCGGGTCGATGCAAAAGACCATCGGCGGCAAGCACTGCTGCCAGAGTCACGCGTGGCAGGTCCATCCCCTTGGCCAGCATCTGCGTTCCTACCAGCACATCAGCCTCACCCTCCGCAAACTGGTCCAGCAGTCTGCGGTGACCATCACGACCGCCTGTGGTGTCGCGATCGAACCGCAGCAGACGCAGGTCACTGAGTTCCTCGCCAAGACGCTCCAACACCCGTTGTGTGCCTGCACCAAAGGGCTTGAACGCCAGGGAACCGCATGACGAGCATGCGGGTGTGATGGGTGCTCGATGGTCACACCAATGACAGCGAAGCCACTGCTGCGCGCCCCGACTGCCGTGAACCGTGAGAGGAACGTCGCAATGGGGACACATCACCACCTCTCCGCAGCTGCGACAGCTCAGAAAGGTGCTGTATCCACGCCTCGGCACCAGCACGACAGCCTGCTCCCCTTTCTCTGGGAGCTGTGCCAGCCGATCCATCAGGGCACGACTGATCAAGCGTTTGTTGCCCTCTGCTAATTCATGCCGCATGTCGATGATCCGGACAGGTGGCAATGGCTGGCTGGAAATCCGCGAGCGCAGCCTTGCAAGAACCAAAGATCCGTGAGGCTGGAGACGACTCCAACTTTCGAGCGAAGGTGTCGCGCTGCCAAGCAGCAGACGGCCGCCCTGCAGCTTGACCCGCTCTGAAGCCATGACCCTTGCGTGATAGCAGGGCATGGGTGAGTCCTGCTTGTAGGAGTTGTCATGTTCTTCATCCAGCACCAAAAGGCCTAGCGGGCGCAGGGGAAGGAACACAGCGGAGCGCGTGCCCACCACCACCACGGGATCGCCGCTCTCGAGACAGCGACGCCAGGTGCGAACCCGCTCACGGGGGGTACAACCGCTGTGATATTCCAGAACCCTCTCTCCGAAACGCTGTCGGCAACGATCCACGAGCTGGGGAATCAAGCCGATCTCGGGAGTGAGCAGCAGAACGTGACGGCCAGCCACCAGCTCTGCTGCTGCCAGCTGCAAGTAGACCTCGGTCTTGCCGGAGCCGGTGATACCCCAGAGCAGCAGACCTCCACCCTCAGGAAGTGATTGAAACCTGTCGACCACAGACTGTTGCTCATCGGTCAGCGAGCGCGGTGACTCCAGCTCAGCAGCCCTGGCTGCTGACTGGTCTGATGCACGAGGGCCGCTCTCCGATTTGCGTTGCCGGCGGATCAGGCCCTTGCTCTCCAGGCTCTTGACCGTGCCCGACTGAAACCCCTCCGCCAGCAGGTCACGCTGCCAGGCGCCACCGCCTCGGCGTTCGAGCTCTGCCAGCAGTGCGCTCTGCCTGGTGGACTTCGGAAGAGCAAAGGGATCAGCAGCCTCAAGCCGGTCAATCCACCAGAGCATGCGCAAGGCAGGGTCCGAGCCGGGCCGTTGGCCCAGCCATCCCGGAGGTAATGCCGCCTTAAGCATGCGAAAGGGACTGGTATGACAAAGGACCGCCATCGCATCGAGCCATGACCGCCAGGATGGGTCGACTGCAGCGCGCTGCACCAGCTCTTCAACGGGGTTGAGCTGTACACCATCTCTTTCAGCAGAATTCGCCTCTGCTGTGATCAATCGACAGCCCGTGACCAACCCCTGCAGTCGACGACCTCGCAGCCGGACCGCCACAAGATCGCCCAATCCCACACCGAGACTCAGGCTGTCGCAATAGCTAAAAGTACGCCCGTCACGACCGGCCTCCAGCCAGACATCGACTTCCAAGAATGACTGCGCGGCAGGAGGACTGGAGGATTGGTTGACAGGGGTTGCCGACATCACATGTTTTTCTTAAGATACAGATGTTGGACAGCTCAACAGCTGTTGTCGGAACAGAGCAGAGTTCCGTCCAGTGGGAAGACACGAAGCTCGAGCCAGGGTTCATCCCGTCGGCCGACCGGTCTGCGAACGCCCCTGACAGCCCTGCCCCAGCCCAAAGCCCACCAATTGATTCTCGATCACTGTCTTAGTTGTCTACCCCTCTGTTTGGGGCAGATCTGAAAGCCGTGATGCGCCTCCAGGCCGAGCTTGGTCGCGTTCTAGTTGACTGCGTTAGTTCCGTACACCCTCACCATCCCAATCCCCATGAGTCCTGCTGCGAGCAAGTCAGCTCAGCCCACCGCTGCAGCGCCCAAGACGGCCTCTTCCAAAGCGGCGTCGTCCAAGGCGGCTCCATCCATCGTGATGCTGGCGGATTCCAAAGGACTGGCGAAGGGTGTGAGCAAGAAGACCAAGTCGGAGTCCAAGACTTCAACTGCAAAGTCGTCTGCAACGAAAGCCGCCGCGAAATCGAAACCGACCACCAAGAGCAGCGCAGCCAAGAGCGGGACAGCAGCCAAAAGCGCAGCAGCTGCCAAGACGGCCAAGACAACGAAAAGCGCGAAAACCTCTGCTTCCGCAACTAGTGCCAAGAGCAAGGCCGCTGTCAAGCCCGCTGATCTTGATGCTGCCGCTGATCAGTTACTGGCCAAGACCTCCGGCAACCCTTCTGCGAGCAAGGAGGAGAAAGCCAAAGCAGACGCCAAGGCAAAAGTTTTGGCGAGCATCAAGGTTGGCCCCAAAGGGGTCTACACCGAAGATTCCATCAGGGTTTACCTGCAGGAGATCGGCAGGATCCGCCTGTTGCGCCCAGACGAAGAAATCGAACTGGCCAGAAAAATCGCCGATCTTCTCTACCTCGAGGAGCTGGCGGCCCAGTTCGAAAGCGACAACGGCCGCGAACCTGACAACAAGGAGTGGGCGGCATTGGTGGAGATGCCGTTGATTCGTTTCCGCCGCCGACTGATGCTCGGCCGTCGGGCCAAGGAAAAAATGGTTCAGTCGAACCTGCGTCTTGTGGTGTCAATCGCCAAGAAATACATGAATCGGGGCCTGAGCTTCCAGGACCTCATCCAGGAAGGCAGTCTGGGCCTGATTCGTGCCGCGGAGAAATTCGACCACGAGAAGGGCTACAAATTCTCCACGTACGCCACTTGGTGGATTCGCCAGGCCATCACACGGGCCATCGCTGATCAGAGTCGAACGATTCGCCTCCCAGTCCACCTCTACGAGACCATTTCCCGCATCAAGAAGACCACCAAAGTGCTCAGCCAGGAGTTTGGCCGCAAACCGACGGAAGAAGAGATCGCAGAATCAATGGAAATGACCATTGAAAAGCTGCGCTTCATCGCCAAGAGCGCCCAGCTTCCGATCTCCCTTGAGACTCCAATTGGCAAAGAAGAGGATTCCCGCCTTGGCGACTTCATCGAAGCCGACATCGAGAATCCGGAGCAGGACGTCGCCAAAAACCTCTTACGTGAGGATCTGGAAGGCGTGCTGGCCACCCTCAGTCCGAGAGAGCGCGACGTTCTACGCCTGCGTTATGGCCTTGATGATGGGCGAATGAAAACCCTTGAGGAGATCGGTCAGATCTTCGATGTCACCCGTGAGCGGATCCGTCAGATCGAAGCCAAGGCATTGCGCAAGCTGAGGCATCCCAACCGGAACGGGGTCCTGAAGGAATACATCAAGTGATTGCATCACAGCAACTCTCAGATCAATAAGAAAGGAGGCCAATGGCCTCCTTTTTTATTGAAATCTTCCTCAGGCCTCAACCATTCAGTGCGACTCAATGCTGTCGGTAAATTCCTGAAATGCCTTCTTCAAGCGCTCAACGGGCGTTTCCGATGGAGGACATTCCTGGTTAGTGGAACGGGTATAGGCCTGAAGAATGCGTGCTTCAGGTTCTAGCAGTGCTGCGACTGCAGCCTTAAGCATCACAACATTGCGCTGAGGCGTTAAGCCAGCCAGATAGGAGTGCAGGGACCACGGTCCTGAGTCATCATGCTTTTCCAGCCGCAGGGGCCGGATCAACTGATAAGCCCGATCGCCATCGGAATCAGTGGTCTGCCTGAGGCGTGCCACCAGCATCACTCCGCTCGTTAGCAAGACCAGTCGAATCGATCCCTCACTCAACAAAGGCAAGAAAGGTACCGATTCATCCGCCTGAGCCAAAGAGGAGCCGGCGGATGACTGGCTCAGCTTCACCCCGTTGACCACAGGACCAGGCATTGCGACCCTCGAAAACGCCTAGATCGTAAAGCTGCTCGCCTTGGAGAGTGGGCGGTGCCGCTGAGCTGGAAGGCCTAGAAGCGACCGCGGGCATGCATTCTGTGAAATCTTGAACGGAACTGGGCCTTCGACTCCGTAGGCTGAATGGCTGTTTCAAAGTGCCCATGGCTCTCGAGCAACTGCGCATCGCCTCCCGCCGCAGCCAGCTGGCCATGGTGCAGACCAACTGGGTGAAAGCCGAACTGGAGAAAGCCCACCCAGGCCTGGCGATTTCAGTGGAGGCCATGGCCACTCAGGGCGACAAAATCCTGGATGTGGCCCTGGCGAAAATCGGCGACAAGGGCCTGTTCACCAAGGAACTGGAGGCCCAGATGCTGGTGGGTCGAGCGGAGATCGCCGTGCATTCGCTCAAGGATCTACCCACCAACCTGCCCGATGGGCTGATGCTCGGTTGCATCACCGAGCGGGAAGATCCCGCGGATGCCCTGGTTGTGAACAGCAAGAACGCTGATTACACCCTGGAAACGCTGCCGGAGGGATCCGTCGTCGGCACCAGCTCATTGCGGAGATTGGCTCAGCTGCGGTACCACTTCCCCCATCTTCAGTTCAAGGACGTTCGCGGCAACGTCATTACCCGACTCGAGAAACTGGATGCTGGTGGCTACGACTGCCTGATCCTCGCGGCGGCAGGCCTGAGTCGACTCGGATTCGGAGATCGGATCCACCAGATCATTCCTGGCCACATCTCACTCCATGCCGTGGGACAGGGAGCCCTTGGCATTGAATGTGTCACAGACAACAAAGATGTTCTCAACATCATTCAAGTGCTTGAGCATGGCCCCACCAGCGGACGATGCCTGGCGGAGCGGGCTTTCCTCCGGGAACTTGAAGGCGGCTGCCAGGTGCCGATTGGAGTGAACAGCCGCATTGATGGCCATGAACTGGTTCTCACCGGGATGGTGGCCAGCTTGGATGGCAAGCGAATGATCCGTGATGAACGCCGTGGCCCCCTCGGCAATCCTGAGGATGTGGGACTGAAGCTCGCAGCAGACCTGAAATCTCAAGGTGCAGGCGAGATCCTGAAGGAGATCTTTGCCTCGGTTCGCCCCGAAGCCTGACAAAAATCAGCGGGTGATCATCACTGGCGTCCCCACGTCCACCAGCTCGTAAAGCTTCTGAACGTGAGCATTGAGCATGCGGACGCAGCCATTAGACACCGCCGCGCGGATTTTCACCCAATGAGGCCAGGGGGTTCCATGAATTCCGAATTGGTTGGGTCCCTGCTGTAGGAAGCCGATCCAGCGATGCCCAAGTGGGCTCGCAGGCCCTGTAACAGGATGAACCCGGCCGGATTTCGTGCTTTCGTACTGAGGATTGACAAGCTTGGTCTCGACCCGGAACACACCCGTCGGAGTTGGAGTCTTGGGATCACCAATCGCCACAGGCCAGCGCCCGATGGACTCACCAGCGCGGATCACACTGATGCGTCGCTGCTTGAGATCGAGGTGAATGCTGGTCTCAGCATTTACGGAATGCACTGTCGCTGAAGCAAACAACGGTGTCTGCAGCTGAGGCGAAGCAACCGCTGGACCCGATGCAACCAGAGCCAAGGAAACGGCCCCAAAAGCCGCCAGAGGAGAACAGCCAACGCACTTGAGACGCATTACCAGACAGCCAAGACTCACTGGTCTCAACGTATCCACTGGTCGGAGGAAAAACCGCATACCAGTGGAGGACTTTCTGAAGAAACCTCTTCAATCCATCACTGACTGCAGCAAAGCCTGCGGTGTCCTGCCTCTTCAGGGCAGCACCGAAAAGGCAAACCAGAGCAGAAAAACAGCAAAGGCAAGATTGATGAGATGGCGTCCTGCTCTCAGATGCTGAGAATTGCGTTCACGATCAAAAAGATGCAACACCGCGGCCTGCAGCATGTAGATGCCGAACACCAGGATGAGCGAACCAAGAGTCATGGTTCCCCAGTCCAGACACGAGGCGACCAAAGCGACCACACCCCAGGCGAGATTGGCGAATCCCACCTCGATCTGGAAATCATTGCGCTTGCCGAGATCCCAGCCCATCCGCACCGCATCGCTGTGATGAAACACGGCATGACGGACGAATGACAACAGCCCCACACCACCAACTGACCAGAGCGCTACCCACTGAACGGCAGAAGCAATCTGGCCTAAAGACAGAGCATTAAATCCAAAGAAGAGACCGATGCCACCCACAATCCAGGTGACTTGCATCAGCACCTTGGCAATCCGGGAATGGGTGGGCAGCATCATGTTGAACTCGCTGAACGCGTAGATCAATCCACGAGCTTGGGATCGATCTCAGCCATATAACGAGCCTCACAGGTCTTGATGATCTCAATGGCTTTGTCCGTACCGAAGAATCCGTTCACGGTGCAGGTTCCTGGCTTCTTCAGATCCTTGTAATGCTCCCAGTAATAGGTGGTTTCCTTTTTCCAGTGATCACCAAGATCCTCAAAGCTCTTGATGTGATCCATGCGCTTGTCATCAGCCAGCACAGCGATGACTTTGTCATCAACTTCACCACCATCATCAAAGGTCATGATGCCGATGATTCGAGCTTCAACGATCGAACCTGGAACCAGAGGCTCAGTGACATTGACGATCTCAATATCAAGTGGATCTCCGTCCTCATCCCAGGTCCGAGGAATGCAGCCGTAAGCGAAGGGATAGGCCAAGGAGGAATAACCAACCCGATCCAACTTCAGATGACCGGTCTCGGTGATCAGCTCGTACTTGTTGATCGTGTTCGAGTTGAGCTCCACGATCGTGTTCAGACGCAACTCGGATTCGTCAGCAAAGGCCGGCAGCACATGCAGCAGGTTCGGCATGCTGCGGCTCGGAGCCTGGTCGAGATTGGCCATGGAAGACGGCGTTCGGAGCGGTGATATTACGAGCACGTCTCAACGCAGCTTCGTGCTTAACCGTATGGTGCAGCTCTAGCATTCACCGCAGGCTGATTCAGCACAAAGCTCGGGGCTGAGGGTTAAGCCCGGATGGTGAACAACCGCTCCAGCTTCGCTTCCAGGTAGTTCAGGAAGGGATCACTTGAGAGAGATCGGCCGGAGACCTGCTTGACGAGCTGTTCAGCATTGAGGGCTCGCCCGATGGGATGGACGTTGTCTCGAAGCCAACCGAGCATGACACTGAGATCACCACGGCGAACATGCTCTTCGGGAGACCCAATCGCCGACGTCATTGCCTCACTCAACTGCGCGCTCACCAGGTGCCCAAGCAGATAGGAGGGGAAATAACCAAACAGACCTTCGCTCCAGTGCACATCCTGGAGGCAGCCCTGCGCATCATCTGCAGGGGTGACCCCCAGCAATTCGCGATAACGACGGTTCCATTCGCTCGGGAGATCCTCCACCGGCAGACCCTCTTCCAGCAGAGCCAGCTCAAGATCGGTTCGCACAAGGATGTGAAGTCCGTAGCTGAGTTCATCCGCTTCCACCCGGTTGCAACCGGGAGCCACCGGATTCATCGCCTTCCACAGATCCGACGACGATCCCAGAGGTGCACCCGCAGCGGCAAAGCGTTCCCACCAGAGTTCTGCAAAGGGTTGACTGCGGGCTACCCGGTTTTCCCAAAACAGCGACTGACTTTCATGCACGGCCATCGACGTGGCCTGACCGAGAGGCCAGGCGAACCACTGATGCGCAGAGGTCGGCAGTCCCTGCTCGTACAACGAATGGCCCCACTCATGGGCTGTGGCCAGAAAACAGGACAAAGGCTGACCAGCCACTACACGCGTGGTGATGCGGAAGTCGCGAGGACCCAATGTGATTGAAAAGGGGTGTGGCGACGCCGCGACGCATGTGATCCGTTTGTCCCTGCCCCAGTCGCGGAGGAGCTGATCACAGAGTTGCTGCTGAGTCGATGCGGGCAAGTCCCAGCTGAGAGACGACGGTCTTGGACTGCCCTTGAGTTGCTCCAACAACTCAGGCAAACGTCTGCGCAGCGGCGCGAACAGATTCTGAAGCCGCTGAAGCGTAAGGTCAGGCTCAAACGGCTGCGCGAGGGTTTCCCAGCAACTTCGCGGTTCCGCCAGCTGACGGGCCTGTTCCTGCCGCAGCTCCACCATCAGACGAAGAGCTGGTGCAAACAGAGCAAAGTCAGAAGTCCTGCGGGCCTGTTGCCAAAGGTCGTAACCCTGGGATTTTGCAGTGGCAAGAGCACTGACAAGATCAGGATCCAGTGCCTGCTGCCGCTGGAGATCCTGCTCAAGCAGATCCAGGTTGCGGGCCTGGCCAGTGACAATCTCAGGGGGATCTCCACTGTTGGAGCGGGTTCGCCACTCATCCCGGGCTTCCGCGATCAGCTCCGCATAGTGCTCAGAGCTCTGGCGTGCATGGAGCTGGCGAGCCAGCAGAGCCAGTTGCTCACCCCGCCAAGCTGCACCACCGCTTGGCATTCGGGTGTTTTGATCCCAGTAGAGCGTCCTGGTTATGGAATCCATAACCTGGGTTTCGTGAAGGTGCGAGCCAAGACGATCCCAAGCCGTTGTCCCGGCAGCCATTGGCTTCATCGATCTAAAAAGACCTTAACCAGCTTCCAGATCGGAGCACACAGACCATAAAGGAAATGCGTGATCGATCTGGCTTCAAGCCATCAACCGTCAGGACAACTCCTGATCGTCACTTGCACTGGAATCGGGTTGCCCACCTTCAGCTCGCAGAGCCCTCTCGAGGGCATCGACCTGGGCTGTTCGTTCAGGGGATTCAACAATGACATTGACTTGTCGGACAGCGACGAGCTTGCGCCATAGCAGAGCGATCAGCCAGGAGGCCGTAGCGAATACTGCTGCGAAATACAGAAGTCGCATGATCTCCCAAGACCCGGCGGGAACGCTGTTCTAATTGAAAAGGCGGTTCAAGGGCGGAGTCGAGAACGACAGTCCGCTTATGGCAGCTCTCCATCGTCTTCAGGAGAGCTGCTCTCCTGATCCCTTTGTTCCTCGAGCGTCAGCCGTTTCAACTGTCGCTGGGCATCCTGGCGCCTGAACAGCTCGTGAAATCGATTGATCAGATAGTCGACGTCTGTCATGAACCAAGCTCTGCTTCGCAAGCTGACCGCACACTCAACACATTGTCCCGCGGATCTGGCGATTGGTTCAGTCCTTGCGGCAATAGCCACCGCCCATGGGGTTCCATCCAGACGGACAATTCTCATCCATCGCCGGGCGCAGGGTGTAGCTCATCAATCCGAGAGCGCTGCACTTGCCGTTTGACATATCGATGTAGCCCATCGGGCACTCAGCAGTGAGTTTCTTGACCACGCGTTGCGCCCTTGCCGGAAGCGGTGAAACGCTGACCATGGGAACAAGAATCAGCAGAGGCCAGGCCAGTCTGTTGAACATCGAATGACCAGAACCGCTGCTCACGCTCCAGGCTAGAGCTGAAGTTCAAAGATGATGTCCAATGGCAGCACTGCTCAGCCTTCAGGAACGCGAAGACCTTCGCACCACTCTGACGCAGTGGCAGGTGGGGGATGAGCGCCTCAAGCGCCAGTGGCAGTTCAGCGATTTCAGTGAGGCATTCGCCTTCATGACCAGGGTTGCCCTATTGGCGGAATCGATGCAGCACCATCCCAACTGGAGCAACGTCTACAACCGGGTGACGATCGAACTGACCACGCACGACCTGGGAGGGCTCAGCAATCTGGATGCCGAGCTGGCGCGATCCATCGACGCCTTGCTGTAAGCCGCTGCCAGAATGATTCCTAGGCAGGCAATTTTCCTATGACATCCAGCGTGAAGCGAGCCGCTGTGCCGGTGACGATTCTCACTGGCTTTCTTGGAGCAGGGAAAACGACGCTTTTGAACCACATCCTGAGCAATCAGCAGGGTCTGAAAACAGCTGTTCTCGTGAATGAATTCGGGGAGATCGGCATCGACAACGAGTTGGTGGTGAGCACCAACGAAGACATGGTCGAACTGAGCAACGGTTGCATCTGCTGCTCCATTAACGGCGAGCTACTCGAGGCCGTCGACCGCATCCTCAACAGACCCAAACCGGTCGAGTACCTGGTGGTGGAAACCACAGGTCTGGCTGATCCACTGCCCGTTGCCATGACGTTTCTGGGCAGCGAGCTGCGTGATTTGACGAGGCTCGACTCGATCATCACCTTGATTGATGCTGAAAACTTCGGAGCAGAGGCCATTGAAAGCGAAGTCGGCCGATCACAAGTGATCTATGGCGACATCCTGATGCTCAACAAGACCGATCTCGTCGATGAAGGGCGCGTGAAGGATGTCGAACAACAGCTGCGCGACGTCAAAAAGGATGCACGCATTCTGCACTCAGTGAAGGGGGATGTACCGCTGCCCCTTCTCCTGAGCGTGGGTCTGTTCGAATCCGACCGAGTGGTGAACGAAAGCCATGACCATGACCACAGCCATGACCACGGCCACAGCCACCATGGCCATGACCACGGCCACAGCCACCATGACCATGAGCACAGCCATGACCATGAGCACAGCCATGACCATGAGCACAGCCATGACCACGAATCCGCGGATCATCTGGCCATCGAAGGCTTCACGTCACTGTCCTTCTCAAGCAATGATCCCTTTGATCTGAGAGCCTTTCAGAATTTTCTCGACAACCACCTGCCTGAAAGCGTTTTTAGAGCCAAAGGAATCCTCTGGTTCAAGGAAAGCGAGCGACGTCACGTATTCCATCTGGCAGGCAAACGCTTCTCAATCGACGACAGCGACTGGACCGGAACCCGTAAGAACCAACTGGTGCTGATCGGCCGTGGACTCGACCATGACGCCCTGAGACATCAGCTTCAAGAATGCGTTGTCGTGCCTGTTGATCTGTAAGTGCAGGCGAAGTTGCCCCGTATTCAGCAAACACGATTAAGCTGGCATGCAATTAGGAGAGGGCATGATTGAAGTTCTCGCGGCAGGTGGTCTGTTTATGGCTCTGGCGCTTGCCTTCTGGCTGCTGCTCGATTCCGATGACGACAACGGTGGTGGTGGCTTGATGGAACCCGCCCTTGTTCCCATCCCCGTGCGTCGCAGTGACCGCTGAACAGCACGTTTGAATTTGATTCACTGCTCAAACCCTCGCTTTGCTGAGGGTTTTTTCATGCATGCAGCAAAGTTATTGAATACCCTTCTCAAAACTGCTGTTGCGACTGTTTTGCCAGCCTTCCTTCCTCGACACATCAGATTCAGTCTGGATGGAAACCGCCACCCTGGCTGGATTCAAGCAAGAGACCCGAAAGCGTGCTCAGCCCCTGAACACCCGTCGTTGCCAATAATTAAAACGTGAACAGCGACAGATCTTCCACGGCAGACCCTCTTGATCAAGGAGTTCTCGCCAGGACACGCCGCATGGTGTCAGGCCGCTTTTTGCTGGTCGCGGGAGCCGTTGCGATTGCGTTCCTTGCCCTGCTGCCGGTCATCGGTTTGCTGGGCGAAGGCCTGCGAGGCTTCAGTACGGGAAACGCCAGTCTGGGCCCAGACGGACTGCTCCAAATCCGTGGCACGGTCGTTCTCCTGCTCGGCACGAGCCTCGTGGGAGGGGTGATCGGTACCGCCAACGGCTGGCTGCTGGCGAACTGTCGTTTCCCAGGTCGCCGCTGGCTGCGGATAGCCCAGCTGCTACCGCTGGCCAATCCTTCGTATCTACTGGCGGCGACTCTGGTGGATATCGGCAGTCTGGAGGGAATCACCATCAACGGGATGGGATGGGGAATCGCGGTGATGGCGCTCACCACCTACCCCTATGTGTTCTTGCTCAGCACCGAAAGCTTCACCATCTGTGGACGCCGGCAACTGGAAGCCTGCCGCTCACTAGGAGTGGGGCCATGGAACAGTTTCCGCCGGATCGCACTACCCATGGCCCTACCAGCAATCGGAGCCGGCATTGCCCTGATGGGCATGGAGGTCGTGAATGAGCTTGGGGCCGTGGAACTGCTTGGCATTCCCAGTCTGTCGGCCGGAATCGTTCAGGCCTGGAGGATGGAAGGCAATCCCACGGGAGCTGTGGGACTCGCCCTGATCACCCTCAGCATCGTGCTGATCCTTCTGTTCGGAGAACGTCGTCTGCGCAGCCGCAGCCGACGCTGGTCCGAAGGGGTCGCCGGAGGAGAATCTCCGGCATGGATGCTGAGCGGCGGACGGGCCTTCTCAGCCCAGGTGCTTGGAGCGATCCCGCCGCTGATCACAATCGGCATTCCGTTGGTGTGGGGCGGAATGAACTGGCAGCAGTTGGCCACCGGCCTGACACCCGAATTACTTCTGCTCACCCTGCGCACTCTGGGACTCGCGCTGGCAGCGACCCTGCTGGCGGCCGTAGCAGCCCTGTTGCTGGCCATTGCCAAACGCTGGAGTCGTGCCAGATGGCTCAGAGGTGTGACGTTTCTGGCGGGCATGGGATATGCGATACCGGGCGCTGTTCTGGCGCTCGCCCTGCTGGTGATTGGCGGACCCTGGCAACTGTCTCCAATCCTGCTTCTCCTCTGGGGATACAGCGACCGCTTCCTCGCGGTGAATAAAGGTGGAATTGATGCAGCTCTGGAGAGGCTTTCTCCCAGCCTTGACGAAGCAGCAACAGGACTGGGCTTGCGTTGGCCGGCCGTGCTCAGACGGGTTCACCTGCCACTTCTACGAGGCCCAATCCTTGTTGGCAGCCTGCTGGTGTTCGTGGACACCGTAAAGGAGCTTCCGCTCACTTTCGCGCTACGACCTTTCGATTTCGATACGCTCGCTGTGAGGGTTTATCAGTACGCAGGCGATGAACGACTGGCTGCTGCTCTCTGGCCGGCACTGATGATCCTGGTTCTGGGTCTGATTGCTTCATCAGCCCTGGTTCCCCGATTGGATCGGGATACGGAGTAATTGCCGAGCTCAGAAGGTGAATCGCTCGGGAGCAAAGTCCTGTCCATGCCGCGGTGCCAGAACGGACAGCCAGCTGCTCTGCAAAGGGTGAAAACCATCGTCACTCAACAGCACCAGCGAAATTCGACCGTCTTTCATCACCGGCCCCCAGGCCATGCCCTCCCAGTTGGCTGATGGAAGAGCAGCTGATGGCAGACCATCGGCCAACAGATCCCAACTTTGCATCGCTTGAATCGGCGGAGCTGACGGTGACTCGCTTCCCGGCAGACGCAGAACCTGAAGATGGGCAGACCACCCCGCAGGCAAGGCAAAACTGCGCAGCAGCCCAAGAACTGCTGCATCTCCCTCCAGGTCCAGCAGTTCGGTCAAACCGCGCTTCCGACTGGCCGATGCACCTGCTGGTCCAATCTCGAATCTGCCAAGGGGTTCGAGAAGCTGATCCGGCCGGGGCGGAGATGAGCGATCCGAACCCAGTCCTTACCCTGTTTCTCCCTGTCCTGAATCAGCGGAGCTTCGGCTGCCATGACCAGATCAGCGGATGCCATCTGCGTGAGTGATTCAGGTCCTCGATTGGAGGCAAGTCCCTGCCCCTCCCTCTCTTGCCAATCAGCAAGGATCGATACCTCGCGCTACAGGCGTCCGTTCAAGAGGTTGTAACGCTGCAGTCTTGCCCGTCTCAAAGGGCATCGGCGCCCCTCACTGACAATCCAGACCTGATGGCCATTGAGCACCAGGCCCTCACCGTCAAAGTCTGCCGGCAGAGGTGCCCCCTTTCGATCCCTCAACAGCAAACGTCAACAACCCCTCAGCGATACTTGCTCACCCTGCAACAGACGGCTCAGGCCAGTGAAAGAAACCAAATAGCCAGTGGGTGCGTCGCTCAGCAACCAGAGGCGGTCATGCTTTCGCTGATAGGCCACAGCGGAGCAGCCACCAACATGCGCTCCATCTAATCCCAGGTCTGGGAGTTCAACATAGTGAATCAACTCCCAGCCAGCCGCCAGAGGGCAGGGAAGTGCCTGTGCTGGCGACGGTAAAGCCGGCAAGACTGTGACCATCATGGTTTTAACTACCGAGGTCGACTGGAACATCATCACCACCACAGCCACAGCCGGCAGGCATTCCGCTCGACGGTTGTGCTCAATGCCTGCCTGAGCGGTTTACAGATCGCCGTGGGGATTGCCTTCGGATCGATCGCATTGATCGGCGATGCCCTGCACAACGTCGGTGATGTGATGGGCCTCTTGTTGGGCTGGGGCGCGGAGAGCCTGAGCCAGAAACCTGCAAAGGGGCGATTCAGTTATGGATTCGGACGCTCGACCCAGCTGGCAGCCGTCGCCAGCGCTGTATTGATCTTGATGGCCTCCGCGGTGGTCTGTGTGGAGTCCGTCCAACGGTTCCGTCAACCGGAGCTAGTGGTGGCCTGGCCGGTCGCCATTGCCGCAGGCGCTGGTCTGTTCGTGAACCTGGTCTCTGCCCGTCTGTTCGGTTCCGATCATCATGGGGATCTGAACCGTCGAGCAGCAGCTCTTCACCTCCTTGGCGATGCAGCCGTCTCAGCTGCGGTGCTGCTGAGCGCGTTGGTCGCCGGAATCACCGGCTGGAGATGGATTGATCCACTCACAGGTCTTGGAGTCGGCCTGAGCGTGGGATGGCTCGGAATCATGTTGCTGCGCGATGGTCTGGCCGAATTGATGGATGAGGTTCCCCATCGGATCGATCCGGCAGCCGTTCTGGCCGATCTGCAAGCCATGCCTGGCGTGCAGGGTGTCCACCACCTGCACATTTGGTCCATCGGCAGAACGCGCATTGCCCTCACTGTTCACCTCCAAAGGGCTGCTGAACTGAGCCTCCAGGATCCGCAGCTGCTGAGCGAAGTCAGGGAAGCGATGCGCCAGAAGGGCATCGAGCACTGCACTGTTCAGCTGGAAGAGCCCGGCGAAGACTGCGGGGAAGCGCTCAGCTGATCCCAACGATCGGCAATCAGCCGGTCCACCTTCACGCCTGCCGCGCCCAGCAGATCCGCAAGAGTGACCACAAGGCGATAACTGAGTGCCACTGCAAGCAGTGCTGCCTCCGGCACGGACGAACCCAGGCGCAGAAGCAACACTGCCTCAAACACACCTAAACCCCCTGGAGCAGCAGGGACCACAAGTCCTGTGGCCCACGCCAGGGCAAAGGCTGCGATCCAGTGGCCAATCGGCAGCACCGAGGTCAGCCCGAACACCTGAATGCAGCACCAGAAACCAGAGAAGCGTGAGGCGATGAACACCAACTCGGCCATCAGCGGTGCCCAGGGATAAACATCACGCCCACTGCCCAGCTGTTCCAGAGGAGGCAAGGAGCCCAGATCAGGATCAGAGCGGTTGAGTTGCCTTAAACGAATGCGTTCAAGCCTGCAGAGCAAAGGTTCTCTCCAGCGTGGCAACAGCAGCAAAGCGGGGAGCGGTGTCAGCAAGGCCAGGCCGTTCTGCCAGCCACCGAAGGGGACCCAGAGCAGGGCAGCCACCGCCATCAACATGGGCTCAAGCAAAACGGACACAAGTGCCGGCCCCGTACCAATGGAAGGGCCCAAGATCCGCACACGCTGAAGGAAATGCCACACTCCGCCGGGCAAGTATTTGAGCAAATTGCTGCTCAAGTACAGAGAAACAAGCGGTGTTGAACCTGAGCCATGGCCCAGCCATCGCACCAGAACCTGCCAAGCACCCGCATTCGCAACCAAACTCAGCCAACTGAGGCCGAGAGCAAGCACAAGCCACCACCAGCCCTCAGACGTGATCGACAAAGAGCGCAGTCCTACGGCATGACCCGCCAGCGCCCAGCCCACAAATCCGAACGTGATCAGGGTGATCCACAGCTTCAGGCCTCCGGGGGGCTTCACCGACAGCAGGGATCGGAAAAGCTTCAGCATGTCCACTCCTGCTGAGCATTGAACTCAGGGGTGTCCTGGGAAAGCTGCTGCCAAAGATTTTCTGGAGAGAGACCCGCGCGCTGTGCAAGCTGCTGAAGGGCATCCCGCTCGGGCTTCACGGACTGGGTTCCATCCGGCTTCAACACCTGCTTAGCCGCCAGCTCGCCCCATGGAGTGTGGAGGACTCCTCCACGACGCGGCAGCACCCAGCGCCCCTGACGCCGTTCGCGCAGTCCCAGCGTTGGACTATCCCTCCACCAGATCCGGCGCAGATCCTCTGCCTGATCAGGCAGCACCAGGGCCGTGACGGCAGTTCCTGGACGACCTTTCTTCATCTGCAACGGACAACAGGCCACGTCTAAGGCACCCGCATCACGCAGCTGCTGGATAAGCCATGCCAAGGCTTCAGCCGACACATCATCAATCCAAGCCTCCTGGATGATCAGGTCCTGCCAACGGGGCTGGCTGGTTTCAACAGGAGGCTGTGGGTGCTGGCGAATGAGGCGCAACAGGTTGGGACGGTCCAGCTGACGATGACCAAGGCCAGTTCCCACAAGCTCTGGAGCCAACTGATCTGGCCATCCGAACCCGTCAGCAAGCACAGCCATCAAAGCCAGACCGGTCGGAGTTGTGAGCTCAGCTTCCGGCCAGTCATCGCCCCAGCGCAGTTGCACACCATGACGTCGCGCCAGCTCGAGAACTGCTGGAGCAGGGACCGGCAGCCGCCCGTGAGCTGTGGCAACTGAGCCCTGTCCCGCTGGAGGAGGGACGCACCAGATCGACAGCGGCTGTAGATGCTCCATGGCAGCGCAGACACCAACCACATCCACCACGCTGTCAATGGCTCCAACTTCGTGGAAATGCACCTGGTCAGCGGGAATGCCGTGAACGGCTGCTTCAGCGTCAGCGAGGGCCGTGAACACTGACAGCACCCGCGCCTGCAATGAAGGAGCAAGCACGGCATTGCCGATCCTTTGGCGCAACTCTCCCCAGTGTCGATGCGATGGATGGGGGTCTCGCCCTTCAACATCCACACGGAGTCCACGCAAACCGCCGTTTCTTGCCTCCTCAACACGGAGCACATAGGCGTTCTCAAAGCCAAGCCCCCGCAGAGGGGCGTGAATTACCTCAGGGGGGACCCCCAGATCAAGACAGGCCGCCAGCAACATGTCTCCGGCCAGACCGGTGGGACAGTCCACCACGTAGGCAGCGGCG
The DNA here is from genome assembly GCF_900473955.1 of Synechococcus sp. GEYO. Lineage (NCBI taxonomy): Bacteria > Bacillati > Cyanobacteriota > Cyanophyceae > Synechococcales > Synechococcaceae > Synechococcus > Synechococcus sp. GEYO. The sequence goes on from NZ_UCNL01000003.1 coordinate 162,246, forward strand.
TTGCCAGGGGTCATGTCAGCTCCGGATCGAGGCCCTCCAGCAGCCTGTCAGCGATGACATCCAGATCCTCAAGACGCTTTTTCAAAAACTGTTCCACCTCACGTCGAGCACGGCGCTGCTCGCGTTGTGCGGTGGCCACATCCTGACCTGACAATCCCCAGATCCTGCCGAGCAGTGCCCGATCATCAGCCCCGCCACGTGCGGATCCCTCCAGGAGGGTCTCAGCCACCATCCCTGCCTGCAGGACACGACTCCAGCGGCGCAGGTCTTCCAGGGGTAATCGAACCTGATCCGGAAGCTCGAATTCGGTGGCACCATTGCTACGCAGCCCTGCTTCCAGACAGGGACGAGTGCCCACCAGAACGCGACGCACCTTCATCTCCTCCTCACGCGCAACCAGCCAGTGACCTGCCTCATGGCGCGCCACCCGTCGCAGACGCATCTTTCCTCCAGGGAGAGCTTCAGCCAGAAGATGCCCGCCCATTCCCTCCAACTGCGAGGCATCGATGGTGAGTCCAAGCAAGCCGCCACCCACGAGCAGAGCGATCCAGGCAGGCGAGAGGCCTACAAGCGGTCCGAACACCGCGAGCCCTGTGCAACCGGCCACCGCCAAACCGGCAGTAGTACTGGAGACCGGAGAGGCATTCATCAGCTGCTAGCCGTCCGACTGCGGTCTGCGGGGCGGCGGGAGGCACCACCGCGCCCCTTGCCACCACGGGTGGGCATCGGAGCGATCACCTCGGCGGACTGAACTTGAAGCATCTGTCCCTCGCGACGCACGTCCAAGCTGACGAAATGGCGCAGGTGCGCAAGCTCAATCTCACCACTGAGTTGCAACTTGAACGGCAAGGGCCGAAAGCCATCAGCGCGGGGTTGCTGACGCACCTTGACCACAACCTCCGAAGCTTCCGGTTTCGTGTAAATGAGCTCGCCCCTGATCGAGAAATAATCGTCACCTTCAGGCAACGCATCGATGGATGTGTCACCAGATTCCGTCTCCGCATCCGAAGCTGAAAGAGTGCTCGGCTCCCAGATTCCAGCGATCTGGAGATGCAACTGACCGGCCTCCCTGCACCGCGGGTACACCACCCAGAGGTGAGGCTTGCCCATATCGAGATGACGGCGCATCAACGTCAGCATGCGGCCCAGAACAACGGCATCAATCTCGTGACCATCGCCATCAATCAAATGGCCACGGGTGCTCTGATCTTCAGATTCGGGCCGGAATAGTCCGCGCACGACGCCGATTGCCCGGTACTGCAGCGGCTCGGTTACCGCGGAAATGGGATGGTCGCGCATCAGATTCAGGGGCATCCACTGGCCCGCAGCAACTCTAGCCAGCTTCGACAAAGAGCCTCAGACTGATCGGGCGCTCCCACGACACGGTGCCGGGCTACAGCCGTCAAAAAACGGAAACTCTGGCAAAGCTGGGCGCAGTCGCCTGCCTTTGTTTGATCGCAGGCTGGATGGTGAACCAGATCTGGCCCGAGACGCCCTCTGCAACCACTCTCCAGAGCCAGTCCTCCGACAGCGACGTCTCAGGTCTGGAGGTTCTCAAAATCCAGGTTCAGGATCATCCGAGCGACTGGCGCTGGGCACTGTTGCTGGCTCGCACTCACTACGAGAACGGAAATCGCGAAGCAGCGGTTCGCATCCTGAGACCTTTGCAGCGACTTCACCCCGATCGGCTTGAGGTGATGACCCTATGGGCTCTTCTCGCACAGGAGACCGACCAGGTCACAGAGCCAATGAAGCAATTGAACAAACGTTTCGACTCCCTGCCAGCTACACGGCGACTGAAACTGGGGTTGTTGTTGGCCGATCTCGAGCGCTTGTCCGGAGAATCAAAAGCTGCTGCCAATCGCTATCGCAATCTGATCAATGACAACCCCAAACGACCTGAACCATTACTGGCATTTGCCCTGCTGAAACGGGATCAAGGTCGAGGAGACGATGCCATCGCTCTGCTGCGCAAAGCCATGCCCTTGAGCAAAAATTTGGCCTCAACGGGTATGGATCTAGAGACACTTGAACTGCGCTGGGCGCTCGAAGCGGCTCGCAATCGACAGGCAAGTCCAGGCCCTAAGGCTGTGAAAAATCCCTGAGTGCCTCATCAATTGCATCAACTGGATCGGTGGCATCGTTCATGGACGTTGCTTGACGCAGAGAACGCATCAACTCCATGGGATTAGTGACATCCAGCACCGATCCCTTCTGCTTGGATTCACCTGGAAGAGTGTTGAAGATATCGCGGTCTTCGTTGCGCTCGAGCACAGTCGGCTGTGACATCGTGGTCTGAGACTGAGCAGCAGGGCCAACCGAAAGCAAGCCACTGCAGATAGCGAACGCCAGACCAGAAGTCACGCGGAGCGATTGCATGAAATCAAATGCTCGGTTCCGGGTGATGCTAAGGGTCTCCAATCAGGTGCATCAGGGTCTCAGTGCAGATCGCAAGCTGGAATGTCAATTCGATTCGCACGCGACTGGATCACGTCCTCCGCTGGTTGGATCAGAGCGATGTTGATCTGCTGGCCCTTCAGGAGACCAAGGTTGATGATCCACTCTTTCCGCTCGAACCCTTCCGCTCAAGGGGTTACGAGGTCAGCTTCCATGGTCAGAAGTCATACAACGGCGTGGCCCTGATCAGCCGGCAGCCTCTGGAAGATGTGCGCTTGGGGTTCATGGGAGAACTGGAGGCTGATCCTGAAGCTGAAGAACTAAGCCAGCAGAAGAGGGTGATCAGTGCTCTAGTGGATGGGATCCGGGTGGTCAACCTCTATGTGCCAAACGGCTCCAGCCTCCAATCCGAGAAATACGACTACAAACTGAAGTGGCTCTCATGCCTTGAGAGATATCTGCGGGCAGCTCAGGCCAGGGATGAGCCGCTCTGCATGGTCGGTGATTTCAACATCGGACCGGAAGCCAGAGACCTGCATGACCCTGATCGTCTCAGCGGCGGAATCATGGCTTCAGACTCCGAACGCAACGCCCTTGCTCAAGCGCTTGGAGATGATCTCAAAGACGCCTTTCGTCTTTTCGAATCGGGCAGCGGTCACTGGAGCTGGTGGGACTACCGCAGCGGTGCATGGAACCGCGACACCGGCTGGAGAATTGATCACATCTATCTCAGCTCCGACCTGCAGGAGCTTGCCCTGAGCTGCCAGATCGACAAACAGGAGCGCGACCGCGAGCAACCCAGCGACCATGCACCTGTGGTCGTTGACCTCTCCTGGGAGTTGGAGGAGGAGTGCGAGGACGATCCGGACAGCTTCGGCATGGATTAAGCCACAGGCTGTTTTGAAGCAATCTGATCGCAAAAAGGCGATTCCAAGGCTCTGTTGCTTTGGTCTGAAGCAAGGGAGGGCAAGTTCATGCTCGATCCGTCACAGTCTTAAACAAGCCGTTCTTGCGCAGGTGATGCAACGCCGCATGAGGCTGAAATCGGCTCAAATCCAGCTCAGACGCTGTTCATAGACGGGTTGATCAGGAGCTCAGACACGATGCCGAGGCTCGTATCACAAGTTCCGGAATCCGCTCTTCGTACACAGATCAGCCGTTTTGGCACGTTCTTGGGTCAGGATGTGGCACGGTTTGCATCGGCCCTTTGGCATCCGCCCCCGTGACAGCACCAAGCTTGAACACCAGTCGCTCCCAGGAGCTCTTCAGTGCCGCCCAGGCTCTGATGCCTGGTGGCGTGAGCTCCCCAGTGCGTGCATTCAAATCTGTGGGTGGCCAGCCGATCGTCTTCGATCGGGTCAAGGGCGCTTACGCCTGGGACGTTGATGACAACAAATACATCGACTACATCGGCAGTTGGGGACCCGCGATCTGCGGTCATGCCCATCCAGAAGTAATCAGTGCGCTGCAGGAAACGATTGAGAAGGGCACCAGCTTCGGAGCTCCCTGCGCACTCGAAAACACGTTGGCGGAGATGGTGATCGACGCCGTTCCCAGCGTGGAGATGGTTCGCTTCGTGAACAGCGGCACCGAAGCCTGCATGGCTGTGCTGCGTCTGATGCGCGCCTTCACAGGTCGCGACAAGGTCATCAAGTTCGAAGGTTGTTACCACGGCCATGCGGATATGTTCCTGGTGAAGGCCGGTTCCGGTGTGGCCACCCTCGGCCTGCCTGACTCACCTGGCGTCCCCCGCAGCACCACAGCCAATACCCTGACCGCGCCTTACAACGATCTGGAGGCTGTTAAGCAGCTATTCGCTGAAAACCCAGATGCCATTTCAGGCGTCATCCTTGAACCCATCGTTGGCAATGCAGGATTTATCCAGCCTGAGCCTGGTTTCCTCGAGGGTTTGCGCGAACTCACCAAGGAAAACGGCGCTCTGCTGGTCTTTGACGAGGTCATGACAGGCTTCCGCATCAGTTACGGCGGAGCCCAGGCCCATTTCGGCGTGACCCCTGATCTCACCACCATGGGCAAGGTGATCGGTGGAGGGCTTCCTGTAGGTGCCTACGGCGGTCGACGCGAAATCATGGAGATGGTGGCTCCTGCAGGCCCCATGTACCAGGCCGGCACCCTGAGCGGAAATCCCCTTGCCATGACGGCGGGCATCAAGACACTTGAGCTTCTGAAACAGCCCGGTAGCTACGAAAAGCTCTCCGCCTCCACTGAAAAACTGGTCGCTGGCATCAAGGAAGCAGCAACCTCTGCAGGCCTTCCGATCACGAGTGGAAGCGTGAGCGCCATGTTCGGCTTCTTCCTCTGCGAAGGACCTGTGCGCAACTTTGAAGAAGCGAAGGCAACAGACGCTGAACGCTTTGGCAAACTGCATCGCGCCATGCTCGAGCGTGGTGTTTATCTAGCTCCGTCTGCCTTCGAGGCAGGGTTCACCTCCCTGGCCCATTCCGACGCAGACATCGAAGCCACGATTCAGGCGTTCCGCGACAGCTTCGCTGCGATCGCCTAAAGCCTGAATCTGGGTCACTCCGATGCCACATTTCAGCATCGGCATGGGGAACCAAATCAAAAAGGCGGTGATCGAGCTGACCCTCGTGGTTCCATCACTGCAGACCCAGGTGAAGCCAGTGGTGGAATAGTGAACTTGGACCCTGCCAATAACCTTTATCCAACATTTAACGCAGGTGGCTCGCGGAGCCAAGGCATCATTCTTGGCCGACTGCTTGACGTTCTTACTTTGGAACTAGGTCGAACCAGTTTCAGCCCAACCATCAACCCTTGGCTGAGCCACGAGGGAGCGATTGAATTGAATGATTCCTTTGATGTTTCGGAAATCTTGCAAATTCAACCAGTGAAGTAATGGATTATTAATCCAGTCTGTGAAGGCAAAGTCCCAGGCATCTGGGCCGGAGGCATACAGATCAATTTGAGTCTCTAAAATTCAGCGATAGTTCTCGAACTGAAGAGGCACATCCAGCTCATCCTCTTTTGAACGCAACAACTGAATCACCTGCTGGAGATCATCCTTACTCTTGCCTGTCACCCTGAGACTATCTCCCTGAATCGCCACGGTTACTTTCTTAAGCTCATCTCGGACAATCTTGCTCATTTTCTTAGCAAGTTCCTGACTGAGTCCCTTCTTCAATTGAACGGTCTGCTGCACACGATTACCACCCACTGTCTCCGCCGCCAGGAAATCAAAAATCTTCAAAGAGAGATTTCTTTTTGTCGCCTTGGCTCGCAGAATATCTTCAACAGCTTGAAGGGTCATGTCACTGGCCGTAGTGATCACAATCGCTGCGTCTTCAAGATCGATCTCAGTACCAGAATCCTTGAGGTCATAGCGCTGAGAAACGTCCCTACGGACTTGATCAAGCGTATTCACCAACTCCTGACGGTCAAAATCAGAGACCACATCAAATGAATACGAAGCCATTGAACAATCGTCAGTGGTTGAAGGTTAGCAACGCTCTTGAAGCCGCTCTCAGCAGGAGATCTAACAACAGACGGATAGCCATAAAAGCGTCATCTTCAATCAGCAACTGCGTTGCAAACCCCGCTTCAGGCAGCCAGAAGGACAACGGACGCAGACGAATTGGTGATCCAGACGTGTTGATCGCGTCGATCGAGAGTCGATCACTATCGTTTCAACCGCGATTGCCTTGATTGTGTTCATCACGGACCTTCTCACCCAGACACCCTCGGCGCCCTATGCCTTGTCGCTTGTGTTCTCGGGAGCTGTAGTGATCGCCAGCATCATTCCCCTGGGTGCTGCCCGTTCACAGGCAGACTTCACCCTGGACGACATGAAAGCTCCGAGGGCCATGTTCGACCGCCTTCCAGACTGGGGGAAACGAGCCAGCTGGGCCCATCAGAACAGCTTCGAAGCGTTCAGCCTTCATGCTCCAGCAGCACTTCTAGCCCTGATCGCCGTGCTGCAAATCGGAGAGCTTCAGGGCCTTGCCATCCCCGCAGCTCTGCTCCAGCCGGTGCTGCGTCTGATTTATTTGCCGGCCTATGTGGCCAATGTTCCGCCCCTGCGAGGACTGTGCTGGGCCGGTGCTCTGCTTTGCACCGGAATCCTCTACATCGAAGGAGTCAAAGCTCTACTAGCTGCCTAATCCTTGGCTTGCTGGAATTGCTTCAGAGCAGCCAGAAGTGAGGCAGGTGACTGGGGATCCACCATCAGCACGCTGCCGGCCGGAGAGTCAGCCATGCGCTGCCCCATGGCCATCCAGTTTTCAGCCAGCATCAGCCGTACGGCCTCTTCCGCTTCCGGGCTCTCAGACAGTGCCCTGGCCATGACACGTGCCGCTTCGGACTTCGCATCAGCCATCACACCTTGCTGCTTCGCCTGGGCTTCGGCCTCCAGCAGAATTGCCTCCTTCTGGGCACGTGCGTCAAGCACGAGAGCCTCAGCACGGCCACGCGCCTCATTCAACTGGGCTTCCTTTTCTCCTTCGGAACGCAGAATCGCAGCGCGCTTCTCCCGTTCGGCAGTCATCTGAGCCTCCATCGCTTGCTTAACGCCCGGCGAAGGATTGATATCGCGCATTTCAACGCGAGTCACTTTCACACCCCATGGATCGGTGGCCTCATCAAGCTCCTTCAGCAGAAGCTCATTCACCTCACTGCGAGTGGTGAAGGTCTGGTCGAGATCCAGCTTGCCCATCTCGGCACGAATCTGGGTCAACACCAGATTCACCATCGCTGCCTGCAGGTTGTCCACTGCGTAATACGCCTGGGAATGCTCGAGCAACTGCCAATAAACCACCGCATCGACCTCGATCGAGACGTTGTCTCGCGTGATGCAGAGCTGGGGGGGAATATCCAGAACCCGTTCCTTGAGCGACTCATGACTCACCACCCGTTCGACAACGGGAATCACGACAGAGAGCCCAGGCTGCAACTCACGGTCGAACTTGCCAAGCCGCTCGACGAGACGCGAGCGGCCTCCGCTGGTGACCTTGACGCTTCCACTGCCCAGAAGTGCGATCAGGATCAGTGCAGGCAGGCTCAGCAGCGCTTCCATGACGAATGCATGTCTGAAGCGACGCTAGTCCCCAAAGTGAGGGGGAGCAGCCATCAGACATGCCAACTCTTTGGAGTCCTTTGATCTGGTTGCTGGTGGCTGGTGTTCTGCTGGTGGTGGAGCTGGTGCAGCCCAGTTTCGATGGCTTGATGTTCGGCGTCTTCGCCGGTCTTGTCGTGTCCGTAGTGACAGCCTTGCTGCCGCTGCAGGTTTGGATTCAGATCTTCCTGTTCAGTCTCATCACAGTGCTGGGAACGCTTTGGCTGACCAGGTGGTCATCGCAACGCAATCCACGGCCCGGACGGCGACTGCTGAAAGACAACACAGCCGAGGTCCTGGCCCCGATTCAGCCCGGAGGAGAAGGCAGGGTTCGCTGGCATGGCCAGAGCTGGGCTGCCAGTTCACTGGATATCGAGACTCCTCTGCAGGCCGGAGATCGCGTGCTTGTGATCAGTAGGGAGGGAACCAGGCTTCAGGTTCTGCCAACCCCGCCTTCGCCTTGAAGGTCAGTCAAAAAAGAGCAGGCTGACCACCTTGCCCATGTCTTCGGCATTGCGACAGCTGGCAAGCAATGTCTCGCTGTCATGGAAAGCCAGGCAAATCAGTTGGTCGCAACGACTGATGATGTCCTGGTTGCAGAGGCTGCTGGCCATCGGCAGAGGCAGATCGTCGTGCTCAGGCTTCTCGATCAGGTGCAGAACCGTCTCCAACTGATCACGGATCTCAGGCCCTTGGCGACTCAGACTCTGCGGCAGCAACACCGTGAGCTTGGAGGCATCCACAGCCAGCACTCCTCGAATCACGGCTGCATTGACCCCCTGCGCACCTGATGTGACGAGAGAGTGGCCTTCCTGAGCAAGCGATCGGGCGATCAGCTCGATCAGGTGGATGGCGACCACGGGAACATGACGACTTCCGAGGATGGCAATCCTCCTTGCTCCCTTGTCTTGGAGCAAGGCCAATTCCTGGGCAAGGGTGTCGACCCTGTCCATTGCAGGAAGATCAAGGGATCGGCTCAATGACTACCTGCGAGCGTTCCCAGACGCTAGCAGCGGTGAACCCTGTCGGGACCATCACTTTGAGCCGATGACAAGGTGTTCCAGTCCCACAGCACTGAGCAAGTCTGCAAGCCGGCAGTGTTCTTCCACAAGACGGAAGGCATAAGTCGCTTTCACCGCTTCGTGCAGTCGCACGTGACCGAACGCCTGCTCGATCACTTCAACGGTCCCGAGTGTGTCCTGCTCGACTTTGAGCAGGGGAACTTCCAGTTCATCCGCTCGACTGATCAACTGGGGGAGTGGATCTCCAGCACCGGTCAAAATCAGACATTGCGTGGAAGCCTCCAGGGCTGCCAGCTGAATATCGGTGCGATCTGCTCCTGTCACCACAGCCATGTTGCGGCGGCGGCGGAAGAACTCCATTGCTGAATTCACATTCATCGCCCCGATGCTGAGAGTCTCCACCAACAGATCGAGCTTCTCTTTGCAGCAGATCACCCGAGCATCGAGCCGACGCACGAGTTCGCCCACCGTGACGCTGCGCAGCAGAGGAGAACGGGGCATCACACCAAACACCTGGATGCCAAGGGCCTGAAGAGACGGCACGACATCACGTTCCAGGCTTTCCACATCATCAGGAGTGACTGCGTTCAGCACCACCCCGCGGAGTCGATCACCGAGCTGCTGACTGGCCGCCAGCAACGCATCGACGCTGCGACTGTCTTCCCAAAGGTGCACGAGCACAACCGGTGCGTGGAGATCGCGGGCCAGTTGCACCAAACTCAGGCCGTAGAGCAAACCCTCATGGAGATTGCCGGCGGCTTCCAGCAGGGTGACACTGTTTTCTGACTGCTCAAGACTGGTCCTGAGTTGCTCAAGACCTTCTCCAGCAGCCAAGGTTCCCTTCGCAAGCCGTTGCTGTGCAGTCTCTGGAGAGAGGAGATGCAGAGAGGGGATCAGGTCCTGATGAGGAAGACCGAGGGTCTCTCCGACAAAACGGACATCGTCATCGATCAACGGCGAAGGCAGAACGCCTTGATCAGACTCCCAGTCCAGACTTGTGGCAAGCGGTTTTCCAAAAAGAACCCGAATGCCGACCGAGCGCAGATGCCTTGCAATCCCGAGCACTAGGGCGGACTTACCGCTGAAGGGTTCACAGGATCCGATCAGCAGCGTTGAGCCCATCAGGGAGATCTGAGGTTGATTCCCACAATTTAAGGGGAACCATCCTCCTCAATCTGCTCAAGCAACAACCACTGCCAGAAGCTGTCCGGCAGATCCTGACGGCCAGCTTCCACAACTTGCATCAGCCAATCGAGCAGTTGATGCGCAGGGCATTCGAACGGATACAGCTGATCACCCTGTTCCTGAAATCGCAACTCACAGCGGCACGTCTGCAGCGGGGCATTGGCAGGACTCCAGGTCAGCAGGTATCGATGGGGCTGAGAACTGCGGACTCGCTCGCCATCGAACTGGCCCAGTGGCAGTTGTTCAAGAGGATGCCTGAGGGACTGCTCTCGACGGAGCCCCCCGCAATAAGGAGCGAACAGCGCCAGTTGGGCGTCACTGGACGGACTGGACAACGTCATACCGTCGAGCTGTTCAAAGCATGCACCAGTTCACCGCCATGTCCCAGCCTTTGCGAAGGACCTCCGACTCAAGCTCCATGGCAGAGACCTGGTCAGGTCGCAGGGTGGGAATCACTGGAGCAGGAGGTGAACTGGGTCGTGCACTCACGCGCCGACTCAGACAAAAGGGCGCCTGGGTCGTTGCTCTGAGTCATCGCCCTAAGCCAACGGAGCTGAACAGTCTGACCGGACCACAGGAGTGGGTTTGCTGGAACTGCGGAAAGGAAGAGGAACTCGATCCCACCCTGAGGGGTCTCGATCTGCTTGTGCTCAACCACGGCATTAACCCCGGAGGCGACCAGAGCCCCGAGAGCCTGAACAACGCACTTGAGATCAATGCTCTCAGCCAATGGAGGCTTCTGCAGCGCTTTGAGCAGCTGGAGAGGAACCTTCAGCAAGACTCATCTCCACCGGAACTGTGGGTGAACACATCGGAAGCCGAGATCCAACCGGCCCTGAGCCCTGCTTATGAACTGAGCAAGCGCTTGATCGGCCAACTCGTCAGCCTGCGCTGGAGTGCACCGCGTCAGCCACGGACCAGGCTGCCGACCCTACGCAAGCTGGTGCTCGGTCCGTTCCGTTCTGACCTCAATCCGATCGGTGTGATGTCAGCTGATTTCGTGGCAGGTCAGATTCTTTGGCAAGCCGACTTGGGACTGCCACTGATCATCGTGACCCCCAATCCACTCACCTTGCTGGCGATGCCTTTGGTTGAGCTGGGACGGTTGACCTACAACCGACTGTTGTGGGCTAATCGCCACGATCCGTGAGGATCTCGCATCCGTCGGATGTCACGACAATCGTGTGTTCCCACTGCGCGGACAGGCTGCCATCGCGGGTGACCACAGTCCAGCGGTCCTTGAGCGTGCGACAGGCTTTGCTGCCGGCGTTCAGGATCGGTTCCACAGCCAGGGTCATGCCAGGACGCAACTTCACGTTCGGCAGAACGTCCGTTCGGAAGTTGAACACGGAAGGTTCTTCGTGGAGATTGCGGCCAACACCATGACCCGTGTAGTCCTCCACCACACTGAAACCACCTTCATGGACACGATCCTCAACGGCTCCAGCGATATCGAGCAGCGTGTTCCCCGAGCGGATCTGAGCCAATCCGGCCATCAGTGATTCCTGAGCCACCTTGCTGAGGGCTGCCGCCTGATCACTGACCTCTCCCACACAGATGGTGACGCAGCTGTCGCCGTGATAGCCCTCGTAAAAGGCTCCCGTGTCCACTTTGAGCAAATCGCCGGCATGAATCACCTTCCTGTTGTTGGGAATGCCGTGCACCACCTCATCGTTGATGCTGGAACAAATGCTGGCGGGGAACCCGTGGTATCCCTTGAAACTTGGGGTTGCTCCCATTTCCCTGATGCGCCGCTCGGCATGGGCATCCAGATCGGCGGTGGTCTGACCGGGCTCGACCATCTCCATGATTTCCCGGAGCACAGTCGCCACGATGCGACTGGCCTTGGCCATGATTTTCAGCTCTCTCGCCGACTTGATCTCCACTCCCCGACGCTGCTGGATGCGCGGGCCTGTGGCAGTCACGCTGCCGGTTTTGGTTGAAGCAAGCAGATCAGCGAACAAGTTCATCGGTGATTCCTTCGGGCAGTCCCGACGTCCTGCTGTCACGCTATCAATGGTGACGAGCTAATGCCGGTGGCTCTCTGGATGGCACGACTGCGGCGCTGGCACAGCAGGGTGGCGCCCTTGGTTCTTCTGCCGTTGATGACCACAGTCATCACAGGTCTGAGCTACCGGGTCGCGCGCGATTGGTTCGGAGTGAGTCGAGACAGCGCCCACTGGCTGATGAGCCTGCATGAAGGGGAATGGCTGGGACCGCAGCTTGAACCCGTCGTGGTTGTTCTCAATGCACTGGGAGTGCTCTGGATGTTGATCACCGGCGGAGGAATGATGTTGCAGTCCTGGAGAAACGCTTGGAAAAAACGCTCAGTAGACGGTGGGCCGGCAGGGTAAGCTGGTTGTTTGGCGTGATTACCCGGAGCTGGGATGGCAGCGGACCAGAAAGACACATCTGCACAAGACAGCGCAGACGTCACAAGCACTGAGAACGAGTCCCCGAAGACTGCTGCTCCAGCCGCAACCAAGGCTGCACGCCTCAAACCTGCTGAGCTGATCAGAGAGTTTGAGCAAGCGCAGCAGAAAACCGACCTTCCCGACATCTATGTCGGGGACACTGTTCGTGTCGGCGTTCGCATCAGCGAGGGCAACAAGGAACGCGTCCAGCCCTACGAAGGAGTGGTGATCGCCAAGCGTCACGGCGGGGTCAATCAGACCATCACGGTCCGTCGGATCTTTCAGGGCATCGGCGTTGAAAGAGTCTTTATGCTGCATAGTCCTCAAGTTGCCTCCATCAAGGTGGAGCGCCGCGGTAAGGTACGTAGGGCGAAGCTTTTCTATCTGCGGGAACGGGTGGGCAAGGCCACCCGCGTGAAGCAGCGCTTCGATCGCTGAGGCTTAGGCCTCGTTCAATCCAATGCCATCGCTTTTGTGATGGTCGAGGGGCCCATCGCCTTGCGCCGTTAGTTCAGTTGGTAGAACGCAGGTCTCCAAAACCTGATGTCGGGGGTTCAAGTCCTCCACGGCGCGTCCGATGGCCCCTTCTGCAGTTTCCTAGTTTCGAGCATGGAGTTGGATCTTCAACCTGGTGATGTGGTCAAGGTCCTCGAATCAGCCGCCCTCGGCTGGGTTCGTGCCCGTGTCATTCGCGTCAAATCCGGAGGACGTGTGGTCGTGCAAAGCGACCAGGGCCGTGAGTTCACTGCCCGTGGCAATCAAGTTCGCTTAATTGAGCCTGCAGGTTTCCGTCCCTGACCAAGCTGAATTCATCCCTTCATGGGATCACTGAAGCCGGTGGCTGCTGCCACCGGTTTTTTATGGCGTCCGCGGGTGTGCTGTCGGCACGAATCATTGTTGGTGGTTGAGCAAAGATTCAAGTCCGATTCAGAACGCTGCCAGAGCTTGAAGAAGAACCCATGCTCTGCATGCCATCCACACGAGGGATCCATTGAGCGGAATCTGAAACACGATCGCATCGCAACGGCTGGTAGCAATCCAGGCGTGGTGGGTTCTGAAGCCAATTGTTCAGAACCCGACCAACGCGCTTATTGACGGAGGGCAGGGCAACAGTCGATACTTTCGATGTCGCGCGAGCGACACAGATCAGATTCCAACGGACGAGCACCGTCGATCTGAATCCGATCTGGGACCGTAGTTCAACCGGTTAGAGCACCGCCCTGTCACGGCGGAAGTTGCGGGTTCGAATCCCGTCGGTCCCGTTCTTCATCCCGAGCCCCGCAATGGTGCGTGTTCGTCTGGCCCCAAGTCCAACGGGCACTCTCCACATTGGAACAGCGAGAACAGCGGTCTTCAACTGGTTGTTCGCGCGACACCAGAAGGGTCAGTTCCTGCTGAGAATTGAGGACACTGACAAGGAGCGCTCCAAGCCGGAATTCACCGCGAACATCCTCGATGGACTGGCATGGCTAGGCATCGACTGGGATGAAGATCCCACGATTCAGAGCGAGCGGGTCCACGAGCATCGCGCTGCCATCCAGCTGTTGCTCGACCGCGGCCTCGCCTATCGCTGTTACGCCAGCGAAGAGGAGCTCGCAAGAATGCGAGAGGCCCAGAAAGCTGAGAACAAAGCACCTCGCTACGACAATCGACATCGGCAGCTCACGGCCGAGCAGGAGGCGTCGTTCCAAGCCGAGGGCCGTGAAGCGGTGATCCGCTTCCGGATCGATGACAGTGAAGAGATTCAGTGGCGTGACCTTGTCCGAGGGCCAATGCATTGGCGCGGAGCTGATCTCGGCGGTGACATGGTCATTGCCCGACGTGCTCCAGCCGATCAGATCGGAGACCCTCTCTACAACCTTGTGGTGGTGGTCGATGACGCGTCCATGGCGATCACGCATGTGATCCGAGGCGAAGACCATATTGCCAACACTGCCAAGCAACTTCTGCTCTACCAGGCTCTCGAGCTAGCCGCTCCGGTCTTTGCCCACACCCCGCTGATCCTCAATGCCGAGGGACGCAAACTCTCCAAGCGTGACGGCGTCACATCGATCAATGATTTCCGGTCCATGGGTTACACGGCGGAAGCGATCGCCAATTACATGACCCTGCTGGGCTGGTCCGTTCCCGAAGGCATGGAGGAACGCTTCACCCTCACGCAGGCAGCCGAGGTGTTCAGCTTCGATCGAGTGAACAAAGCAGGTGCGCGTTTCGACTGGGACAAGCTCAACTGGCTCAATGCACAGGTTCTGCATGGCCTCACACCGCAGCAACTGCTGGCTGACATCTCGCCGCTCTGGAAAGAGCAGGGATGGAACCTGCCTGAGGATGTGAGCTGGAGCCTGGCTTTATGCGAACTGCTAGGCCCTTCTCTAACCCTGCTGAAAGACGGCATTGACCAGGCACAGCCCTTTTTTGTTTGCCCTGAGCTTGAGGACGATGGCCTCAAGCAACTGGAAGCCGATGGAGCCAAGGTCGCGATCGGTCAGCTTGTGGAATCACTTGAGAGTGATCCATGGGACGGCAGTGACTCCGCAGAGGCTCAGTCACTGCTTGCAGATGCCGCAAACAAAGCCGGCGTAAAAAAGGGCGTTTTGATGAAATCGTTGCGTGGTGCTCTACTTGGCCGTCTCCAGGGGCCGGATCTGATCACGACCTGGTCATTGCTGGCCAGGATCGGGCAAGACCTGCCCCGGCTCAAGCGCTGCCTCACCTGACGCCTCAGGCTCGGATTGAATCAAACCCAAAACGCGTGCCAGGGGTTGGGCTGTCAGACCCTGGAATCCCACAGTCATCAGGATCGTGAGGAACACCAGACCCTGAAGTCGTCCTGCGCCAAGAATCCCGGCCTGCTCAAGACGAATCGAAAAAAGGGATGCCACGGCGGCCGTGACAATTCCTCGCGGCGCCAGCCATCCCATGAACAGTCGTTGGCGCCAGTCCAATGGCAAGCCAATCGTGGCCACGCCCACTGCCGCCGGTCGCACCAGCAGCATCAGCACCAGAACACAACTGATACCCCCCCAACCCAGCGGACTGAGTTCAGCCCACGACACATCAGCCGCCAGCAGCGGGAACAGCATCGTGATCGCCAATCTGGCCAATTCGCGGATCAGCTCGTCGAGCTGTGCAGCCTGTGTTGAGGGACGACGGCCCACCACAACGCCTGCAGCGACTGATGCCGGCAAACCGGACTCGGGTAACAACCATTCGCAAATGGCAAACATCAGAAAGAGAACGCCAAGGGTCAACTGCAGCCGTAAGCCCACGGCATGCTCTGAAGGCAAACGTCTCAACAGCTCTGCCAGCAGCCATCCAACCGCAACTCCGATCAGTACCCCACCACCGAGGCGCGACAGCAGACCAATCGCAAGACCTCTCCAGCCGTAGAGATCGCCAAGCAACAGCTCAAGCAGCAGCAGCGCCAGAACGGCTCCCACAGGCTCGAGCACCAGTCCCTCCGCTTCGAGAACATCCCCAAGGGGAGGAGCCAGGCGGATCTGTTGCACGATTGGCGTGACCACCGTGGGCCCAGTTCCCAACACGATGGCGCTGTAGACGGCAGCTACGGACCATCCCAGTCCGGCCAGCCAATGCGCTGCCAGGATTCCCGCACCCAGCGACAGCAACAAACGCAGCACGGAAATCCGCAGCACGGTCGCCTTGATGGTGTCGCCGGGCAAGCGCAGATTCAGCCCTCCATCAAACAGAACGAGACTGACAAGCAGGCCAACGGTTGTCTCGAGCCCCTCTCCCAGGTCCAGAGGCTCCACAAGGCCGAGGCCAGAACGTCCGATCAGCAGTCCTGACAACAGCAACAGCACCACCCCTGGCAGTCCTGACAGGGCAGCGAGCAATCGCGCACCGGCCCCGGCAAACACCGTGATGCCCCAGAGCAGTCCGAGCCTCTCAGGCGTCATCGATGGATGCGAATTGCGGTTCCACACGCACGCCGATGATCGCTTCGGGACGGATCACCAGATATTCCCCTTCGAGATCGCCGAATGGGATGTTGACGAAAGCCTGACCACTCCCGCCGTTAACCAGACCCTGATACCACTCTTGGAATGTCTCGAGAGTCGGGAAATGCACCACCTCTGTTTGACCTCCCGAGAGATGAAGCGAAATCTTGTAGTGGCGAGGGGTGCGTGTCATCAGCGAACCGTACAGGCCCAGGGGAAAAGCTGGCTCCCCGCAGCCATATAGAGCGGGTGACGAGGTTGCCCGCTGCGGGTGGTTCCGATCACGAGTGGAGAAGCCCCCTTCAGGCGCACAGCCAGAGCCTTGGCGAGCATCATCAGCACCTGCTGGTCACGGCAGTGCAGGGAGCCCGACGCACCCCAACCCAACCAGAGGTCGCAGGTGGGTGAGCGGGACCATCTCTCAAACCAGCGCATCAGCACGCGGTCGTAATGCTGGCCGACGGGATCACTGCAACGACGCAAAGCTGTTGGGGATGGTGAGATCCTCCCGAACAGATTGAGGACCACCAGCTGGTGATAGCCCCAGTTTCGAGCGAAACCCTGGAGTCGCCTCAGCGTGGGGTCATCACGACCAGCATCGGCCAAAGAAGGATTGAGACCAACAAACAGGAGCTCCCTGCAGGGATCAGTCTGCGACGGCCTGCGGATTGAACGACGCAGCACCCAGCGGTAATGGCCGCAGGGACTGAAGGCGGCATCAGCCGTTGAGCAGGGCAAGTGCAGCTTCAAGAATCCTGCCGCTGGCTCGACCATCTCCGAAGGGGTTCACGGCCCTGGCCATCTGTTCATAGGCCTTCGGCTCATCGAGGAGGCGTGAAGCCTCACGGGCGATCGAGTCACTATCGGTCCCGATCAATCGAGCGGTGCCGGCATCCACAGCCTCGGGCCGTTCAGTCGTGCGACGCAGCACCAGCACCGGCTTCCCCAACGCAGGAGCTTCCTCTTGGAGGCCACCGGAATCGGTGAGCAATAGTGTGCACCCTTTCATCGCAGCGACTAGCCGGTCATAGTCCAGGGGCTCGCTCAGGACGACCCTGGGATGGTCGCCGAGCAAGGCACGCAGAGGCTCGCGAACCGTGGGATTGCGATGCAGGGGCAACAACAGAATCGTGTCCGGATGACTGTCAAGCACCTGAAGCATGCCCGCAGCGATGCTGTTCAGGCGCTCACCCCAGTTCTCGCGGCGATGGACCGTGGCCAAAATCACGCGATGATTGGCCCAGTCGATGGGCAGATCAGAGAGTGCCGGTGCCTGCTCAGCCATGCGCAGCAGCGCATCGATCACCGTGTTGCCAGTGACCATCACACGACCAACTACACCGGAGGCGTTCAAGTTGGCTTCCGAGCGCTCCGTGGGAGCGAAATGCAAATGGGCAACCTGGGAGATCAGACGGCGATTGGCCTCTTCTGGGAAGGGGTCCAAAAGATTGTCTGTTCGCAGACCAGCCTCCACATGCCCAACCGGAATCTGCTCATAAAAGGCAGCTAGGGCTGCTGCGAAGGCAGTGGTGGTGTCTCCCTGGACCAGAACCAACCCCGGGGGGAACGCCTGGAAGTCATCGCGGAGGCCCTGAAGAGCCGCGCAGGTCACATGGGTGAGGGTCTGGCGCGGCGCCATCAGATCAAGGTCCTGATCGGCCTTCAACTGAAAGAGATCCATCACCTGCGTCACCATCTCACGATGCTGTCCAGTCAGAACCACCCGTGTTTCGAGAGCTGAACAGCCTCGAAATTCCTGAATGACTGGGGCAAGCTTGATGGCTTCCGGGCGGGTGCCAAGGACGATGGTGACGCGGGGCCTGGCAGCCATAAACCGTGTGTTAATGGCGAAATCTTAAGCGGGTTTCACACACCTCCCAGCAAGCGTTCACTTGCCAATAGCCCAGCTTTGGCGAAGCTGATCGAAGACGTCCAGAACTTGTGTGAGCAAGCCGATCTTTCCACCGGGCTTTCCCGCTGGTGCCGTCTCCACACCAGGGCATCCATCACCAGCAGCCGCAGGGATCAGCGACGGGAAGGATGAGGCACCCAGCCTGGAGCAAATTGTGCGCATCGCCCATGACAAAGGAGATTCAGACGTTCATCTTGGCGTCGGTGAACGTCCTCGATACAGGGCCCGGGGTGAGATGCTGACGACTAAGTGGCCCTGCTCAACTCAGCACACCTTCCAACACTGGCTGAAGGAAATCCTGACCCCGCAGCAGATCGATGATTTCCATCAGATCAAGGAATTCGATGGGGGGGGCATGCGTTTCCTTTCGTGCGCATGCGCATCAACCTTCTGGACTCTCTGCGTGGGCCAGCGATGGTTCTACGGCTCATTCCCCAGACAATCCTGACCCTTGAGCAAGTCAAACTGCCCGATGTTCTACGTGAGCTGTCCTCACGCCCCAAGGGTCTCGTCCTGATCACCGGCCCGACCGGATCCGGGAAAAGCACAACGCTTGCGGCGATGATCGATTGAATCAATCGAAACCAGAATCGACACATCCTCACCATTGAGGACCCGGTCGAATTCGTGCACACAAGCCAGCGGTCACTGATCCGACATCGGGAGGTCGGACTGCACACCCTGAAATTTCACAAAGCTCTGAAAGCGGCACTGCGTGAAGCTCCCGACGTCATCCTCGTCGGTGAGATCCACGACCAGGAAACACTGAGTACAGCGCTGGAGGCCTCTCAAACCGGGCAGCTGGTGTTTGGAACACTGCACACCAACTCCGCGGTCAAAACCGTGGAGAGGGTGCTCGGCATGTTCCCGCCTGAGGACCAGGAGAGCGTGCGGCGTTCTCTGTCGGATTCTTTGCTCGATGTGATCTCACAGGGTCTGATTCTCACCACGGATGGAAAGCGGGCGGCCTTCCACAACATCCTGATCAACACTGAGGCCTGCACGGACTACATCCAGCGGGGAGCCCTGGGTGAAGTGGAAGAAATCATGGAACGAAGTGGTTTCGACGGCATGATCACCGCCAATCAATGCCTCCAGGATCTTGTGGGGCAACAGAAAGTCGAACCGGATAATGCTGTCGCTCAGAGCTTGAAACCGATTGAACTGGCTCAGGCCCTGAGGGGACGGGGATGACAATCACCTCGTGCCGTCAGGCGGCAGGCATGCCAGTGGTTGAGGCCCTGATAACAAACAGAGTTCCGAGTGCAATCGACAAACCGAGCATGGCCAGGCGGCCATTCCAGATTTCGGCCTGGGGGGTGAAACCTCTACGCCAGGCATTCAATTCACCGGAATCAACTTCCTCCAGGTTGTTCTGCTGGCGCGTCTCGGCCTTGATCGACATCACCGTGGTGCAAGTCGCGACACCTTATGCACTGAAATTCAGAAAGGCGGATTCGATTGATACAGAGGAGCGCAGTTTTCGAGAGCCCAGCGTGCTGAAACGCCCAGAGCCAAAGAACTGGAGATCGCTTCGGAGTTCAGACGTCCAAGGGCAGCAGCCCCCACCATTGCGGCGTTATCAGTGCAGTAGCTAAGCGGCGCCAGGTGTACATCAACCCCCTGCTCAGCACCTCTTGCATGCATGCATTCACGCAACCGTTGATTGGCCGCAACTCCACCCACCATCACCAGTGTGGACAGGCCGAGCTCAGAACAGCATCGAAGGCTGCGATCGACCAATACATCCACAACGACTTGCTGGAAGCTGGCGGAGAGATCCGCAAGGGGAAAGGGTTCGTCCCAAGTCCGACAAGCCTCCACCTGACGAAGCATCGCCGTTTTCAGGCCGCTGAATGAGAAGTCGTAGGGGTAGAACCCACCTCCAGGTTTTGAAACTCGGCCTTTAGGCAAGCTGAAACGGCTGACATCCCCCTGAACGGCGGCGGCCTGGATCGCAGGCCCTCCTGGGTATTCAAGTCCCAACAGACGGGCGACCTTGTCAAAGGCTTCCCCAGCGGCGTCGTCATGACTGCGCCCGAGGCGCTCCAGCACTCCCGTCGCATCGACGCGAATCAGTTCCGTATGTCCTCCGCTCACCAGTAAAACGAGATAGGGCGAAGCTGGCGGGGATAACGCCAGCCGAACCGAGGCCAGATGGGCTTCGAGATGGTGGATGGCGATGAACGGCCGGCGATGAAGCGCTGCCAGGGTGCGGCCCGTCACGGAACCCACCATCAGGGCCCCGACCAGACCTGGGGTGACAGTGGCTGCCACCGCATCCAAATCGCTGATCGACAGTCCCGCGTCATTGAGCGATTGCTCGATCAAGTGGGGGAGGGCTTCCACATGCCGGCGTGAGGCGATCTCCGGCACCACGCCGCCCCATTGGGCATGCTCCTCGATCTGAGACGCAATCCGATGCGACAGAACCCTCAGGCGTCCGTCGCTGTGCTCCACAACAGCCGCGGCAGACTCGTCACAACTTGTTTCGAGGGCTAGGACCTTGGCCATGCAGGTCAACAGCCTCCACTACTGTCCATTTGATACATCCTGCCTCTCCGGGGCAGGTTCAACAGGAACCGTTCCGATGCGTCGTTTCTTCGCCCTCGCGCTGTCGGCCCTGCTGGTATTCGGCTTCGCACCGGTCGCCAGAGCTGATGTTGCAGGACTGACTCCCTGTTCTGAAAGTGCACGATTCCAGCAACGTGCCAGTGCAGCCTCAACGCCACAGGCTGTCGCTCGCTTCAAGATGTACAGCAAGGCCTCCTGTGGTGAAGATGGTCTGCCTCATCTGATCGTTGACGGTCGCTGGAACCATGCTGGCGATTTCGTGCTTCCCGGGCTGATGTTCCTATACATCACAGGAACCATTGGCTGGGCTGGTCGTGACTATCTCAAAGCCATTCGTGGTCGCAAGGACCAGAACATGCTCGAGATTCAGCTGGACATGAAATTAGCCTTGAACTCCGTTGTTAAAGCAGCAACATGGCCCGTTGCTGCCATTGCAGAGTTCAACAGTGGCAAGCTGACTGAAAGTGATTCGAAAATCACAGTTTCACCCCGCTGATTACAAAATCTCCCCTCTCTGAACTGTTCAACGATGAAAAAATTTCTCTCCACTGCACCTGTGGTTGCCGCCATCTGGTTCACGTTGACTGCGGGCATCCTGATCGAGTGGAACAGATTCTTCCCAGACCTGCTGTTCCACCCGCTCTGATCGCTCAGGCCTCGGCAAGCTCCATCAACCGCTCTAGATCAATCAGAGCGGTTTCCAGGTCATCGTTGATGACAACAGCATCGAATTCCTGCTGAGCTTGGAGTTCAGTTCTGGCGCGATCCAGGCGCTTCGCAATCGCGGCTTCCATTTCGGTGCCGCGACCGCGGATTCGTTGCTCAAGCTCTTTAAAACTTGGGGGTGCAAGAAAGATCTGCAGAGCTTCAGGGAAGCTGCGGCGCACCTGACGAGCACCTTCGAGTTCAATTTCCAGCAAGACAGGAGTGCCTAGCTCAAGTCTCTCCATTACGGGTTGCTTGGGTGTTCCGTAGCAGTTGCCGGCGAATTCAGCCCACTCCAGCAACCCTCCCTCGCTGACCAGTTGGTCAAACGATTCACGCGAGTGAAAGAAGTAATGAACACCGTCCTGTTCACCCTCTCTTGGAGCACGGGTGGTGGCGGAAACCGAAAGCCAAAGCTGGGGATGACGCTCGAGTAGGCGTGCCACCAGAGTCCCTTTGCCAACGCCGCTTGGGCCTGTCAGCAAAGCGAACCTGGCGCGGCGGTTGGTCGGTGCCATGGCTTGTGTGCGGTCAGGCAGCAGGGTAGGAAGGCACCCCAATCGAAAGGCCACCCGTCAGCGATGGCGAAGAGCACGCTTCAGGTGATGGACCTCACCAGCCTTCGGGCGGTGCTGGCAGATCTGCGAGAACAGATCATTCCAAGTCGCTTTGAAAAGGCACAACAATCCAATCAGCAGAGCCTGCAGCTGGGCTTCAGAACCCTCAAGGGAATGGTCTGGCTGGAACTCTGCTGGCAGGCAGACGCCGCCAGATTGGTACAGATTCCACCACCGAGTCGGATTGGGAGTGGCAGCACTCTGGCTCAGCAAGTTCAGCACGGCCTCAGGCAACTGGCCCTGGTGGACCTGGAGCAGCGGAACTTTGAGCGGGTTGTGCTGTTTCATTTCGCTCCACGCCCTGGCGAGGTGAGCGTACGCACTTTGGTCCTTGAGCTGATGGGACGTCACAGCAATGTGCTGCTGCTCGATGACCAGAAACGGATCACCGCCATTGCCAGGCAGGTCAGACAGCACCAGTCTCGGGTCCGTCCGCTCAGCACTGGGGACCCCTATATCCCACCACCGGCACTGCAGAGCCTGCCGCCAAGCTGCGAGGAACCATTCGAACAATGGCGGCGCAGACTGACCTTGGTGCCGGTCGATCTCGGCAAAGCGCTGCGCGACACCTATCAAGGCATTAGCCCCGCGCTAACGAAGCAACTCATCCAATTCTCCTCGAAGGATGAGGCACCGATACCGATCTCAGCCAGCACTCCTGTCGAAGAGATCAGCGACAAGCAATGGCGATTGCTTCATACGCGCTGGAGGCGATGGCTGAACCAACTCAGTTGTGACGATTTCATCCTTCAGCTGGATGAGGCCGGTGGCTATCGCGTCTGGAACGACCCGGCCGACTCATCGAGCAACAGCGAATCACTCAGCCTGCGTCTAGGGCTCTATTACCGGAAGCATCTCAACGAGCGACAACTGCTGAAAGACAGCCAGGACCTGCAACAGCTTCTGGAACAGAGCCGACAACGAGAACAGGCTCAGCGCCTCGAGCAGGTCGAGCGGCTGAAGGCCACTGACAGCGCCGATGATCTGCAACGTCAGGCGGATGCCATTCTCTGTCAGGCAGCTCCTGATAGGGGAAGCATTGAGCAGGCCCAGAAGCTTTACCAACGGGCGAAGCGACTGCGCAGGTCCATTCCCTTAATCGAAGAGCGACTGGTCCACCATGACCAACGCCTCGCACTGATTGACGGCAGCGCAGGCTTTCTGGCAGACCTGATGCAGTCGGACTGGGACGAGGCCGGCGACCGCAACCAACAATTACTTGAGCTGAAGGTTGAACTGGAGGAACTGCTCACCCCTCGCCGTCGCCGTCGCCGTCGCCGTAGCGGTCCGCCACCGGGGCAACCTCAGCCACTGGAGATCCGCTCTCAGCATGGACTGGTGATTCAGGTGGGGCGTAACCACCGCCAGAACGAATGGATCAGCCTGCGTCAAGCTCGTGCAGGGGACCTCTGGTTTCACGCGCAGGAGTGTCCAGGCAGCCACGTGGTGCTGAAGGCCTCAGAAGCAGCCGCTGGCGAACCAGACCTGCAGCTTGCGGCAGACCTTGCCGCCTGGTTCAGTCGGGCGAAAGGAAATCGACGTGTGCCGGTGGTCATGACTGGCGTTGAACATCTACAGAGAATCCCGGGCACTGCTCCAGGAACCGTGAGACATCGTCAAGCCGAGTTGGTCTGGGCGGAACCGGACCGTGCACAGACAGCCCTTGAAGCTTGGGAACCCCTAGCCTGACTACAGCAAACTGCTCGCTCACCTCTGACGCCGATCACGCCTGAAGAGTCCCCGAAGTTGTCACCGCCGCCGCCGATTCGGATCGGAGTTCAGGCCGGTCCCCCCAACGACGTGGAAATGCCTCTGGTCGACCACCTAGAGGAGCTGCGTCAGAGAGTGCTGCGCAGTCTTGCCGCAGTGGTTGTCTGTGCCTTGGCCTGCCTTGTGGCGGTGCGTCCTCTGGTCAGAATTCTGGAAGAGCCTGCTGGTTCGATCCGCTTCCTGCAACTGGCTCCTGGCGAATTTTTGTTCGTGTCGTTCAAAGTTGCCGGCTATGCAGGACTCACGCTGGCACTGCCCTATGTGCTGTATCAGGGGCTGGCCTTTGTTCTGCCAGGTCTTACCCAAGGAGAGCGCCGGTTGATTGCGCCGTCGGTGGCTGGATCAGCCGTTCTATTTCTGGCCGGCCTTGCATTTGCCTGGTGGGCTCTAGTGCCTGCTGCGCTGAATTTTCTCGTCAGCTACGGCGCCGATGTTGTGGAGCCCATCTGGTCGATTGAGCGCTATCTGGACTTCGTGCTCTTACTGATGCTGTCGACGGGACTGGCCTTTCAGCTGCCTGTTCTGCAGCTTCTTTTAGGAGTCTTCGGCCTGGTCAACTGGCAACGCATGCTTTCAGCATGGCGCTGGGTCGTGTTGATCTCAGCCCTTGCCGGCGCTGTCCTGACGCCGTCGACAGACCCGGTCACCATGTTGCTGCTGGCTGGGGCGATCACCGCTCTGTACCTGATCGGAGTGCTTCTTGTCGCAGCGGTTCAACGGTTCAGAGCAGAAACTCCTCCAGAGTCCCCTCCCCCTGCAGCTGCAGACTGAGCGCCTTTCCAAGTCGCGGCTTGTCCCGGGTCGTCAGCAACCAGTCCCGGACAGTCTCCGCTTCCCCCAGTCGGTTCACGATTTCCAAGACTTCCGCGAGATGAGCCCGGTAGTCAGGCTCATCCAAAGGAAAGGACTGTTGCTCGAGATAGGCCCACATCACCTGGAAGTACATCCGTCTGCGCCTGGTGACCAGCTGCAGGTCGTAGCTGGCTTGCCAGCGAGAGCGCAAAAGGTCGATGACTTCATCGACGCTCAGAGGGCGCGACTCCAGCGGGGAGGAGTGATCAGTGCGCACTGAACAAGACCTTGAACATCAATGAAAATCCAGTCTCCGCAAAGTGTGACATGACCTAATAGAGCCCATAATGGGCCCCATCCAGTGCCCAACGAACGTCAGATATGACTCAGATGCCAGCCGCTGATGTGCCCGGAATGGGCCGCAGGCAGTTCATGAATCTGCTGACCTTCGGGTCCGTGACCGGCGTCGCCCTCGGAGCGCTCTATCCGGTGGTGAATTACTTCATTCCTCCACGGGCTGCAGGAAGCGGCGGAGGCACCAGTGCCAAGGATGAGCTCGGCAACCCCGTAACACTCAGCGGCTGGCTCAGTGACCACCCCACAGGTGACCGCAGCCTTGTTCAGGGTCTGAAGGGTGATCCCACGTATTTGATCGTTGAAGGGGAAGACGCCATCGGCAGTTATGGCATCAATGCCATCTGCACCCACCTGGGCTGTGTTGTGCCCTGGAACAGTGGCGCCAACAAGTTCATGTGCCCTTGTCATGGCAGCCAGTACGACGCCACCGGCAAAGTTGTGAGAGGTCCGGCGCCACTCTCGCTGGCCCTGGCCAATGTGAGCGTTGAGGACGACAACGTTTTTGTGAGCCAATGGACCGAAACAGACTTCCGCACAGGTGAGAAGCCTTGGTGGGGCTGATCAAGAACCTTTTGCCCACCGCTCTCTCCCGAAACACGCCTCCGATGCGCCGCATTCTCCCCTCACTTTTCGCAGCCCTGATCCTGGGCCTTGCCGTGTTCACGGCTCCATCAAGCAGCTGGGCTTACCCCTTCTGGGCTCAGCAGAACTACGCCTCGCCAAGAGAAGCCACTGGCAAGATCGTGTGTGCTAATTGCCACCTTGCCAAGAAAATCACCCAGGCAGAGGTTCCTCAATCCGTTCTTCCTGACACGGTCTTTAAGGCGTCAGTGAAAATTCCTTATGAGCAAGGGCTCCAGGAAATCGGAGCCGACGGCAGCGATGTTGGCTTACAGGTCGGAGCTGTCATCCAGCTTCCTGATGGCTTCACCCTGGCCCCACAGGACCGCTGGACCGATGAGATCAAGGAAGAAACCGAAGGTGTTTATTTCACGCAGTACAGCGACGATCAACCCAACATTCTTCTTGTAGGTCCGATTCCAGGTGATCAGCACCAGGAAATCGTCTTCCCTGTCCTTTCACCGGATCCAGCCACCGACAGCAACATCCACTTCGGCAAATATCAGATCTTCGTTGGGGGTAACCGAGGCCGTGGCCAGGTCTATCCGACCGGAGAAAAGAGCAACAACACCGTTTACACCTCTCCCGCTACTGGAACCGTCTCATCAATTGAAGACGGCGACAATGGGGCCAAGATCGTCAGCATCGCTAGCGCGGACGGCGAGACCGCCACTGAAACCATTCCCGTGGGTCCGGCTCTGGTTGTCGGAGTCGGAGACCCCATTGAAGCTGGTACTCCCCTGACCGACGATCCAAATGTGGGTGGTTTCGGACAGGTTGATGCTGAAGTTGTGCTTCAGAACCCCGTTCGGATTTATGGTCTGTTGGCGTTCTTCGCAGCTGTTTCGCTGGCCCAGATCATGTTGGTTCTGAAGAAGAAGCAGATTGAGAAGGTGCAAGCCGCTGAGGGTGTCTGAGCTCAGTGTTGATCCCCGCAATTTTCACCTCCCCCGGGCCCGAGCTGTTTCAGCTCGGGCCTTTCGTACTGCGTTGGTACGGACTGCTGATTGCGGTTGCCGTCTTGATCGGACTCAATCTCTCCAGCTGGTTGGCGCGACAGCGCGGCCTGGATGCCAATCTGATCAGTGACCTGCTCCCAATCCTTGTGCTGGCAGCAGTCATCGGTGCGAGAACGTATTACGTCGCCTTCGAATGGGATTCCTACCAACGCTCATGGTGGGATGCCTTCGCAATCTGGAAAGGAGGCATTGCCATCCATGGAGCTCTCCTAGGAGGATCGCTGGCGGTGATTTTGTTCTGCCGTTGGCGACGGGTGTCGTTCTGGAATGTTTTGGACGTGTTGGTGCCCTCGGTGGTGTTGGGACAAGCCATTGGCCGCTGGGGGAACTTTTTCAATTCAGAAGCGTTTGGAGTTCCCACCGATCTGCCATGGAAACTTTTTATTCCCGCAGCAAACCGGCCAGGTGTTTTCAAAACTGCTGAATTCTTCCACCCCACATTTCTCTACGAATCCATCTGGAACATTGGACTCTTTGTGTTGTTAATGGTGCTTTTCCGGCTCGGCCGCCAAAACAAAATTCCCCTGCCATCAGGAGCTCTCAGCTGCATCTATCTGCTCAGCTACAGCCTTGGCCGCATCTGGATCGAAGGCCTGAGGATCGACCCGCTCTGCCTCGGCGGACAACCTCCGTTCTGTGATGGTGGCCTGCGTATTGCTCAGCTGATGAGTCTCAGTTTGATGGCCATCGCTGGCTTGGGGCTGTTCTGGCTGTATGGACGCAAGTCGCCACTTCCGGATCCCGGACTCAAAAAGGCAGACCCTTCATGAGCAAGATCTCGATCGTGGGTGCTGGCCCGGGAGCACCTGATCTACTGACCCGCCGTGCCGAAGACCGCATTGCCCATGCTGATGTTCTGATCTGGACTGACTCACTCGTATCGCCCCAGATCGCGGATCTTGCGCCGGCCTGCTGCGAAAAGATCCGCACCAGCACGCTCACGCTTGAACAGGTTCTTCCCCTGATGATCGAGCGTGTGAGCACCGGGAAGAACGTGGTGCGTCTTCACGATGGTGACCCCTGTCTCTACGGAGCGCTCAGCGAGCAGGTCAGCGGGCTTGCCGATGCAGGAATTGAAGTGGAAGTGGTTCCTGGAATCAGCGCCTATCAGGCAACCGCCTCGGCTCTCAAAGCTGAATTGACCATCCCAGGCCTTGTGCAAACCATCGTGCTAAGCCGCAGCGGAGGCCGAACCGGCGTTCCGGAACGCGAAGAGCTGAGACACCTGGCCAGCCTGAGAGCCTCGCTCTGCCTCTACCTCAGCGCCCGCCATGTGGACGAGGTCCAGTCGACGCTGCTTGAGCATTACCCCGCAGACACCCCGGTCGCCATCGGATACCGGGTCAGCTGGCCTGATGAATCGCTCGATCTGGTGCCTCTCGATCAGATCGCAAAGGTCACACATGATCGCAATCTGATTCGCACCACGCTGTATGTGATCAGTCCGGCCTTTCGTTCAACCAATCTGCGATCAAAGCTCTATTCGCCTGATCATGACCACTTGTTCCGGCCCAAGCGGTAAAAAATCCGGACAGGTGGTGTTTTAAGATTGAATGATCGGGCGATTAGCACAGTGGTAGCGCACTTCCTTCACACGGAAGGGGTCACTGGTTCGAATCCAGTATCGCCCATGCTCCTCAAAGCTTTGCTTTTCAGGGTTTTCATCTCATTATCAAGCGCAGTTTTCGGGCGGCATCAGCATTAACCAAGGCCAGAGAAACCGGACATTAAAGAATTATTAGATAGATTAATGATCTCACATTCGAGATTCAAAGCACAGGATGTGATGCATCTCAAACGATGCGGTCTTGGCCGTCTTCGATTGTCACTCCTGTCATTGAGCTGTTATCACGCTTCAGTGATCAAAAACCTGCTTCATGCAAAGCTCCTAACAGCACAGTTCCAACTACATTCAGTGCATCAGATTTCTGTTGTCATGGCAAAGGGCTACTGGATCAGCACCGGCACGATTCACACACCACTGGCCATGGTCCCCTACATCAGTCGACTCACGGAATGGCTCCCCAGCGTCGGGGCCAAATTCCTGGTGCGCGATGTTCAATGTGATGTTCGTGAAGGCACCCCTGGTTCTTTGAATGTGATCATCGAGTTCCCATCACTCCAGTCAGCCATATCGGCCTATGAGTCAACGGACTATCAATCTCTGATTGAGCTACGCACACCCCACTCGGAGCTCACCCTGTCGATCTCAGAAGAATTAGTTGCCTAGATCTTCAAGGTGTTGATCACTACGGATGTTTTGAAGACTTTCGTGCAAAATCAACTCGTCTTCGGGTTATCAACCGGAGATGCGTCGAGCCAAGGAGGGGTGGGACCCTCCTTTTTTCTTGGCTCATGAGCAACACTTGGTATCGCGACTGAAGTCAATCCGCAGTTCCGTGAGTGGATACGCCAAAATCTGCACACTTACTGGGTCATTCGATGCTTCGAATGAAGAACCCGATTCTTCAAAGAATCTGGGCAATCATCACTTGGCGATGGCGCATGCAGATCGCCCTCAACGCGCCTTTTGCGCTGCTCTGGGTTGCTGATAAAACCAATCCAGCAGTGCATGCTTTCAACATGACAGCTCTCTCAGCCGTGCATGCTGAATGGCTGGCACCAATGATTGGGATTGCTTGAAATTTCAACAAGCAGCTCCAATCAGCGTTGACAAATCAACGTTGACGAAGCGTGAGCATCCATAGCCAGATGGCAAACAATGTCCCAACGGGAATCACAATCACAAGCAGCTGAGCAATCACCAGATTGCGAACTTCAGGGTCCATGTTCAGAAGGGAATGACAAGCGACCAGCGTTTGCGTCTGAACCGCCAACGCTTGCCTGAGTTCTCCGGCTCTGGCACTTCACTTGCCAAAAATCCTTTCGGATCTTCAGGGTTGTCACTGACTTCAACAGCACCCGCCTTCGGCGCCTCGTAACCAACAAATTGATGAGGTCCTTGCTTGCACAACCGCACTGGATTTTGCGAAGTGCTGGTCCAAAGATCAGTTCTGCGGATCCTGTAGTGACCAGCGGAGTCATCCCAGCGATGACAGGCACGCAATGCTGACTCCGGCGACTCATAGCGGCCCAGAGCCCCGATGAAGCTGATGAGATTGGGGATCTGAGTGACCACAAGAGCAGCCAGCAAAAGTTGCGTGATCCGGATTGATTTCATCATGCTGAACTCCCGCTCTCACGATCACCGAAAACCCGCATGCCATCCAAGGAAAGAATGAATTCCGATGTGGCAACTGTCTCTATGTGCCGCGTGGCACTGACAGAATTGAAAAGCGAGCTTAATTTCAATGCATCGAATTCAGTGAGGGTCGGATGTGGTTGTCGGATTCCGAGCAGGCGAAGGATGGAGCAACCGTCTCAACCCTGCAGGAGATCGGTGACCTGCTCCGTCAGGCCCGCGAAGCACAGGGCCTGAGCTGCGATCAACTGGCTCAATCTTTAAAGATGGGCAGCGAACAGTTGCAGGCTCTGGAGACTGGTGAACTGGAGAAACTTCCAGAACCGGTTTTTATCAAAGCGATGACCCGCAGGGTCGCTTCCAAGCTCGGCCTCGATGGCGACTCCCTGATCAGCAAACTTCAAAAAGTTCTGCTAGCGCCCAAGACCACAACCAACCTTTCCGGTGCTCCTGGTGATGCTGATGCCAAAAGCGATGTCGCCAATGGTCGGATCTCGACGAGTTCGGAAAGCAGCACAAGGCCTGTGATGCCTTGGCAGCGCCTAGCCCTGGCCGCTCTGACGATCGGCGCTGTCACCGGTGGAGCGATGGTGGTGGCCAGTCAGCGACGCTCCGTTGAGCTTGCCTCCATGAAGGCTGTCACGGTGGTTGAACAACCCACTGCGACACCCCCTCAACCCGTTTCACCCGAGGAGAAGGCCTCAGGACATATCTCCATCAGCAGCCAAGAACCAAGCTGGGTCTCAATCCGTAATGGCGAAGGCGAGATTGTGTACGAGGGAACCCTCTCTGAGAGCAAAATGCTCCCTGCAGATTCACAACTGGAGATCCTCCCCGGGCGTCCTGACCTGGTTTCGATCAGTGAGGGCGACGCTGCACCGAAGCCCCTCGGACCCATCGATCAGGTTCGCTGGTACAAACTCAATCCTGAACTCTGATCTTGAGGCGCAGACTGGTGACATCCCTCACCAGAGCTGTACAACTCTCGAGACTCCACTGTTCAAGGCTGAGGTTCTGATTCACACGCTCCGGCACCAACTGCAGGATCAGATCACTGCCTTTCACTTCTGCTTTCAACGTCTGAACAACGGGATCGGGGCGTCGGTCCAGCGCAGCGGCCAAACGCAGTAACAACGCCATCTCTGACACTGTCCTGCGGTTATCCCGGGTCTGAAGCGCCTGCCAGGACTCATGACGCTTCTTGGGAAGACTGCGGCGGTGATAACGGGCGATAGCCGCGATCATCAGGTGTTCGGATTCGGAATAACCCAGCAGCTCACCGTGGCGAATGAGATACCAGGAATGCTTGTGATAAGCACTCAGGTTGATGTGCTGACCACAGGCATGAAGCATGGCTGCAGCCCAGAGGAGATCCCGACCGGATCCGTCATCACGGTGCAAGGTCTTGTGGGTGCTGTCGTAGAGAGTGAGTGCGTGACTGGCAACCCGCTCGGCACGGGCCTGATTGACCGCAAAACGTTGCACCTGATGGACCACGGTGCGCTGGCGGATACTGCTTTGAAAACTGAAGCGGTCTTCGAGAAGGCCATGGCGCAGCATCCAATCCACGATCAACCCTTCGCGCAACGCCCGCTCGCTCAGAACCAGTTCATCGACTCCGAGCATCTGCATGGTGGTTTGCAGGATGAGCGAACCCGGCACGATGATTTCCGCGCGCCGATCGTTGATGGCCGCCAGACCACGGCGCTGCTCCGGTGTCATGACGGCCAAACGGTCCACGACACGGTTCAGGCGCTGCCTTGAAACCTTGTATCCATGCAGCTTGAGCGGTGGCCGGTCGTCTTCGCTGGCCGCCAACGCACCGATAGCCATTGCCGTGCCGCTGGTCGCGACAAGCACCGGAGTCTCTCCCGGCTTGATCCGTCGGTGCACCTTGTCCACGGCCGGTTCCAGCGAGCCCTGGATGAACGCCTGCAGGAATGAGCGACGTTGGGGAGGGATCGGATCATCCTTGACGAAATCCCGCTGCAGCCTCACGGCACCGACGCGTGTGCTGGTGAGTGCGCGGGCGTCCCGACCGTCCGCCAGGATCAGCTCCGTGGAGCCTCCGCCGATATCGAGCACCAGATGGGGACGATCGCCGAAGGGCATGCCCGACAACACGCCCAGGTAGATCAGTCGTGCCTCCTCCGGACCACTGACCAGATCCACATCCAGGTCGAGTTCATCTTTGATGGTTTGAAGGAAGTCCCTGCCGTTTGGTGCCTCTCGAACAGCACTGGTCGCTGCGACAACGACCTGCTCCACCTGATGGCTTACAGCCAGCTCGCGAAAACGGCGAAGGCTCTCCAACCCTCTGGCCATCGCTTCAGGGGTCAGTTCACCGGTCTCGGGGTCTCTTTCCCCCAGACGGGTATTGGACTTTTCGGCCAGATCGATGCTGAACGTTCCCAATGCCACATCCACCGAAGCCACGAGCATGTGGGTGGAATTGGTACCCACGTCAATTGCGGCCACGGTT
The DNA here is from genome assembly GCF_900473955.1 of Synechococcus sp. GEYO. NCBI lineage: Bacteria > Bacillati > Cyanobacteriota > Cyanophyceae > Synechococcales > Synechococcaceae > Synechococcus > Synechococcus sp. GEYO. The sequence goes on from NZ_UCNL01000003.1 coordinate 194,363, forward strand.
CTGACTTTTGGCGATCCACCCGGATCACGGTGCGATGACTGTCTCGCCGTCTGATTGTTGGGGTCCACCGCGGCCGCTGGAGAAGACTCGGCACCTGACATGGCGCACCGTGATGGAGACGGGCCCACTCTGCCATCGGTGCTCCGGGCCGGGTGGCCGCTGATTAAGGTTCCGAAAATTCAAGTTTCGGGTTCTGCGCACGTGACTGGCACGACCTTTTCTCGCGTCATGTCGCCCTGGGTGGCACTACTGCGATGGAACAAGCCGACTGGGCGCCTGATCCTCCTCGTGCCAGCGGGCTGGAGTTTGTGGCTCGCGCCGGACGCCCCGCCCCCTGCAGCACTGATCGTGCAGATCCTGATCGGCGGCCTGGCCGTGAGCGGGGCCGGTTGCATCGCCAATGACCTCTGGGACCAGAGGATTGACAAAGAGGTCGAACGCACACGCCAACGTCCCCTCGCCAGCGGTGCATTGAACCGGAGCCAGGCGACTGCTGGGCTCGTGCTGCTGCTGGCTCTATCCCTGGGGGTCGTGCTCAGCCTGTCGTCCCAGATGCTGATCTGCCTGCAACTGGCCGTCCTAGCCCTCCCCCCGATCCTGATCTACCCATCCGCAAAGCGCTGGTTTCCATTCCCTCAGGCACTGCTGGCCATCTGCTGGGGCTTTGCGGTGCTGATCCCCTGGGCTGCCTTCACAGGCGGCATCAGCCCGTCGATCTCCCTGATCGGATGCTGGTTTTCCACCCTGTGCTGGACCTTCAGCTTCGACACGGTTTACGCCATGGCCGACCGTCCGGATGACAAGCGGCTCGGCCTGCGCAGCAGCGCATTGACGCTCGGACGCAACGCCATCCGAACCGTGCGAGCGGGATATGGGCTCACAGCAGCGTCGCTGGCTATTGCCGCTGCAGCAGCTGATGTGGGGATCGTTTTCTGGCCCTTCTGGGTGATTGCCACCATTGGTTTGTGGCGCTCCACACAAACCCTGCAAGCCAGTGAACAACAGCCAGCAGCGGTCTACGCCCGCCATTTCGGACGTCAGGTCCAGATCGGTACGTTGCTGCTCATCGGCCTTGTGCTTTCACGTCTGGTCTGATGCCGCAATCCGCACATCCCTGGTCATTACCCAGTCCTTTGCAGGTGGGCGACAGCGTCACCATTGCTGCTCCAAGCTCGGCGGTCTGCGATGAAGCCAGCCTGCATGCAGGGATCGCCGTGCTCGAGTCATGGGGGCTGAACGTGAACACCCCGACCTGTCTGGGGCGGCACTGGGGCTATCTGGCAGGACACGACAGCGAACGATCCAGCGACCTGTCTGCTGATGCGGGGAGCCCACTGCTGGCCTGTGCCCGAGGGGGCTGGGGAGCCGCCCGTCTTCTGGAACATGGCGTTCCCTGGAAGGAAGGGTGGTTTCTTGGATTCTCCGATGTCACGGCCTTGCTCTGCAGCCGGATGGCGAGCGGCTTTGGAGGCGGCATCCATGGACCATTGGTCACAACGCTGGCTGGCGAACCTGCCTGGAGCCAACAGCGTCTTCATGATCTGCTGTTTGGGCATCCAGTTGCGTCCCTTCAAGGGACGAGCTGGGCTGAAGGTACGGGATCTGGGCCATTGATCACGGTGAATCTCACGGTGGCATCCCACCTGCTCGGCAGCCGTCACCTACCCGATCTGAGTGGCGCAATCCTGGTGATCGAAGACGTGGGTGAAGCTCCCTACCGCCTTGATCGAATGCTCACCCACTGGCGGCTGATAGGCGCTCTTCAGAATCTGGCAGGCCTTGGATTCGGTCGATTCAGCGGTTGCGACGACGCAGAGAACAGCGATCCAGCTCACACCTTCAGCCTGGAACAGGTTTTGAGAGAACGCACTCAGGACCTGGGGTGTCCTGTGGTTGCGGATTTACCCGTGGGTCACGGAAACGGAGGCAATGCGGCTCTGCCGTTGGGCGTTCGCGCCCAATTGGATGGCATCAACGCCACCCTGACTCTGCAGCTGCCGACTCAACGCTGAGCAAGCACAGCCTCCGCCACGGTGAGATCGAATGGCGTGGTGACCTTGATGTTGGCGGGACCAGCATCCAGCACCCTGACTGGCCATCCCAGGCGTTCAAACAAGGAGGCATCGTCGGTGACCGACCAACCGAGAGACCTGGCCTGGGCATGGCCTTCCCGCAGGGCAGCGACAGCAAAACCCTGAGGCGTCTGTGCGGCCCAAAGCTCAGCCCGATCCGGTGTTTCAGTGATGAGTCCCTCTCCATCCACACGCTTGATCGTGTCGGTGACCGGTGTCGCAGCGATCACCGCATCACCACCAAGAACCGCTTCAGCGCAGCGGTTAAACAGGCTGGGATCAACCAGACAGCGGGCACCGTCATGGATCAGGACATGCCGCGCTTCCCCGGGTAATGCGACCAAGCCTCGCTCCACCGATTCCTGGCGTGTGCTGCCACCTTCGATCCAGGCAACAGGCTTGGGTGCTCCATGCAGAAGGGGGGCAATCTCGTTCTGATCCGCAGGCTGACCGATCACCCCGATCCAATCGATGGCTTCAGCCGCAAACGCCGACCGCAGGGTCCAGGCAAGCAGCGGCCTGCCCCGAAGCATCAGCAGCAGTTTGTTGCGATCAGCTCCCATACGCCGGCCGCTGCCCGCTGCGGCAATCAACAGATGCACAAGCGACTCCTGCTGCCAGCAGTCTGAAACGGCCTCCATACAATCAGCTCGCACCACCTGTGCTGCTGCTTCATGCGCGTTCTCGCTCTCAGCCCCGGAAGCCTTCAGCAACAGCTCGAGCGCCTGCCGGCTCTCGCTGCTGCCGCTGATCAGCTTGAGGCAAGCCTTCAGGTGGCCTGCGATCCATCCCATCGCGGGTTATGGACCATGCTTCCGGCGGTGAAGAAAGTGATTCCCTTCCCCTTCGAGGCGGATCCGAATCTGTCGGATTGGGCCAATCTTCTGGGACTGGTCAGGGAGCCTGACTTCCAGGCATGCCTCAATTTCGCCACCGGAAGGCAGGTGAATTTAATGCTGTCAATGAGCCATATCCCCATGCGGGTGGCCACGGAAGGCTTCGCCAGTACGGCCTCCGCCACGGTGGAATCAGGCTGGGCACCCCAGAAGCTTGAAGCTTTTCTGTCCCCGATGGGCGTTTCTCTGAATGCCGATGCCTTCCGCCTCAGCCTGCCTGCGGATGCCATGGAGAAAGCCCGCAGTGCTCAGCCATCAGGGGATGGCCCCCTGCTGCTGCTAGCCCCCGGCGCATTCCCTGGTGACTGGCCTCAGGAACGCTGGGCGTCACTCCCGGAGACCATCCGCAACAAGCTGCCCCAATTGCGCAGCCTTGTTCTGCCGACCAACCTGCCCGTCGCCGAGCGAGCCGCTGCCGTGGCCTGCGCTGATGTCGTTCTCAGCAGTTGTTCCCTAACCCAGTTGATGGCCACCTACTGCGGGCTGCCTCTGGTTGCCTTGGGCGCCAAAGCGGACCAGCTTCCCGAAAGAGAGATGATTCGCAGACTTGATCGCGAGGATCTGTCCTCACTCACGGTCTCCGACGTGATGCAAGCTCTCGGCTTCTGATGATGCGCTCCCGGCGGAGCAGACGACACGATCTACTCAGTGGCCGTAGCCGTCAACTGAGACACCTCGCGAGGCCCTGGTTACTGCCAGGTCTCGCACTGACCGTGTTGGTCCTCGGCGGAGCCATCGGTTACCGAATCACCGAAGGATGGGATTGGGGAGATTGCCTCTGGATGGTGCTGATCACGATCAGCACCATTGGCTACGGAGAAGTGGAGCCTCTGTCCCAGCCAGGGCGGTTGGTCACGGTGTTGATCATTGCCGGAGGACTGCTGGTTGTTCAGCTCTCGATTCAGCGCGTGCTGGGGTTGTCAGAATCCGGATACTTCCGTCAGGTACGGGAGCTGAGGTTTCGCCGGATGCTGCGGCGCATGCAAGACCACGTCATTCTTTGCGGCTACGGCAGGATCGGTCGTGAGATCGGTGAGCAGCTGCTCCTCGAACAAGCACCGGTGCTCGTGGTCGAACTTGACCCCTTGCGAAAACAAGCTGCTGAAGAACGCGGACTCCAAGTGCTCCAGGCCGACGCCACCCTGGACGAAACCTTGATGGAGGCAGGGCTCGATCGTTGCCGAAGCCTGGTGACCGCACTACCGAGCAATGCAGCCAATCTCTACGTGATCCTGAGCGCCCGGGGACTTGAGCAGCGCTGTCGTCTGATCGCGCGGGCTGACAGCGAGGAAGCGGCGGCGAAACTTGAACTGGCAGGCGCCAGTGTGGTGGTGAGCCCTTACGTGGCCGGTGGTCGGCTGATGGCGACGACGGCCCTGCGACCACTGGCGGTCGACTTCACGGATCTACTGGCGGGATCCGACTGCGAAATCGAAGAATTCCGCCTCAGTGAAGACCCCCTACTGATGAGTCAGATCGCCCACCGCAGCCTGCAGGACCTTGACTTGGCACGACGCACCGGAGCCATGGTGCTCGCCATCCGTGACAACAACACCCTGTTGGCCAATCCCAATGGCGAAGTCGCCTTGGCCCCAGGACAGATGCTTGTGGTGATGGGAAGCAAGCAGCAACTGCAAGATCTTCGTCAAATTCTTGGCGATGCCATTGACGAGGTGGAAACGATGCGAGGCATGCAAACGAATGAATGAAAGCTGGTCCTGCAGGTCCGTACGATCAGCGGATCACAGGTCCTTGCATGAGCAGCATCCGCACCCTCGATGGCCAGATCGCTCTGGTAACTGGCGCCAGCCGAGGAATCGGTCGTGCCGTTGCCCTCGCCCTGGCTGAGGCGGGTGCGGAAGTGGTCGTGAACTATTCCAGCTCACCTGATGCAGCCGATGCGGTGGTCAATGAGATCAAGGAAGCTGGTGGTCAGGCCTATGCCCTTCAGGCCAACGTTGCCGAGGAGGACGCTGTCAACGGCCTGATCAAGTCCGTGATCGAGCGGAGTGGCCGGATCGACGTCTTGGTCAATAACGCTGGCATCACCCGCGACGGTCTGCTGATGCGGATGAAGACCGAAGACTGGCAAGCCGTCATCAATTTGAACCTGAGTGGTGTCTTCCTCTGCACCAGGGCGGTGACCCGCCCAATGCTCAAGCAGAAAAGTGGACGGATCATCAACATCACCTCTGTCGTTGGCCTGATGGGCAATGCTGGACAGTCCAATTACGCCGCAGCCAAAGCCGGCGTCGTGGGGTTCACCAGAAGCACCGCCAAGGAGATGGCCAGCCGTGGCATCACCGTGAATGCCGTGGCTCCGGGCTTCATCGCCACCGACATGACCAAGGACCTGGATGCGGAAGGCATTCTCGCGGCCATCCCCCTGGGTCAATTCGGAACCCCGGAACAGGTCGCCGGGACTGTGAGGTTTCTGGCAGCTGACCCTGCGGCGGCCTACATCACCGGTCAGGTTCTGCAGGTTGACGGCGGCATGGTGATGGGCTGAGGAAGGTCAGCTGCGGCCTGCTGCGTTAAGGCTCAAGAGGTTGACCCAGTTCATCCCTCAATTTGCGGATCCGCTGCAGCAATCTGAATCTGCGGCTGCGCTCTGTTGCGGTAAGAAAGATCCGCAACGGCACGTAGACCAAAGCCATGATCCCGGCCAGCCCGGCCAGCAGAACAAAGAACAGTGCTCCTGAATTGGCCATGGATCAACGCTAACGAGCGCAGCCCCCTCCAGCAGAGATCAGCGCCCGAAGATTCGGCTTTCCCCACTTCCAGCAGGAAGTCAAGAGTCCTGTCGTTGTGGGACATTGACGAGCGGGTAAGTGTCGATCATGGCCAAGCTTCTCAGTTTTTCGGATGAATCTCGCGCTGCGCTGGAGCGAGGGATGAATGCTCTCGCCGATGCAGTCCGCGTCACTATTGGTCCACGCGGTCGCAACGTGGTGCTTGAGAAGTCATTCGGAGCACCCGACATCATCAATGACGGCGACACGATTGCGAAGGAGATCGAGCTCGAGGATCCCTTCGAAAACATCGGCGCCAAACTGATCCAGCAGGTGGCGTCCAAGACCAAAGACAAAGCCGGAGATGGCACCACCACAGCGACCGTGCTGGCGCAAGCCATGGTGGAGGAAGGTCTGCGCAACACGGCAGCAGGAGCCAGTCCGATCGAACTTCGCCGTGGCATGGAAGCGGCGGTTGAACATGTGGTTAAAGGTCTTGCTGAGCGAAGCCAGGCCGTCAGCGGAGATGCCATCCGTCAGGTGGCCACGGTCAGCGCCGGCGGCGATGAAGAGGTGGGTCAGATGGTCAAAGAAGCGATGGATAAGGTCAGCGTCGACGGAGTGATCACCGTCGAAGAATCCAAATCGCTGGCCACTGAGCTCGATGTCACTGAAGGCATGGCCTTCGACCGTGGCTACAGCTCCCCTTATTTCGTCACCGACGGTGACCGCCAGATCTGCGAATTCGACAACGCACTGCTGTTGCTCACTGACCGCAAAGTGAGTGCAGTGGCCGACCTGGTACCGGTTCTCGAAGCCGTTCAGCAGTCCGGCTCTCCCCTGGTGGTTCTGGCCGAAGAGGTTGACGGGGAAGCTCTGGCAACCCTGGTGGTCAACAAAAACCGCGGCGTTCTGCAGGTCGCTGCTGTGCGTGCTCCATCATTTGGCGAGCGCCGCAAAGCAGCACTGGCAGACATCGCCATCCTCACCGGCGGCACAGTGATCAGCGAAGACCGGGCGATGACCCTCGAGAAGGTCACACTCGCCGATCTCGGCCGCGCCCGCAGAATCACGATCAGCAAGGAAAGCACCACGATCGTCGCTGGCGAGGAAAGCCGAGACGCAGTGGCAGAGCGTGTGGCCTCCATTCGCCGTGAACTCGACAACACCGAGTCGGAGTACGACCGCGAAAAGCTCACCGAACGCATTGCCAAACTCGCTGGTGGCGTTGCCGTGATCAAGGTGGGAGCACCCACCGAAACGGAGCTCAAAAACCGCAAGCTGCGCATCGAAGATGCCCTGAATGCCACCAGAGCCGCCGTTGAGGAAGGCATTGTTGCCGGGGGTGGCTCCACATTGCTGCAACTGGCAGGAACCCTTGATTCCATTGCTGCTGAGCTGCAAGGTGATCAGCGAACGGGCGTGGAGATTGTCCAGCGCGCCCTGAGTGCTCCCCTCAAGCAGATCGCCATCAATGCCGGCGCGAACGGGGATATCGTCGTGGAGCAGGTGCAACGCTCCGGCCAGGGATTCAATGCCGTGTCGGGCAATTACGAGGATCTACTGCAGGCGGGCATCCTTGATGCCGCCAAAGTGGTCCGCCTTGGACTTCAGGACGCCGTTTCGATTGCATCACTGCTGATCACAACTGAAGTGGTTGTGGCCGACAAACCTGAGCCCGCTGCTCCGCCAGCAGCCGGCGGTGATCCCATGGGTGGCATGGGCGGTATGGGTGGCATGGGCGGTATGGGAATGCCCGGAATGATGTAAAGCGTCAACGCACGTCTGGTTCTGCTCAGAGAGCCTGAACCAGGCGTGCGTGAATCCGACAAACTGCCAGTGCTTCTCGCGGGGGCTTGCTGCAGAGATGACCCAGCTCTCTGTTCAGAGCCTGGAGCTCGCCCATCGGTAAACCTGCAACAGGCAGAGCCAGAACCAGTCCGCCGACCATCGCCGGGAGGGAAATCAGGCGCAACATGGCATGAGTCTCGCGGGACTCAGACAGTCTGCCTTTTCAGGTGCCTGCAATAGGCCGCCACCTGGAGATCAACACCGGTGATGGCTGTCCCAACAACCACCGCGTCCGCGCCCCCATCGATGGCATCAGCTGCGATGACAGCCGAAGCGATGCCCCCCTCGCACACCAGCAGGGTTGAAGAGGGAAGCTGCTCTCTCAAGGGATGTAACAGGTTCATGGCCGGCGGAGACAGCTGAGCGGTGTCTTCTGTGTAGCCAAACAGGGTCGTTCCAACCCAATCACATCCCAGAGCCGCAGCCCTCAGGCCGTTTTCAACACTGTCGACATCCGCCATCAGAGTTGCACCAAGCTCTGTTCTCGCTTGCTCGATCAGCATCTCAAGCTCTTGGCCCGAGGGCCGCTTGCGAGCAGTGGCATCCAGCGCAATCACATCGGCACCGGCAGCCCAGACAGCCCTGATGTCTTCCCAACGAGGCGTGATATAGACGGAGCTGTCAGGGAAGGAGCGTTTCCAGAGGCCCACGATCAGAGCATCCGGGCAACGCTCCCGAACCGCTCCGATGTGCTCCGGGCTCTCAAGCCTCACCCCGACGGCACCATTGCGAAGACTGGCTTCGGCCATGGCGGCGATCACATCGGGATGACGCATCGGAGAACCCTCCGGGGCCTGAACCGAAATGATCAAGCCCCCCTGGAGATGGTCCCGGGACAAGCGATTCTCTGACGAGACGACCATGACGTCTCAGGACGCTTTGGGCAGATCATGCTCGCTGAGAGGTGTCAGCCAGCGACGCAGTCGTTGAGGACCGGCAGCTGGAACCGGGCGAAGACTCGGGGCCGGCGTGTCGGCACTGATCTCAGGATCCACAACACGACCCACGTCATCCAGACAGTTTTTCAACAACGCGCTGAAACGATTCACCCCAGGACTCGGGGTCTCAGATTCCACAGCTGATGTTGCTTCGAGTTTGGCCTCAGGCGCATCAGGCGCTGCAGAAGATTCAGGAGAAGCGATCGGAGCAACCTCAGCCATTGGCTGTGCCATGGATGGTGGCGAACAGTCTTCAGAAGCCAGCAAACCCTCCGGCAGGGAGTCGACACCGAAGCGATGAACCCACTGCTGTTCCAACCGGGTCAACAACGAGTGATCGTCCTGTTGCAGCGCCTCTTCAATCAATTGCTGAAGGCTGATCTGACGAGGGTCCTGATGCTGGTAAGGGGAATGGTTCACGGAATCAGGCAAGCTTGCGATTGAGCAGAGGGCGGATCAGGAGGAACAAGGCGGCCGTCAGCAGCGTTAACACCAGAAGGCAGGTGGTGCCGGTAACGGATCCATAGGGCGCTTCCAACAGAACCGATGACAGATCAAGCGGGCCGGCATAAGCGGCACGAATGGGTTCAATCGCGAAGGTAAGGGGATTTAGCGATGCAAGCCAGCCCAGCCAGGGAGGCATGAAACTCAAAGGGGCCAATGCCGTGCTCGCGAACAGCAGAGGCAAGTTGGCCACAAAGATCACCGCAATCAGTTCGATGTGACCTGGCAGGGCAAAGGCCAGTCCGAGGCTCAATGCTGTGACTGCGAACACCAGCAGCAGCAACGTGACCATCACCAGCAGCAAACCAGCCGCGCCTGGCCACCCATAACCGAGCAGAGATGCCGTGAGCATGATCGCCAGACTCTGCACAAGACTCAACGTCGTGATGTAAATCACAGAGGCCAGAACAATCGAACTGCGACTGCGCAGCGGAGCGACCAAAAGGCGGTTCAGAAAGCCGAATTCACGGTCGAACATCACTGGAAGCCCTGCATTGAGCGCAGCACTGAAGGCGGTGAACACAATCACCCCCGCTCCGAGAAAACGCCCATAGCTCATGCCTCCCGGCAGCAGTCCCTCAGGTGCGCGTGAGAACAGTGCACCAAACAGAACCAGCCAGATCAATGGCTGAAGCACACCGGCCACCAACGTGGATGGCCTCCGTTGCAGCTGAAGGAACAGACGTCGCGTGAGAGCGAGGGTTTCCTGCAGAAGCTCGGCAATCGCCGAGCCGTTGTCGGAGTTGGAGGGATTTGTACCGAGGGCAGGACTGGTCATTGACAAGACGGAAACTGAAAGAACATCAGGGGAGGCATCAACGCATCGACTGGCGTCGCTCTTGCTTGGGATCGCGCTGACCAGCCACGGCAAGCTCGGCATCCATCAGCGTGCGGCCCGTGGCCTGCAGATACACATCGTCGAGGCTGGGACGACTCTGTGACAGGGAAAACACTTCGAAAGCCTCGCTCGCCAAGCGTTGCTTCAGCGCCGCAAGGACATGCTCACCGTCGACAACGAGATTGAGTGAATAACCCTGAGCGCGATTAATCACGATCCGTCTCACGCCGTCCACCACTTCGAGAAGTTGACGAACGTGTTCCGCTTCCGGCTGATCACTAAATTCGCGCACTCTCAGAGTCACCCGATCTCCACCGAGCTCACGTTTCAGGGCTTCTGGGGCACCCTCTGCGATCACACGACCGGCATCGATAATCGCCATCCGATCAGCAAGTGCTTCCACTTCCTCGAGGTAATGACTGCTCAGCAGGATCGTGGTTCCCTGATCGCGAAGGTCTCGAAGCACCTCCCAGATCACAGCGCGACTCTCGATATCGAGACCGACCGTCGGCTCATCCAGAACAAGCAGCTGGGGTTGATGCAGCAATCCGGAAGCAAGATCCAGGCGACGTCGCATGCCGCCGGAGTAGGTGCCGCAGCGACGATCGATCCAGTCACCCATCGACATCCGATCCACCAGTTGATCAATCCGATTGTTCCGGTCCTGCCGCGGCAGATGGTAGAGATCACCCTGGAGTGCCAGGAGTTCGCGGCCAGTGAGGATCTTGTCAATCGCCACCTCCTGAGCCACGTACCCCATCAGTTGACGAACCGTTCGAGGCTCCTGAAGCGCGTCCACCCCAGCAACAACGACACGTCCTTGGTCAGGAGCAAGCAGTGTGGCCAGGATGCGCAGTGCGGTGGTCTTTCCAGCTCCATTCGGCCCCAGCAATCCGTACAGGCAGCCTGAGGGAACCGACAGGCTGAGTCCGCTCAGAGCCGAAACGGTCCCATAGGACTTTTCCAGTTGATCCAGCTCAAGCAGTGACATCCCGCCCACAGAAACAATCCTTTGAAATCTAGGAAGCAATCCCAGGGAATCCTGCACTCAGCGTCATCAGCCATCCCCTCAGCTGCAGATCGAACAGAGAAGCAGCAGGAAGACGGCTGATGATCAGCAACAAGCAGATCCCGAACAGATAAAGAATCGACCAGCGAAACAGCCCTTTGGCTCGATCAATGCTGTCAGGCTCTTCGGCGAGTTTGCCGATCATCTGCAGCAAACGTCCGTTGAACGGAAGCAGCAGCAGGCCATAGAACAATCCTCCCTCCGGCAGTGCCCAGATCCCGAGCATGCTGATTAACACGGTGGCCCAGCCATAACGGCGAATGGCGCGAGCTGTCACCACAGACCCCTTCACCACAGGCAGCATGGGAATGCCAACGGCTCGGTAGTCATCGCGCAGAAGCAGGGCCAAAGCCCAGAAATGCGCCGGCGTCCAAACCATCACGAGCGCAAAGAGCCACCAGCCGCTCAGTCCCACATGTCCGGTGGCTGCCGCTGCGCCCACCAAAGGAGGAATGGCACCAGCGACACCGCCAACCACGATGTTCTGGGGTGTTCTTGGCTTGAGCAGGGCTGTGTACAGCAAGACATAGCTGCAGAGCCCGAGCAACGACAGCCCTGCGGCAAGACAATTCACACCACTAACCAGCAGCGTTGCCGCCGCCAGGGTGCAGGAGATTGCGCCGATAAAAGCGGCTGTTGGCGACAGTCGACCCGAGGGCAGCGCACGGCCGCTGGTGCGCTGCATGCGGCCATCAAGTTCCTGCTCCCACAGACAGTTGAGGACTCCTGCGGCTGCGGCCGCAAGAGCTCCACCACCGAGGGTGCAGACCAGCCGCGGAGAGGAGAGTGGCCAGCCCTCGCTCAAAGCCATACCCCCGAGTGTCGTGGCCAACAACAGAGGGATCAGTCGCGGCTTGGCCACCTCAAGCCAGGGAGGCAGCTTGATGCGCTTGCGCGATGGAACAACCTGTTCGCGCGTTAGTGGAGCCGAGGGTGCAGCTGTGGTGGAACTAGCCATGACAGGCCTCCAGGGCGGAAGAGTCGAGAACGACGGGCAGTGGATTTGATGAAGCTGGTTGACGCCTGCAGGTCAGGCCGGCGAGAACGGCAACCAGAAGACAAGCCACGAGCTGATGAGCCACGGTCACTGCGGGCTGTGAAAGGCCAAGACGCAGCGTTGTGACACCAAGGCCGATCTGCGTGCCCACCAGCAAAGGAGCTGCCAGCAGAAGCGGCCACTGCTCTCGACCCCAGCGACCACTGAGCAAGGCCACCAGCACGAACAGCAGCACACAAAGAGCAGCCGGCGTGGCCGCGGCACGATGCCAAGACAGCCATTGACAGGACTGGCCAGCCTCAAGACAGCGCTGTGAGGCCCAGGACGTGGCCATGCCAGCACCCAGAAGGCACTGAGCTGAAACCGCCAGCACACTGAATGAGCCAAGAACGGTCCACCAGCGAGGGGCCGCAATGGACTGGGGGGATGCGAGCAAAGTCTGGGTGAGACCACTGACCGTGATCACCAGCATGAGAGCCAAGGCCAGATGAGCCGTGACCACCCCGGAAGGCAACAGCTTCAACACCGTGAGCGCTCCAAGGCCTCCCTGCAGCACAACCATCAGCACCAGAAGCGCGCTGAGCGGCAGCAACCATCCGGGCAAGTCGCGGCGGTGCCACCACACCACTGACATCTGCACAAGCAGTGCCACACCGACAACAAAGGCGTCGAGACGGTGAAACCATTCGAGGAAGACCTGGACGTTCATCTGCCGACCAGGCAGCAGACTGCCGTAACAAAGAGGCCAATCAGGGCAGGCAAGACCTGCCTCCATGACCCTCGTCGCTCCCCCGATCACCACCAGAGCCACAAGGGCCACCACGAGATGGGCAGCCAACTGAGCTAGACGAAGACGAATCGGATTGATAGACGATGCAGTCAACGCAAACTCCTTAATGGAGATGGTTATCCACGGAACGTAGCCGTCTGAATCAGAACGGCACGATGTGTAGCCGACTGCAACATCTGCAATCTCAGACTTGATGCGACTTTGCTGACAAGAGAGCCCTGGAACTCAGAAAAGCCGAAGGATTTTCAGGCTTGCTTAACAATCAACGCGTGGTGATTATTAACCAACCTCCATAGCCTGAAGAGACACAAGTTGAGGTCCGGGGTGCCCATCCCCTCAGCAATTCTCACCCTGGTCTTAGGAATGCTCCTCGTCCTCGGGGGGCTGTGGATCGGTCAGAACATCAACCTTCTTCCAGTTGATGCCAGTGCCAACGCGCCGATTTACGACGAGTTGTTTCGCGTTTTGTTCAGTATCGGCACAATCCTTTTCGTAGGAATAGTCGGATTAATTCTTTTCAGTCTTGTGCGTTTCCGTCGCCGCCCCGGACAGATCGGCGATGGATTGGCTTTAGAGGGAAATCTTCCACTTGAAGTGTTCTGGACTGCAGTACCGGCAATCGTCGTTCTTTTTGTTGGTCTCTACAGCTACGACATTTACGAACGCATGGGTGGGATGGTTCCACTCGGCCATGGCAACCATGGTTCGGAGACAGTGGTTGATGAGCGCGTCTGGGGTGGCATCGGCTCGACGCAAGACTCCCAGACAGCCACGACGGCGGGGATCCCGCCCCTGCCCATCGAGGTGACAGCGATGCAGTTCGCATTCCTCTTCCATTACCCCGAGGGTGACTTCATTTCCGGAGAAATGCATGTCCCTGTCGACCGACCCGTTTCACTGCGGATGGAGGCCAAGGACGTGATTCATGCCTTCTGGATTCCGGAATTTCGCCTGAAGCAGGACGTGATCCCCGGACAGCCGACGGTGCTCGACTTCACCCCAACCCGCACCGGCAGTTACTCGATCGTATGCGCAGAGCTCTGCGGCCCTTACCACGGAGGCATGCGCTCGAGCGTCGTGGTCGACAGCGCCGATGACTTCGACACCTGGCTCCAGTCCAACCGAAAGCTCCCCGCTGCTGAAGCATGACAATCACAGCTCCCAAAAAAACAGCGCCTGCGTCACCTTCTCTGCAGCCAACGGGATGGCTTCGCTATCTGAGCTTCAGCGTCGACCACAAGGTGATCGGTCTGCAGTATCTCGTGTGCGGATTTGCCTTCTATCTGGTTGGTGGCGCCATGGCAGGCGCGATCCGAACCGAACTGCTGAGTCCGGTTTCAGACTTCATGGCCAGGGATGTTTACAACCAGATCCTCACCCTGCACGGGACGGTGATGATCTTTCTCTGGATCGTTCCGGTGGTGAACGGAGCCTTCGGAAATTATCTGATTCCCTTCTATGTGGGCGCCAGGGATATGGCCTATCCCAGGCTGAATGCGGTTGCCTTTTGGCTGATTCCTCCAGCAGGACTGATGCTTATCAGCAGCTATTTCATCACGGGTGCTGCCCAGTCGGGCTGGACAGCGTATCCACCGCTCAGCATCACAACGCCTGCTACCGGTCAGATCATCTGGATTCTGAGTGTTCTGCTTCTGGGTGGAAGTTCAATCTTCGGCGGCATTAATTTCATCGCCACAATCCTCAAGCTCCGGCGTCCTGGGCTGAAGCTGATGCAGCTTCCGATGTACTGCTGGGCGATGCTTGGCACCAGCATTCTCGTGGTTCTCTCCACTCCAGTTCTTGCTGGCACACTCATTATGTTGAGCTTCGATATTGTTGCTCACACAGGTTTCTTTAATCCTGGAATGGGCGGGAATGTTGTCGTTTACCAACACCTTTTCTGGTTTTATTCTCACCCAGCTGTTTACATCATGGTGCTGCCTGCCTTTGGCCTGGTGAGTGAAATTCTTCCGGTTCACTGCCGAAAGCCTCTGTTCGGATACACAACCATGGTGTATTCGATCATGGCCATTGTTGGTCTTGGATTGGTGGTATGGGCTCACCACATGTTCACCAGTGGCACGCCACCCTGGATGCGTCTGTTCTTCACGATTGCGACAGCCTTCATTGCGGTTCCGACTGGAATCAAATTCTTCAATTGGCTGGCAACACTCTGGGGAGGTCGAATCAGTTTGAACAGTGCTGTGCTGTTTTCCTGTGGCTTCATTGTGAACTTCGTGCTCGGAGGAATCACTGGTGTCGCGCTCGCACAGGTTCCGTTTGACGTTCACGTTCATGACACCTACTTCGTTGTTGCCCATTTCCACTACATCGTCTACGGAGGCTCGGTGTTTGTGATTTTCGCTTCGATCTATCACTGGTACCCCAAAATCATCGGACGCATGCTCGATGAGCATCTCGGGCGTTTGCATTTCCTGCTGACCTTCGTTGGCTTCAACCTCTGCTTTGCTCCCCAGCACTGGCTTGGCCTGAACGGCATGCCTCGACGGGTTGCCGAATACGACCCGCAGTTTGAGCTCGTCAACCAGATCAGCAGCGCAGGAGCACTGTTGATGGCCATCAGCACCCTTCCTTTCCTCTGGAATGTGATCGCCAGCGCCTTTTACGGTGCCATCGCAGGCGATAACCCCTGGAGAGCACTCACTCCTGAGTGGCTGACATCATCACCACCACCGGTTGAGAACTGGAAAGGAGATCCCCCTCTGGTGACCCATCCCTACGGCTACGGCACCCCCGCCGACGAAATCGATCTGAACTCCGCCAGCGGCAGTGATCTTTGGAGAAGCGGTCAATGACATCCCTCACTCCTCAAAATGCTCAGCTTGATCACATTGATGATCACGGAGCAGAGCACGGGGCTGAACATCCGGATCACCGCATGTTTGGCCTGGCCGCATTCCTCGTGGCTGATGCCATGACCTTCGCAGGCTTCTTCGCCGCTTATCTCACCTTCAAGGCAGTCAATCCGTTGATGCCAGGTGCGATTTATGAGCTTGAACTGCCGTTGCCAACACTCAACACCATTCTGCTGTTGGTGAGCAGTGCAACCTTTCACCGCGCTGGCGTGAATCTGCGCAGACAGAACAACGAACGCTGCCGGCTTTGGCTGATGCTGACTGCCGGTCTCGGTCTGGCCTTTCTCGCCAGCCAGATGGTGGAGTACTTCACTTTGCCCTTTGGCCTCACGGACAATCTCTATGCCAGCACCTTTTACGCCCTCACCGGCTTCCACGGTCTGCACGTCACCCTGGGGACCCTGATGATCCTGATTGTGTGGTGGCAATGCCGCACACCTT
Organism: Synechococcus sp. GEYO; assembly: GCF_900473955.1. NCBI lineage: Bacteria > Bacillati > Cyanobacteriota > Cyanophyceae > Synechococcales > Synechococcaceae > Synechococcus > Synechococcus sp. GEYO. The sequence goes on from NZ_UCNL01000003.1 coordinate 210,367, forward strand.
CAGGTCGTGTCAGCGCCAGCAATCATTTTCCGCTCGAGGCCGCCGAGCTCTACTGGCATTTCGTGGATGGAATCTGGGTCATTCTTTTTGTGATTCTGTACCTGATCTAACGAGCATCAAGATCGAATCAAGTGAAAGAACTTCGACGTAATCCTTGCCCGGGTTGCAGTCTGGAGTCAGAATTGATGTGTCTTTTCCGATAGACATGCTGGTTGGAGAGGAATTACTGAACAAGGCGCGAGCTCTGAGCAACCGCCCTGAAGATGAAATCGCCCGAGGTTGCGGTTATGTCGGTCCGAGTGGCCGCCTGATGCGCAAAAGTTTTTACAGAGCCCTGGTGGAAGCCAAGGGGTACAAACTTCCCTCCAGCAATGGTGGTTCAGGAGGAGGCAGCCGAGGACGTCAAGCCGAGTTCCGCACACGCGTTCATGGCAACGGCAATCTTCTGATCGGCCATGCCTACACCAAACGCCTTGATCTTGTTCCTGGCCAGGAATTCAAGATTGAGCTGAACAAGGATTCCGGCACGATCACGCTTCTGCCGCTGGCCGAATCCAGCTGACTCAATCATCCCTGACTGTTCAGTCAGGGCATCGATCATCCAAGGGGATCAGCCAAAGCATTCACCCAAGGAGACAGCGATCAGCTGTTCCTTGGGTTTGTTGTTTCCGGCGGTTTTGTTCAAGCGATGGCAGGAGGATCCTGGCCTTCATCGATGCTGGCGCTGAATGCAATCAGCTCGATTCCACTGAACAGGAAGCTGATGCCGACCAGCGTTCCGAGCACCCATAGCAGACCCCAGAACTTAAGGGTGACGATGAGCAAGCCCAGGATGAAGGTGATGACGCCGTTGGCAATCGCCCATCCAGCGCCGGGCTGACCGCTGTTGGCCAGTCCGTTGAAGAAGGCCACGACGCCCTCCACAAGGAAGACGATGCCGATGGCCAAGGCAAATGCAGCAACTTGCTCTGCGGCTTCACCGGGATCACGGAAGTTACCGATCATCGAGCCGCCGGCCACGATGAACAACGTGGACACCACCAAACGCCAGAAGCAAATCCAACGCCCCATCCGACCGGAACGAGCAAGGTTGCTGATCCAGCCGACCACACCGCCGACGAGAAACAGCACGGCAATCACACCTGTGGTCCAGAACGAAGCGATGACTGGGAAAATCAGGGCCAGGACGCCCAAGACAATCAGCAGAATCCCCTCTGCGATTGAGAAGGCTTTGAAGGTGCCCAGAGATTCAGAGCGGTCCTCGGAATTCATGAACAGTTCAGAGTGAACAACATCCGAAAGGTATTGAGACCTCACAAATCCCGCCATGGTTTGTGGACGCCGGTCAACCCCAGCCGTGCTCAGCAAGCCAGGCAGCGCTGACCGGGGGTGTTTTGTCTTGGGGGCCACCGGCACTGATCAGCCGCTCCGTGTAGCGAGCCAGCAGATCGATCTCGAGATTCACCTCATCACCCACCTGCAGATCACGAAGGGCAGTCACCGACCACGTGTGGGGAATCACGGCCAGCCAGAACCGTGCGCCTGCATCAGCACAACCCGCCACCGTGAGGCTGATGCCATTCACCGCAACACTGGCTTTATCGCAGATATAGCGACCGAAGTCCGCATCCCGCCAGCGCAGTTCCAGATGCCATGACTGGGGCAGAGACTCCACTGCGACCACTTCACCGATGCCGTCCACATGGCCGCTCACAAGATGTCCGCCCAAACGGTCGGACAGACGCAGTGCAGGTTCGAGATTCACCGATCCTCCTCCGGCGGCCTTCGCACCCAGGGTGGTGCGCTGCAGCGTCTCCTCACTCACATCCGCCAGAAAGCCGTCACCCACCAGTGAAGCCACCGTGAGGCAGACACCGTCGACGGCGACGCTGTCACCAAGCTGCAGTGGAGAGAAAGCGCTGCAGCCCTCGACGAGCAGAGCACGACCACGTCGCTCGACCTGACCGACCGCCTGGACCAACCCCGTGAACATTGCCCATCTCCATCCCCTCTGCACTGGTCATAATCGAGAGAGCGGCGGAGCCGTACTTGATCGAGATGAGCGTGGCGGGAATCGCCCTGGATGCCAGCAGCCGCAGTCCGATCGTGCTGCTGCGGGACCCATCCCGAAGTCGCCAGGTGCCGATCTGGATTGATCAGGCTCAGGCGCACAACATCATGGCTGGCCTCAATGACTCGCCTCAGCCCAGACCCCTCAGCCACGACTTGATGGCTGCATTGCTCGACGCAGGGGGATTGCAGCTGGAGCGGGTGATTATTCACGCGATTGAAGACAGCACCTTCAGGGCCGTCCTACGCCTTTGCGACAGCGATAGCGACACGACGATGGCCGAAACAGATGACCTTGAGGCTGCTGTGGACGCGGATGACAACCTCCTGGAGATCGATGCACGCCCCAGTGATGCGATCGCACTGGCCATCCGCACCGGCAGCAGCATCTGGATGCTTGAGGAGGTCGTTGCGGAAGCCTCGATTGCCGTGGATGCCGAAGCGGATGCAGAGGATCGCGATGAATTCCGTCGCTTCCTCGACGGGATCAGTCCCGCAGCCCTGGGACGACACCTGGAATCACGCCAGCCGGGGGACCCCAGAGACGCCCAGGGCGACACGCCGGCCCCTTGAGCAGCACACTCCCCCGGCCTGTTCTGCGTCGCTCATTTGGCGATGGAGCCGATGTGAGCCTGTTCACGCTCGGCACCATGCGCGCCCTCCAGTCTCCGGAGCAGATGCTGCAGGTGTTACGCGCAACTATTGCGGCTGGCATCAACCATCTCGAGACAGCACCGGCCTATGGGCCCGCTGAAGCTTTTCTGGGCAAGGCCCTGGCACAACTCAACAAGGAAGGCTCAGCACCTGCCGACGGTGGCTGGGTGATCACCAGCAAGCTGCTTCCCGGACAGAGTTTTCAGGCTGGGCGCAAGGCTCTCGAGGCCAGCCTCGGCAGGCTCGGGATCAACACCCTGGACAATCTGGCCATTCATGGCCTGAACCTGGACAGCCATCTCGACTGGGTGCTCTCCGGCGAGGGAGCCCGGCTGATCGACTGGGCCCTCACAAGTGGCAAGGTCCGCCAGGTGGGCTTCAGCAGCCACGGGTCCAATGCTCTGATCGAGCGTGCAATCGCCAGTGACCGCTTTCGGTTCTGTTGCCTGCATCTGCATCTACTAGACCCAACGCGCATGCCTCTGGCACAGCGAGCTCTGGAGCGGTCTATGGGCGTACTTGCGATTTCACCAGCAGACAAGGGTGGTCGCCTGCAGGCACCGAGTGATCTTCTCAAAGCTGACTGCAGTCCCTTCCAGCCCCTGCAGCTGGCTTATCGCTTTCTGCTCGCAGCTGGCATCAGCACACTCACCGTGGGAGCCCAGAGCGCCGCAGACCTCAAACTGGCTCGATCACTCGCATCCAGCGACGGTCCATTGGATCTCGAGGAGCAAAGGGCGCTCGCACAGCTTGAGCAGCTGCGGGAGAGTCGTCTGGGGCATGAGCTCTGCGGCCAGTGCCGTGCCTGCCTGCCATGCCCCAATGACGTTCCAATCCCAGAGCTACTGAGGTTGCGCAATCTTGCCCATGGCCATGACCTGATGGAATTCGCCGGGGAGCGCTACAACCTGATCGGCCGTGCCGGGCACTGGTGGGAAACGGTCGATGCGAGCCAATGCGACCGCTGCGGTGACTGCCTACCGCGCTGCCCGCACCAGCTGCCAATCCCCGAGCTGCTGGCGGAGACCCATCGACTGCTGGCAGCCGCGCCGCGACGGCGGCTATGGGGCTGACGCCTCCCAGAGCTGCTGCAAACGTTGCTGCTCGGCAGCATCGGGTGGCAACAGCATCCAGCTTTGTTCCCAGACCGATTGCTGCGGAAGCACGAGAGGGCGCAGTCGCAGCGAAATCCGACCTTGCGCTCCAACAAGCTCCCCCCTGGGCAGTGGCGGAATCCAGCCCTGTGCCAACAAACGAGACAGCAACGGTTGCTTCCAGGCCTTCAGCACCCAGTCCTGGGGGATGGGTTCAGCGGTCTGTGAAGGCCGAACCAGCAGCGTCCAATGCAGTGGTGCGCCTTTCTCTGGCAGCACAGCCGTGAGCCTGGGATCGCGCTGGAGGGTCGCCATGCAGCGCTGCAGAGGCAGCACGGCAACCCTGGCATCGCCCTGCAGCAGCCAGTTCATGCCGAAACGGTCATCAAAACTGAGAGCCGACGCACGCAGGCGACGCAAGGCATTGCCATCTCCCATTCTCTCGGCGAGAGAGATCAGCAATCTCGGGCTGGAAGGCAGCAGCAGCTTGCCCTTGAGCTCCGGGTCGAGCAAAGCGTCCCAGCCGGCCTCCAGCGCTGGAGATGTCTTGCCATCACGCCGAATCACCATGACCCACGGGCTGAAGGCCACCGGCAACAGCAGGTTCTTCCAAACCAAAGGAGCCTCGTTGAGGAAGCGTTGGCCAAGAGGGCCGATCCTCGACTGAAGAGCCTCAGCAGCGATCGCCTGCAAACGCTCAGGGCTGATCACCGACAACCAGCCGTCGTTCAAAGCCAACAGGTCCGTTGGCGACGGCCACGGACTCTCTAGAGCAGTCGTCCCTGAAAGCGCATGGAAATGCCAGGGGCCCGGCAGATCACGACGCCAAATGGACGGCAGAGTTTCTGGTGATGCACGCAGCGTGGGAACCGATCCTCCCCGGCTGCAGCCGCTGAGCCCACCAGCAGCTGTCAAAGCAGCGAACTGGAGAAACCGACGACGGTTCAGCAATGGCGCCGGGACGACAACAGGGTTCATGCTCCGAACCTACGGGGCGACAGTGCCTGCATGGCCAGCCGCGAGCAACTGATCGACGGCCCGATCACAAGACTGCACGAGAGTGTCAACGGAAACCCCTCTCCATTGAGCCAGGAGAGCCAGGCCACCGGCACCAACTCCTTCCTTCACGTGGCCCTGCTCGAAGTCGCGCAGGCGCGCGTGGCGGCTCGCAGAGAATCGCAGGCCAGCGGCATAGGCCTGGAGTGAAACAGAGTAGTGCTGCTCCACATTGCTGAGCAGCGTGATCAAGGAAGAGTCAGATGTTCCAGCCTGCAGACGCTCCGCGGCAAGCCATGCAGTCGTTCCGATCAGAACCCGATCGCAGAGCTGCTGACGACGCTCAACGGGAACCGCATGAAGCGCCAGCGCAAGCACCGCAGCCATCTGACTGCCACCGGCAAGCAGAACGGGCTGATCCGCATCGAGCACCCCGAGTAACAGCCCTGTAGCAAGGGCCTGAAAAGGATCACCCACGGCCGCGAGCAAGGCCTGTGCATCGATGCTTGGGGGGGCAGGCAGGCGAGACAGACCCTCGCTCACCAGCTGCTGCTTGAGCGCCATGGGGGGATGCAAAGCACTGCCACTGACGAGTGCTTGAACAGGCAACCCCAGCCCCGTCAACACGGCCAGGGCTGTGGTGGTGCCGCCAGGAACACATTCCGCCAGCAGCAGTGGACGACGCAGTCGTTCCCCAAGGCGCCGACCACGATCCAACAGCTGCTGCACCCGTTTGGGCTGCATCGCATGGCCGCTGGAGACGCACCCAGCCAGACCGGAAGCTGGATCTTCAAAGCGGAGATGGGGAAACTGCGGTGGCATCGGCAATCCAAGAGCTGCAATCTGCGGATCGAGACCGAGCTGCTGGCAGACCACCCAGCTGATCAAGGCTGGTGACACCCCCGCAGGGAGAGGTGGCAGGCACCAGAGAGGAGGCACGGATGGCCCCCTCAGCAGCAGTTCCGCATCGGCCAGAGCCGTTGTACGGCGTGCTGCTGGGGTGCAGCCCGCCGCGGAGATTCCCGGTTGTTCAGCGGTCCTAGTGGACGCGAGCACCAACAACAGATCCGGCAGCGGTTGCGCCGGGTCAGACCAGAGGCTTGCAAAGCGAGTTGCTTGAACCGTGGCCGGCGAGCCGGTCAGACGACGCACCCCAAACGGAGGGTCAGAGGGGGTCGAGGGCGACCAGTCCATGAAGCAGCGGTGGAGGGTCAGGGACGGGGGCCTGCAACCGGGGGAAAATCCAGTAGGCCAGGGCGTGGAGAGCGAGGACGTACACCAGTTGCTGAATGAGCACAAGAGCGAGCGCCATCAGTTGAACCAGCAACAGATCAGGTGCAAGCGGTAATTGCAGCAATTCCAGCAACCTGTCAAGCAGCCCTGCACCAGCTCGGGTGATGATCACCCAAAGGTTTTCACCCACCAACAGAGAAAGCGCAACAACCCTTACAAGGAATCCGGCAGCACCGATCAGCAGGCCGATCCCCCAGCTCAGCCACCAGCTGCAGCGATGCAGCCAGCACCAGCCGAGCCAAATGGACAGCAGGCCATAGGGAAACAGCATCAAGGGTCCACGCACCGGCCCCATCAACGCGATCAGCAAAAGAATCGCCACAGCTAGGCCCTCGACCCCGGCACGGGCACCTCGCCGGACCGCCAGCAGGGCGAGTGGCAGAGGCAAGGCAAGGCGGAACAGAGCTCCACCAACCGGTAGGTAATAGAGCGCCAGCCAGATCAAAGCAGCCGCGGCCGCCAGATAGGAGGATTCCATCATCCGCAGGGCCTGGCGATGACTAAGGGCTGGTCGCATCAGGAAGCAGGCTTCGGCTGGAGATTGGAGGACTGATTCAGATCGCTGGCGGGCACTTTTTCGATGGTCTCCACCTCAAAACCAATGCCAGCACGCCGAAGAGCCTCCGTGACTCCCTCCGCAGGAGCAGCTGGATCTGCTGCTGAGAGGCGAATCATGATGCGATAGGGCAGGGTGCGCTCTGGAGTGGATCTCGGCTTGGGGCTATCGGTCGCAACTGCAGGTGCTGGCGATTGTTCGCGGTCGGATTTGCGATCCGATTGGCGTTCGGACTCGTCGGACTCGGTCGCGTTCGCATCCTTGCTGACACTGGCGGTTGGCTTGTCGTTCTCGTTGACCTTTGCCTGCTGCTTGCCCTTGTCGGCAACCACGCTGGTGTCTGGATCGGCCTGGGTGCCAGCTGGGCTGACATCCCCAGCCTGAGAGTCAAAGCTTTCAGACAGCCGCTGGCCGAATGGTGTGCCATCACAGGACTGCAGCAGCATCAGCAAGGGCAACAACGACCGAACGAACAGCCTGATGCCCATCAGGAATCGGCAGGGCGAATCACGCGCACGGCACTGGCACGCAACCGACCTGACTTCGTTGTGGCGGGAGGCTTCTTGGCGGGAGGCTTCTTGGCTGCGGGCTTCTTAGCCGCAGGTTTTTTGGCGGCAGGTTTCTTGGTGGTGGAAGCCTTACGGCCACCCTTCTTGCTAGCGGCCTTGGCCTCCAGCAGCTCCACCGCCTGCTCCAGGGTGATGTCGTCAGCACCCTTGCCTTCAGGAAGCGAGGCATTGACCTTGCCCTGCTTCACATAGAGACCGTAGGGGCCGTCATAGACCTGAACCAATTCATCACTGCCCTCGGGCTTACCGAGATCCTTAAGCGCAGTCCGACCGCCTCGACCACGCTTGGGCATGGCCAGCAACTCAAGAGCACGGGTCAGTCCCACTGCGAGGACATCGTCATCGCCCTTCAGCGAGCGGTAGTCCTTCTCACTCTTGCCCTTGTCCCAAACCACGTAGGGGCCGAAACGACCCAGTCCAGCCTGAACCCTGCCACCGTCAGGGTGCTCTCCCAGCAGCCTGGGCAGCCGCAGCAGCCCCAGAGCATCATCGAGGCTGAGATCCTCTGGCTTCACTCCCTTGGGCAGCGATGCACGCTTGGGCTTGGGGTTCTCATCACTCACCTGCCCGCGCTGCACATAGGGACCGTATTGACCAAACAGCAGATAAACAAGATCTCCGGTTTCCGGATCTTCACCTAAGGCCTCAGGCCCATCAGCCTTCTGCTTGAGGATGAGCTCGGCCTGATCGTGATCGAGATCGGCGGGGGTGATCTCACGCGGAAGGGTGGCCTTGATCAGCTCCTCCTCACCGTCGTCTCCGACACGTTTGGCTTCGAGATAGGCACCAAAGCGACCGATTCTGACCACACAGGGAAGGCCCTCGAGATCGATCGTGCGTGAGGCACCAGGGTCGATATCGCCCTCCCGCAGGTGCACCTGGGATTCCAACCCCTCATTGCCCTTGTAGAAGCTCTCTAGATAGGGCAGCCACTGCACCTTTCCGTGAGAGATCTCATCAAGGGTGTTCTCCATCCTGGCGGTGAAGGAGGTGTCAACCAGATCAGGGAAGTGCTCCTCGAGCAGAGCCGTTACCGCAAAAGCTGTGAAGCTCGGCGTGAGTGAATTGTTCTGGAGCGCGGCATAGCCGCGGTCCACGATCGTGCCAATGATCGAGGCGTAGGTGGAGGGCCTGCCGATCCCCTCCTTCTCGAGCATCTTGACCAGGGACGCTTCTGAGAACCGTGCCGGAGGCTGGGTCTGGTGGCCGAGCGCCTCAACGTCTTTGAGCTTGGGAGAATCCCCCTGCTTGAGCGCTGGCAACAACACTTCCTGGCCTTCCAGGGCCGCATCGGGATCATCACTGCCTTCCACGTAGGCACGGAAGAAACCAGGAAAATCAATGCGCTTTCCACTGGCACGGAACACTGCATCAGCAGCACTCAGATCAACGGACAGCATGGTGAGGCGGGCCTCAGCCATCTGGCTGGCGACGGTGCGCTTCCAGATCAGCTCATAGAGAGCGAGATCCCTGCCATCGAGACCTGTCTCCTGTGGAGCACGAAAACTCTCACCGGCAGGACGAATCGCCTCATGCGCCTCCTGTGCATTGCGGGCCTTGGTGCTGAACTGCCTGGCCCCCTTGCTCAGATAGTCCTTGCCGTAACGCGATTCCACACAGCTGCGGGCAGCGCTGATCGCCTGATCAGAGAGATGCACCGAATCGGTGCGCATGTAGGTGATGAAACCACGCTCATACAGCCCCTGCGCGCACCGCATGGTTTCCCTGGCAGAAAGCCGAAGCTTGCGGTTTGACTCTTGCTGCAGGGTGCTGGTTGTGAACGGCGGAACGGGCCGTCGCACCGTGGGTTTTTCCTCCACGGACGTGACGCTCCATGCCACCGACTTAACGGTTTCGGAGAGCGTCAGGGCATCGCTTTCAGTTAAAAGGCGGACCTTGCTACCGGCCTTGAGCTCGCCGGTGTTTTCATCAAAATCATTGCCGGTGGCAATGCGCTGCCCCTCCAGGTGGGTGAGCTTGGCGTCAAAACGACTGCCGGTCTGCGCGAGACCAGCCTTGAGGTCCCAGTAACTGCCGCTGCGGAATGCCCGACGTGCACGTTCCCGTTGCACCAGCAGACGCACAGCCACGGACTGCACACGCCCCGCAGACAGGCCCCAGGCCACCTTCTTCCACAACAGCGGCGACAGGGTGTATCCAACTAAACGGTCCAGGATGCGTCGCGTCTCCTGGGCATGCACGAGTTCCATATCCAGCTCACGGGTCTGGTCAAGAGCCCGGCCAATCGCCTCCTTGGTGATCTCGTGAAACACCATGCGTTTCACCGGAACCTTCGGTGCAAGAAGCTGCAAAAGATGCCAGCTGATGCTTTCACCCTCTCGGTCTTCATCAGTCGCCAACAAAAGCTGGTCAGCACCTTTGAGAGCGTCCTTCAGCTCCTTGACCGTTTTTTTCTTGTCCTTCGGCACCACGTAAAGGGGCTCGAAATCAGACTCGGTGTTCACCCCGAGATTGGCCCACTTCTGGCCCTTTTGCGCTGCTGGAATCTCACTGGCGTTGTTCGGGAGATCGCGCACATGCCCCATGGAGGCTTCCACCCGGAAGTCCTTGGGAAGGAATCCACGGATGGTGCGGGCCTTGGTGGGGCTCTCAACGATGACCAGGGTGTGCGCCAAAAGAGGGCAGATAACCGTTCCCTTCTTTATCGCACCGCCGCTCCAGTTGCAGCGAATACGCGCGATGCCACAAGGAGGAACGGAAGCGCGGCTAAAGTCCCCCGAACCGCTCTGCCCTGCGCGCGCCATGCCCGAGATGGGTGCCTTGCTTCTCGACACCCAGCCTTTGGCAGCGCCGGGTGATCTTCTCAATCTTGCGCTGAACGCCGGTGCGATTGCCCCGGAAGGCGCAGTTCTGCTGGCGATGCTGGCCACCCTGCTGGTGGATCTGGCAGGAGAAAAAGTCTCTGTGCGCTGGGTCCCACCCATTTGTTACGCAGGTCTGGGCACAGCTCTGGTGTTGCTTGCCCTGCAGTGGAACGCTCCACTGGAGCCATCGTTCCTGGGCGCATTTCTTTCCGATCACCTAGCGATTGCCTTCAGGGCCGTCGTGGCTTGCTCAACTCTGCTCTCCTTGCTGATCAGCTGGAGGTATGCCGAACAGGGAGGAACCCCTGTTGGTGAATACGCCGCAATCCTTCTGGCAGCAACGCTTGGAGGCATGCTGCTCTGCGGTGCCACCGATCTGGTGAGCATTTTTGTGTCCCTGGAAACCCTGTCAGTCGCCAGTTACCTGCTCTCTGGGTACATGAAACGCGATGCGCGCAGTTCGGAAGCAGCGCTGAAATATTTGCTGGTGGGTTCTGCCGCAGCTGCGGTGTTTCTTTACGGCTCATCACTGCTTTATGGACTCAGCGGCTCCACCAGCCTGGAAACGATCGGGCAGTCACTGCTGACCGGTCCGACCCCTCTAGCTGCTCTGGCACTGGTGTTCGTGTTGGCAACCGTGGCGTTCAAGATCGCTGCAGTGCCTTTTCACCAGTGGACACCAGACGTCTACGAAGGATCTCCAACACCGGTGGTCGCCTTCCTGTCTGTGGGATCAAAAGCCGCCGGTTTCGCCTTGGCTCTGCGCATCCTGGTGGGCTGTTTCGGCAGTTTCGACACACAGTGGAAGCTGCTGTTCACCGTTCTGGCGGTGCTCAGCATGACCCTCGGCAATGTCGTTGCGCTCGCCCAGACCTCGATGAAACGGATGCTGGCCTACAGCTCCATCGGTCAGGCCGGCTTCGTGATGATCGGCCTGGTTTGCGGCACCGAGGACGGTTTCGCCGCCATGGTCCTTTATATGGCGGCCTACCTGTTCATGAACTTGGGGGCCTTTGCCTGCATCATCCTGTTCTCGATTCGCACCGGCAGTGATCGCATCTCCGATTACGCCGGTCTCTATCAGAAAGATCCTCTGATCACTCTTGGGCTCAGTCTCTGCCTGCTGTCACTGGGAGGCATCCCACCGATGCTGGGTTTCTTCGGCAAGATTTATCTCTTCTTTGCGGGCTGGGCAGATCACCAGTATCTACTGGTGGTGGTGGGACTGATCACCTCAGTGGTGTCGATCTACTACTACATCGGAGTGATCAAGATGATGGTGGTCAAAGAGCCCCAGGAAGCCTCCGATGCAGTGAAGTCCTATCCGCCAATCCAGTGGAACACCATTGGACTGCCTCCACTGCGTGTGGCACTGGTGACCTGCGTGGTGGTCACCGCAGTGGGTGGAATCCTCTCCAATCCGCTCTTCCAGTGGGCCAATGATGCGGTGGCAGGAACCCCGATACTGCAACAAGCGATCGCCAATGCCTCCAGAGCCACCCTTGGCTGACGGAGCGGCGGCTCAACGCTCCCCCGTTGCTGAATTGCGCGGAGTCGACAAGATCTATGGAAGCGGAGCCGGCCTGGTCAGAGCTCTTGATCAACTTGATCTAACCGTGCGCAAAGGCGACTATCTCGCCGTGATGGGTGCCAGCGGCTCCGGCAAAAGCACTGCGATGAACATTTTGGGCTGCCTCGACCGCCCGAGCAGCGGCTCCTATCACCTCAATGGGAGTGCAGTGGAGGAGCTTGATGACGATGCCCTTGCGGATCTGCGCAATCAACAGCTGGGTTTCGTGTTTCAGCAATTCCATCTACTGCCTCACGCGACGGCTCTCGAGAACGTGATGCTGCCGATGATCTACGCAGGGCTTTCACCCCAGCAGAGACGGGACAAAGCCAGAGAAGCGCTGGACCGTGTGGGCCTTGGGGAAAGGATGCAGAACAAGCCGAATCAGCTTTCCGGCGGTCAACAGCAAAGAGTGGCCATTGCGAGGGCCATCATCAACCAGCCTGCTCTTCTTCTGGCCGATGAACCCACAGGCGCCCTCGACTCGCGCACCACGGATGACGTACTGAATCTGTTCGATTCCCTGCACGACCAGGGCATCACGCTGGTGCTAGTCACCCATGAAGATGATGTGGCGGCTCGTGCCGAACGGGTTGTCCATTTCCGTGACGGCCGAGTTGAGCGCTCTGATTAGAGCTGGTTCGTGGGTGTTCTGGATTGCATGGTCTCCACAGCCACTCCGAAGACCAGGCTGCTGCTCGTCGATGACGAGGCTTGTCTCACGGAACTCTGAGAATGGAACTGGAGGTTGAGGGGCATGAAGTGCATGTGGCCGCTGATGGAGCCACGGGCCTGATCCGAGCCCGCACGGAACCATCTCCTGAACTGATTGTTCTGGACTGGAATCTTCCAGATTTCAGCGGTATGGACATCTGCCAGCGCATCCGCAGCAGCGCCATCACCACACCGACCTGATGCTCACTGGCCACGACGATGTAGCTGATCGTGTGACGGCCCTGGATGCTGGGGTGGACAATTATCTAGTCAAGCCTTTTTCCATCGAGGCATTAATGGCACGACTGCGGGCCATGCAACGACGTGCCAGCACGGTCTCTGCAGGGTCTGGCGACGGAGATCATCCGGAAACACTTCAGGTCGCAGACCTGGTGATGAACACCAGCACAAGGGATGTGACCCGTTCAGGCCAGTTCATTCAGCTGTCCGTGAAGGAATACGAGTTACTCAATTTCCTGATGCGTGGTCAAGGGAAAGTGCTCGAACGCGCTGAAATCATGCGCGGAGTCTGGGGTGAGAACTTCTACAGCGATGACAATCTTCTCGATGTCTACATCCGCTATTTGCGCCAGAAGATCGAATCAAGTGAACGAGCAACCTTGATTCACACCGTCAGAGGTGTGGGCTTCATCCTGCGAGAAGAGCGTCAGGATCAGACTCAAGAATCTTGAGAACGCTCCAGACTGGTCATCAGCTGCCCTACGAGCAGTGACACAGCATCGGCTCCAGAAGCAGTAAGCGGATTGAGGTCTAGATCGCCAGGGTCAACAGCCACCCAGCCGCCGGCCTCAGGCTGGCGCAGTTCAAAATGCAAATGAGGTCCTGTACTGAGTCCGGTGCTGCCCACACGGCCGATCACCTCACCCTGGCGAACCTTCTGGCCGGACTTCACGTAGATCTCTGAAAGATGTCCGTACAGGGTCCGGCGCTTGGACTGGGCATGATCCAGTTCCACAGCAATGCCGTAACCACCCGCCAGACCGCTGCTCAGAACCGTTCCTGACAACGCAGCGACCACCGGGGTCCCTTCAGGAGCAGCCAGGTCCTTGCCGGCATGCATCAGCCATCTCCCAATAATCGGATGGATCCGCCAGCCAAAGTCACTGGTGGTGATAGCTGAACCGATGACCGGGAACAGCAGCTTGCGATCACCGTTGCCAGAGATCGACGCCGGTCGGGGCGACACCGCAAACACCGTCTCGAGACGGAACGTTGCAGAGGAGCCTGCCAGCAAAGCCTTGACCGGTACTGAAATCGGAGGAAGCGGTTTGCCATCAAAACCGCGTCTGGACAAGCCGGTCAGCGTTTCATCACGACCTTTCCAGACAACGCGCGGTTGCAGACGATTACTCCGGCGGCGCACCGCCACACCGCTGCTGCATTCCTGCTGCGACAGCGCACCGATGCGGCAGGCCTGCTGGAAAGCTGGAACATCAATGGGTCGGGCCTGATCCCCAGTTTCAAGCTGACGACGCTCGAGCGGAGTGATGACACGATTTCGCTCTAGGGACTCCAGCGAACGATCGAAGCTAAGCGGCGGCGGAAGCGGCTTGATCTCAGGAGGAATAACTGGCCCCTGCAGGGCAGGAATCGACAGCAGAACCGATGCGGCAAGCCTACGCAGAACCAACGGATCAAGACGGTCTCGTCGAGCGAGACTCTAGAGATCCCGATCAGGACTGTCTGTCCAACGGGTCCAGCTGGTCCTCCGGGTCCCCTGTTCCAGAAGCAGACGTCCGTCCATGCCGACACCTCGCACTTGCCAGGACTCTCCCGTGCCTGGATCAACCACCGATGCAGCCCAGAGACGCTGCTCGGCCTGACGGACCACCATGCTGGGGTCAAGCGCCAACTCGCAGGCACGGTCGAGTGCGCGCAACACAGCTCCTTGCCAGACCCTCAGCCGACATCGCCCTGAACAAAGCAGTTCCCGCAGGGAGATCGCTCCAGGAGGAACCGGATTATTCACATTGAGCCCGACGCCGATTCGAGCCAGACGGACCCGATTGCCGCGGAAGACCAGGGTGGGCAGCACACCTGCCAGCTTGCGGGACTCAATCATCAGATCATTGGGCCACTTGATGGACACCTGCAGGCCAGTGGACTCGACCTGCTCCGCCAGAGCAAGTGCCGCGGTAAGACCGAACAACCCCGTTGAGCATTGCTGCTGAGGCCAGGGGAGAGCCGCGCTCAACCAGACACCGCCCATCGGCGCCATCCAGCAGCGTCCGTACTGTCCATGACCACGGATCTGATGGTCTGCCAACACGGCGCGAGGAGAGAGTCCAGACCAGGGCTGCTGCACCAACCATTGAGATAACTCACTCTCGGTGCTGGCACAGACGCCCAAACGCCTGAGCCACCAAGCGTCATGACCATGGCGGCGTAAATCATGCAGCAGTCGCCCCCGGCCCGTGCGCACAAAAGTCAATGGTGCTGCTCCCACCAGGGATACAGGCGAGCGACAGCGTTCTCCAGATCCTCGACCGGACGGACAAGAGCCAGCCGCAGCCAGCCACGGCCGGCATCACCAAAACCGGAACCAGGGGTCAGCGCTACGCCGCAGTGCTCCAGCAGCTCAGCCGCAAGCTGTTCGTCGCTCCAGCCCTTGGCACTCGCCCATTCCGGAATTGGCATCCAGAGGTAAAGAGCCATGGATGGCGTCGGCACGATCCAGCCGAGATCAGCCAAGGCCTGTCGCATGCGATCGCGGCGCTGGCGATAAATGGGCAGGAGACGTGATGGCCAGTCGGCATGTTGATCCAGCGCCACCACTGCTCCCCGCTGGAGGGCCTGGCACTGGTTGAAATCAACGACACCTTTCAGCTGGCGCAATGCGCTGATCAATGGAGCAGCTCCCACCGCAAATGCCAACCGGAATCCCCCGAGACACCATCCCTTCGACAGAGAGAAGAATTCAATTCCCCGCTCCCTCCAATGGGGGCAGCGCAGCAGAGACGGGGCATCACCCTCCAGCGCCAGATCCACATAAGGGTTGTCGTGGGCCAGCACCAGATCGTGTTGAACCGAATGGTGCATGGCCTCGTCAAGCCAGACCTGCTCTCCGGTGCAGGCGGTTGGGTTGTGAGGAAAACCAAGCACCATCAGACGCAACTGCTGCCATTGTTCTGCGGAGAGCGCGTCGAAGTCTGGAGCCCAATCCCGCTCAGCGGTGAGCGGAAGGGTGTGAATGGCGGCATCCGCCAGTTCCAGGCCACCGCGGTGAGAGGGATAGGAGGGGTCAAGAATCAGAGCCGAATCACCGGGATCAAGAACTGCAAGAGGCAGATGCGCCGTACCTTCCTGCGATCCCACCAACAGGAGCACTTCCGTCTCCGCGTCCACTTCAACACCGAATCGCTGCTGTACCCATGCGGCAGCCGCACGCCTGAACGATTGTGTCCCTGCATGGAGGCAGTAGGAGGCGCTGGAGGGATGCTCAAGCACCTCGGCCATCGCTTTCACGGCAGCGAGTGGTGGCTCCAGATCAGTGGAGCCGAGAGATAAGTCGATTAAACCCTGATGTTGCTGCCGTTCGCTGTCGAAGTAGACCGACTTGCGCCGGTCGTTGCGATCAAAAACACCGCTACCGAGCCTCGCGAGGCGATCAGAGGTGATCATCCAGAGACATCTTCGGTTGAGGGCAGGTGTTCACGTCGGCCTATCACGACTCCGTGATCAGATCTTGTCAATGGATCGGCGGAGCTCTTCAAGGTCGTTGTCGACCTCTGACACGTTCACCGGCTGAACAGCATCCGCCTTGCCCTGATCAGCTGCTGGTAATGCAACAGCTTCGGACTCACCCGCCAGTTGCTGGCGAAGGGCTGCAAGATCATCATCAACATCATCTCCACCCTCAAGGGCAGCGAACTGGCTCTCCAGATCGGCGCCAGCCAGTTCAGCCGCGGCCTGACTGCTGGCCTCCATCGCCTGAACCTTGTCCTCCATCCGCTCAAAGGCTGCCATGGCGGAATTACTGCCCATATTCCCCACGGCACTCTGGAGCTGCTGCTGAGCCTTGGCCGCCTGTGCCCTGGCCTTGAGCATGTCCTTTTTGGTGCGCGCCTCGGCGATTTTGCCCTCAAGTGCCACAAGACTCTTCTTGAGGGTTTCCACCTGAGCGTCCTGACCTTGCACCTGCTTGGCCAGAGAGGCAGAGGTCTCCTGAAATGTTTTGCGACGGGTGAGTGCCTCTCGGGCCAGATCCTCCTCGTTCTTCTTCAGAGCGAGCTCCGCCCGTTCGTACCAGGTACGAGCCTGAGATTCCGCTTGATCGGCCTGATTACGAAGGCGCTTCTGACTGGCGATCGCCATGGCGACAGCCTGGCGCAACTTCACCAGATCCTCCTGCATGTCCGCCACGGACTGATCGAGAATCTTGACGGGATCCTCGGCCTTGCTCACGAGATCGTTGACATTGGCGCGCAGCAGTCGGCTGAGCCGGTCGAAGAAACCCATGGATCAGGGCGAGCAGCAGTTTGAGGGTAGCGAGCAAATCAACAGTGCCTGCCTAAGGTCGGCTCAAATCGGCAATTGGCATGGGTCTGGCCCCAAAATCGCAGCGTCGGCGCTTCGGGAAGGGTGAAGTGCTGATGCCACCTGAACCGGCACCCGTTCAGGCGATCAGCGGATGTCTGGAGGCTCTCCAAAGCAGCTGGAGGCAGGAAGGTTCACTGGCTGCGCTCTGGCAAGACTGGCCAAAACTGGCGGGCGATCCACTCTCCAGCCATTGCCAACCGCTAGCCCTGCGGAGTGGAATGCTGACCGTGGGAGCCAGCCATCCCCAGTGGCGCCAGGCCTTGCTGTACAGCAAACCGCAGCTGCTAGCAGCCATTCGTGCCGCAGGCCATCCCGTGCGCGATCTGCGGATTCAGCAACACCATCCTGCGCCGTGTCAGCTGGTCGGAGATCCGCTCGAGGAGTGGAAACGCCATCCCAGTCGTATTGATGTGCATGGCATCGCGCCATGTCCACATTGTGGAACACCCTCTCCGATGGGAGAGATGGCTCAGTGGGGCCATTGCAGTTTCTGCCGCCGCATCGAGCTGAGCGAGTTGTCGGAACCGGGTGAACGCGATCAGTAGCGCTCGGGTCGTGGTCTTGTCCAGGTGAGATCCACACCCTCCTTGCGCAAATCCGCAGCACGCTGCTCAAGTCGAGACCTGTCCAAACGCCACAACTCGTAGATTCCGGCGCTCCCCAGTTTTTGCGGCTTAAGGCCCTGCCAGTGCTGCTTCGCTGCCGTCCCCTGGTTGATAACAATCAGCACGGAGGGCGACGCATCGACCTCCGTGCGAGGCAAGCCCTGGAAACCTTGTCGCTGCTCACGACTAAGACGATCAGCGATGTTGATGAACGCAGATTTTGATTGGCCTTCGTAGAGCACCACCTGGTCTGTGTAGAAATGGAGTGAAGGCTTGAGCACACCGACCATCGCCAGGGGTTCCCCAGGCCGGCGTTGCGCCACAACCTGTTGTGCGACCTGGCGGACAGGCAGCTGACGAACCCGGTCCCCAAGCTGGATCATCGGCACGAGTGCAATGAGCTGAAACAGCACCATGGGTCCCTGCCAGGCCAGCAGTCGTCCGGGCACAGCGCCCCAGAAACTCCTTGTTCCAAGCAGAACGGCAACAACGAAACACCCCGCAGCCCTGATCACCAAGCCACTGGCCAACAGCTCAGCCGGCAGGGTGGGCATCTCAGGATCCTGAATGAGTGGAATCCAGAGGGGCGATGCCAGCAGACCAGCCGACAGGATCACTGTGCAGAGCGCAGTTGAACACCAGGCAATCCACAAACCCTTGCGTCCCTGAAGAGACGGGGGGAGAGCGGTCAAAGCGATCAGCAAGGCGGCGGCAGGTGTGGCAGGAAGCCAATAGCTGGGCAACTTGGTTGCCGCTGCAGTGAACAGCAGAAACACCGCCAGCAACCAGCAGCCGGCGAAATGACCGAGGCTGTCGCGGACGGGAATGCGCCGCAAGGAAGCACCTCCAACGAAGTCGGCAATCACCCGTCCCAGCCCGAAGACCAGCAGCGGGGTGAAGGGAAATGACGCAACCACCAGCACAGGCCCGAAAAACCACCAGGGCTGCAGATGGTCGTTGACCACGCTGGTGAGGCGCTGGAGATTGTGATACCCGAAAAAGCTGTCCCAGAAAGGCTGCCCCTCCACCAGCAGCTCGGCTGCATACCAAGGAAGACTGATCAGGCCTGTGATCACAAGTCCTTGCAAAGGCCTCAGAGACGTCCACAGACCTGAGAAATCCCGGCGAATCAAGGCGAACAGCACCAGGGTGATGCCTGTAAGCACAACCGCCACCGGGCCCTTGGTCAGCACGGCGAAGGCCAGAACAATCCAGGCCAGCCACCACCGCCGACCCGATCCACTCGCGTAGCAGCGCCATTGGCAGAGCAGGCTGAGAGCGAGCATCCCAGTGAGCAACGAATCACTTACAGCGGTTCTGCTCCAGATCAGCACCAACGGAGACAGGCCAAAAGCCAGGGATGCGGCGATGGCTGTCCGACGCGGGAACGAATCGCCCCGCTCTGGATAACGCAGCAGGGTGTCCCCAAGAGCGAGCATGGTCAGCACCGAGGCCAGGGCTGAAGGCAAACGGGCCGCCCAAGTGCCGAGCGGGTCCCAGACACTCCCTGCAGGCAGGACATATCCCAGGCCCATCAGCCAGTACACCAGGGGTGGTTTGTCGAACCGGGGCAAGCCATTGACCCTGGGTGTGAGCCAGTCACCGGTCTCCGCCATGGCGCGGCCCGACGCCGCGAACAATGGAGGCGTTTCATCAACGAGACCGGTGCTGCCGAGCTTCCAGCAGAAGATCGCGACTGCCAGCATAAGGATGAGCAGCATTCCATGCCGTCGCTGCCGAACGGTTGAAAGAACGACCGAAGAAGTTGGGGCTGATGAATCCGCTGTCATCAGGAGATGGTGCCATCTCCTGGTGTCAGCCCCCTGCGGATCCAGGCTTCGACCCGAGTGGCCAATCCCTCCTGACTCGCGTAGCGCTCAACCCAGCGCCGGCAGGCAACGCGGTCGATGGCCGAAGCCTGAAGTGTTGCTCTAGCAAGGGCTTCCCGATCATCGGGAGCTACCAGCCAACCGGTTTCGCCGTTCTGAATGATCTCTCCAGGACCACCGCGGTCGTAGGCGATCACCGGCACACCACAGGCCAAGGCCTCAACCACAACATTGCCGTAGGCCTCGTTCCACTTCGGTGTGTTGAGCAGCGCTCTGCAACCGCCAAGTTCACGCTGCAGCTCTGCGGTGGGCTTGAAGCCGCACCACTCAATTGTTCCTGCTGGGACAGCACTCTCAACGCGCCTGGCATAGGCGTCGTCCTCGACCAGCCCCCAGACACGCAGTGTCTCACCAAGCTGAGCCGCAACCGATGCCGCATCCTCAAGCCCCTTTTCAGGCGCCACTCGTCCGGCCCAGCCCAGTGGGCCATCCGTTGTCAGCTGCAGCTGATATCGGGAGAGATCAAATCCATTACCCACCACCTCAGGCGGCTCAATCAGGGCGAAGTCGTCGGCCTGCCGACAGGTGTGAAAGGCGAGGCGGCGCTGATCCCAGCGCGCCAGATCGGCCACAGCACAGTCCATCACCGCAGACACGGAGCCCATGCTCACCAGGTGAAAAATCTTCGGCTCGACATGGGGAGTCAGCCATAACGGCAGCCAGTCGTATCCAAAGTTGAGCAGTGCATCAACATCGCTGGCCAATTCAAGCGCCCGATCCCAGAGTCGAGGCAGCACAGCATCACTGGGAATCTGCATCGGAGCGTTCCGGTCCGCATGCTGCCAACTCGGCTGATCAACACCCGCAACGGTGTGGAGGGTCACTCGCCCATCCTTCACCGGTGAACAGGAGCCTTCAGGGGCAACGAGATGCAGGCGATGGTCACGCTGGGCAAGGCCCTTCACCAATGACCCCAGCGTGAGCTCAACACCACCGCCCCGGCCGCTGCCGAGCTGTCCAACGGGTGTGCTAACCAGCACAAGAGTTAGAGGACGATCGGTCATGCCTTCAGGTCTCCAGGACGCGTGATCGACGCAGATACCCAGGGCTCCCAGAGGCGCTGTCGCTGACTCACCAACAGCACAGAGATCAGCACCAACAGCACTGCCAACCACTGCAGGGTGTCGAGGCGTTCTCCCAGCAACACTCCCCCGGAGGCGAGCGCAAACACTGGCGTCAGGAAGCCAAGCGTACTGAAACCGGTGAGGTCCTCGCGGTTCGCGAACCAGAAAAACAGGGAATAGGCCAGAGCACTGCCCAGAAGCG
Source organism: Synechococcus sp. GEYO (assembly GCF_900473955.1). Taxonomy (NCBI): domain Bacteria; kingdom Bacillati; phylum Cyanobacteriota; class Cyanophyceae; order Synechococcales; family Synechococcaceae; genus Synechococcus; species Synechococcus sp. GEYO. Next base: position 231,028 of record NZ_UCNL01000003.1, read on the forward strand.
AGGCATAGGCCATCTGAGCCCAGTCGAGAGCCGACCAAGCTGGGATCAGAGCCGTGCTGGCGTCGAGACCATGCCAGACGAGCAGAGGCACTCCACCCAGCACCATGTGCCACCCAGTAACCGCCACGGGATCACTGTTTTTGCAGGCGAAGCGACACAGCACAGTGCCCAGAGCCATCGCCAGTGCTGCCAGCAGCATCCAGCCCGTGCCGTCCTGCCAGCCGGTCTGCAGATCGGAAAGATCAGCCTGCAACCACCAGTGCTGGAGCAGCGGTGCCGGGACCCCAAGACAGACGATGCCGGACAGTCCGACCACAAGGCCAATCCAGCCGATCGGATTGATCGACTCTGCGAACAGCCAGCGCGCGAGCAGAGCCACGATCAGGGGCTGCGAATCGATCAAGACTGATCCGAGGCCTGCACCAGTGCCCTGCAGTCCTTTGGCCAGAGAAAACTGGAAGAGAATTGCATCCACAAGGGTGAACACCAGAAACCAGCCACGATCAGCAGGATCAACGCTCAGCCGCCTCCCCAAAAAAGGCACAGCGATCAGCAGCACGATGCCAGCAGGAAGCAGACGCAGACAGGCCACCAAAGGAGCCCCACCCGACTCCACCAGAGGGGCCATAGCCGCCATTGCAGTACCCCACAGAGCGAAGGGCAACACCATCAGCAGCCCGCGCTGCAGGGTCTTCATGGAATTAGCCCGACAGGGTCCTTTTTAAGATCCGGCGAGTTGAACAGAGGATCATGGGGTGGCTGTGGCGCCGCAAGTCCAAACGCCGCATGGCGCGCATCGTCATTGAGGGCGCGATCAGTGGCTCGACACGACGCAGGGTGCTGAAGGCTCTGCGCGACGTGCAGGAGCGGGAGTTTCCAGCTCTCCTACTGCGCATCGACAGTCCAGGGGGAACAGTCGGCGACAGTCAGGAAATCCATGCAGCTCTGCTGCGTCTGCGCGAAAAAGGCTGCAAGGTTGTGGCCAGCTTCGGCAACATTTCTGCCTCAGGAGGTGTGTATGTCGGCGTGGCAGCCGATTCGATCGTGGCCAATCCCGGCACGATTACCGGCTCAATCGGTGTGATTCTGCGGGGCAACAACCTCTCGGAACTACTGGCGAAAGTCGGTGTCCGCTTCGAAACCGTGAAGAGCGGTGCTTTTAAGGACATTCTTTCCCCTGATAGGGCCCTCAGTCCGGAAGAGCGCGAGCTGCTCCAAAGCCTGATCGACAGCAGTTACGACCAGTTCGTGGGCGCCGTTGCCGAGGGCCGTGGGTTGGACAAGGACAAGGTCCGAACCTTCTCTGATGGGCGGGTGTTCAGTGGAGCTCAGGCCAAAGATCTCGGCCTTGTTGATGAACTGGGCGACGAGGAACAGGCTCGATTGGTGGCAGCCCGTTTGGCTGAGCTTGATGTTGAGCGCTGCCGGCCGGTGACCCTTGGTAAGCCGCGTAAGCGTCTCCTCCAGGGCTTACCTGGATCAAGCCTGCTGCTGCGACTCGATCAGTTACTGACCACGGAACTTGAGCTCAGCGGCCAACCCCTCTGGATGTACAGACCATGACAGCTCCCCGGCTGCTGCGAGGTCTGCGCGGTGCCACCACCTGCGCTGATAACAGCGCAGACGCCATTCGAGAGGCTGTTGCCGAGCTGGTGGATGCCCTGATGGATCAGAACGCTCTGGATCCCGAACAGCTGGTCTCGGTGACGTTCTCCGTGACCTCCGACCTGGACGCCAGCTTTCCCGCAGCGGCGGCGCGCCACCGATCAGGTTGGGAGGACGTGGCCCTTCTGGATGTGCAGCAGATGGTCGTCCAGGAGGATCTTGCACGTTGTATACGGCTACTCGCCCACGCCTGGATTCCTGCTGATCGGCAGCTGCACCATCCGTACCTGAGGGCAGCCGCGCGTCTGCGCCCGGACCGATCTGGTCACAACTGACAGATCAGGGGCCGACCCCCGAAGCACCTGCATTCGGGAGATTCTCAGGACAATCCGTTAACGACTCACGGCGTTCGCGCCGACTGCTCCGGAATCACGATGAAACGACTTTTTCCTCCCACTCCAAAACTCAGTGCTGGTGTGACAGCTCTGATCGGCTGCGGAATCATCGGCGGAGCGACTCTGCTGCCCAGCTTGATCAAGCCTGCCGTTGCACAGAACACACCTTCTCTTCTGGAATTCAGATGGGATTCAGACGCTGGTTATCGCAAGCTCTACTTCGTACAAAGCAGCCAACGCCGAAGTGATCGCTCGGAGTACTACTTCATGCTGCGCAAGAAGGATCGCAAGACCGCGATCCTCAAGCTAAGCATCACTGTTCCCAGTTATTTCGATGCAAAAATCCGTCCGGAAGCTTTATCCCTTTGCAAAATGAAGCTTGGAGGAGTGCTCGCTCGCAGCAAATGCACAGAAGTGCTTCCGGCGGTGTTTGAAGTCAACGAGAAACAAACGGCCATCGAAGTTTTTCCCGACACTCCGATCCCGACTGGCGGCACCTACGCCGTCGTGATGAACGTCTTCAACCCGAGCCAGGGGGGAATGTTTCAGTTCAATGCCCTGGCGCAAGCCCCCGGAGACGTTCCCATATCTGGCTACCTCGGCAGCTGGCTTGTGGATATCGACTGACCCCGGCTGATAAAGTCGCTCCTTGACGTAAGGCCGGGCGCCGGAAAAATTCCATGACGAAACGAACTCTCGGAGGCACAAGTCGCAAACGCAGGCGCGTTTCCGGTTTCAGAGTGCGCATGCGTACGCACACTGGACGTCGTGTGATTCGCAGCCGCCGCAAGCGCGGACGTTCACGCTTGTCCGTTTGATTCATTCGGATTGCTGCGATGGTCCTGCCGGCATCCATGCGTCTGCGCGGCCATCGCTGTTTTGACCATCTGCATCGGAAAGGCAAACGCTTCCACGGCACCTTGATGGTGCTGAGAAGGGCATCAGCCCGCAATTCCTTGATCAAACGACCGGCGACTCCGAAGGGGTCGGTCAGCCCGAGCAGTCCTGCAACCTGCCGAGTGGCTGTGGTGATCAGCAGCAAGGTAAGTAAGCGCGCCGTGATCAGGAATCGATTGAGGCGACAGCTGCACGATCACTTGCGTTCAAGATTCGAACACGCACCAGAACACGCCAGCACCTGGCTTCTGGTCAGTTTGAAGCCTGGAGCAGCCACAGAGGATCACGACTTGCTGGAAGAATGCGACAGATTGCTTGTACAGGCGGGCCTGAAGTCATGACCAGCTCAATACAGGAAGACACCTTTTACGAGGGCGGCCCTGCAAAAGGAGATCTCATCTTCAACGTTCTTCTGGGCTTCACCCTGATTGGCCTGCCATTCACCGTGGGGGCCATCGTGAGGACTCTGTGGCTGCGCTTCCGCATCACCAGTCGACGGGTGTCCGTGAGCGGCGGCTGGATGGGCAAGGACCGCAGCCAGGTGGTCTACAGCCAGATCCGCGAGGTGCGCTGCGTACCCCGTGGTTTTGGAGCATGGGGAGACATGGTTCTCGTGCTCACGGATGGATCACGACTGGAGCTTCGTTCGATGCCGAACTTCCGTGAGGTCGAGACCTACATCCAGGAACGCATCAAGAGCAGGCCCGAATCCAACGGTACCAGCACTGACAGCATTCCAAGCAAAGGCTTCGCTGCCTAATCCTGAACGTCAACGCAATGGCCTCGACGCTGTTGCACACTGGCATCACCCTTCACCGCCCATCGGAACGCCATCGTGATCGGTTACATCTCCGACAATCTGCTGCTGCCGATCCTGGATTTCTTCTATGGACTGGTGCCCAGCTACGGGCTCGCGATCGTGGCTCTCACGGTGGTGATCCGCCTGGCTCTGTTTCCGCTCAGCGCAGGATCCATCCGCAGCGCACGGCGCATGCGCATCGCCCAGCCGGTGATGCAGAAGCGGCAGGCCGAGATCAAGTCCCGCTTCGCCAGCAATCCTCAGAAACAGCAGGAGGAGTTGGGCAAATTGATGAAGGAATTCGGCAGCCCGCTGGCCGGTTGCCTGCCCCTCTTGGTGCAGATGCCGATTCTGTTTGCATTATTCGCCACGCTGCGTGGATCACCGTTCGCGGACGTTCCCTACACCCTCAATCTCAAAGTGCTGCCCGCCGAGCAAATCGCGGCGGTGGAGCCAAAACCGTTCAGCAGCGCGAGCCATTCGATCTTCGTCACGGAAACAGATCACGTCCCCGTGATCGCCAGCCTGCCCGGTGGAACCAAGATCGGAACTGGTGACAACGTCCAGATCCAGCTCCAGACCAAGAGCGGAGAGCCGTTCGCAGAGGTCTTGGACGGAGTCGAGAACGGCAAGTCTTTCCTGCCTGATTGGACGGTCACCAAAGGCGAATCGATCGTGTCGGTCTCCGAAGCTGGACAGATCACCGCGCTGGCTGCCGGTGATGCGACCGTTGAGGGCAAGATCCCCGGTCTGGCCGCCCGCAGCGGTTTCCTGTTCATCAAGGCTCTTGGACAGGTGGGCTTCTATACCGACGGAGCCGTCAACTGGGATATCGCCATCCTCGTGGGCTCCTTCGGTCTGAGCCTGTTCATTTCCCAGCTGCTTTCGGGGATGGGCATGCCTGCGAATCCGCAGCAGTCCACAGCCAACAAGATCACTCCGGTGATGATCACAGGAATGTTCCTGTTCTTCCCTCTGCCGGCCGGTGTTCTGCTGTACATGGTGATCGCCAATATCTTCCAAGCTCTGCAGACCTTCCTGTTAACCCGTGAGGCCTTACCAGACAATCTCCAGGCCATCCTGGACGAACAGCTCAAGCAGCAACCCGCACCAGCCGCCGCCGGTGGCGTCCCTGGAAGCCGCTTGCCTTTCGAGCCCAAGGGCGGCAACAAATGATTCCCGGCCTTGAGCCGGTACCCCTCAGGGAGCTACAAGCTCTGGGAACCTCCAGGGTCTGGTCAGTGGATGGTCAACTCGATGAGATGCCCAGCCTCACCCCCGTGCGAGGCACTCTCAGGGCAGAACATCTCGGCAATCTCCTCGAGGTTGAAGGGTCGGTGCAGACCATCGTCTGCCTGCGCTGCGACCGTTGCCTCGGTCATTTCAACCAACAGCTCAGCGCTGTCTCCAAGGAACTGATCTGGCTGGGCCAGGAACCGAGCGACGATCATCTCGCCGAAGCGGGGCTCGATCCGACTTCACCCGATGGCCTCATGGAGTGCCTGAACCCGCGCGCTGATTTCGAACCGGAACGCTGGGTTTTCGAACAGCTCAGCCTTCAGATGTCGGTCGTCAATCGCTGCGGGGAGCATTGCCCAGGAATGCCGCAAAAATCATCGGACTCTTCCTCAACCAGCAAGGAGACAACACCTGATCCCCGCTGGCAGGCCCTGAAGGATCTTCAGTCGTCGATGCAACACAACGGGACGAACCATGACTGATAACTGGATCGCACAGCTGGATCTCTTGATCCGATCAGGCACACCGTTGATTTGGATCCGCAGCCATGAGGAAGAGCGCGTAGAAACGCTGCTGCGCCAGACCTCAGAGCGACTTCCTGATCGCACACTGACCTGCTGGGATTTCGTGGGAGGCCTCAGTGGCGCCTTGGGCCAGGAACAGCTGGGTGCCCGGCAGCCGATGGCGGTGCTGCAGTGGCTGCAGGAGCGCTCCCCTTCCAGTCCAACCCTGCTGCTGCTCAAGGATGTGCACCGGTTCTGTGAAGACCCGGGAATCGCCCGCATGCTGCGGAACCTTGCCAGCCAACTGCGAACCACGCCACACACCTTGATCGTGACCTGCGGGCAATGGACGCCCCCAGCCGACCTGGATGAAGCCCTCACACTGATGGACCTGCCCTTGCCACAGGAACAGGAGTTGCGAACACTGTTGGCCAACATCGCCAGAGCCAGCGGTCGGGCCCTGGAGGCTGATGTGCTCGAGGAACTCACGCATGCCTGCTGCGGCCTGAGCGAAGCAAGGGTGAGGCATGTGGCCGCCAAAGCACTCGCGCAACGCGGATCACTCAGCCGCGAGGACCTGGTGGATGTGTTGGAGGAGAAACGGCTTTCCCTGGCCCGCAGCGAAGTGCTGGAGTTCTGCCGAACCGATGCAACACCTGGAGACATCGGCGGGCTCGAAACGCTCAAGCATTGGCTTGATCAACGACACAGAGCCTTCAACGACGATGCACGCCGCTTCGGACTTCCCCTGCCTCGAGGAGTGCTCCTGGTGGGACCTCAGGGCACCGGCAAGTCCCTCACAGCCAGAGCAATCGCCCATAGCTGGTCGATGCCTCTTCTTCGACTGGATGTGGGCCGACTCTTTTCCGGACTGGTTGGAGCCAGTGAAGCCAGAACCCGCGACATGATTCAGCGGGCGGAAGCGATGGCGCCCTGCGTTCTCTGGATCGATGAGATCGACAAGGGATTTGGCAATGACAGCCGCAGTGACGGAGGCACCAGTCAGCGTGTTCTGGCCACCGTGCTCACCTGGATGGCAGAGAAACGCTCTGCGGTGTTTGTGGTGGCCACAGCGAACGGTGTGGAGCGTCTACCGGCGGAGCTACTGCGTAAGGGACGATTTGATGAAATTTTCCTGCTGGATCTGCCGTCAAGAGAGGAGCGTCTGAGCATCCTCAGCCTTCACCTGCAACGGCGTCGCCCTGGCCTCAATCTGCCGCTGTCAACCGTGGTCGATCGCACGGACGGCTATTCCGGCGCTGAATTGGAACAGGTGGTGATCGAAGCGATGCACCTGGCCTTCGCCGAAATCCGTGAACTCACGGAAAGCGACATGATCCTGGCGGCATCGCAACTTGTGCCCCTGTCACGCACGGCTAGAGAGCAAATGGAAAGCCTCAAGCAATGGGCAAGCGCCGGGCGAGCCAGACCCGCATCATTGCGAGCCGTAACGAACCCTGACGCGGCGTAACAATCCACCCCCTCAACCCGAGACGAACCCAGCCAGGCTCCGTAAGTTCCATGTGCTGCCGAAAGACTGGAATTGAACCGTTCCTCTGAACTCACCACCCAATTGGCAGCGGCCTGCCTTGGAGCCGGGGTGATCACCACGGTTGCCGTCGCTCAAGGCCAGAACCCAGTAACAGCTCTCGGAATCACTCTGTTCTCAGCCGTGGCGGCTGTGATGGTTGGCCAGGTTTTCTGAGCGCAAACAGAGCGCTGACAGCGGACGCCTAGGCTGCCGGCGCGATCATCCGAACCCCTGTGCTCGATCAGCGTCTGGTGCGAGAGAACCCTGAGCTGATTGCGACTCAGCTGGGGCGCAGAGGCCTGAATGTGGATTTAAGCCCTCTGCAGCAGATCGCACAGCATCAAAGGGATCTCGAACAAGAGCGCAGCACTCTCCAGGCGGAGGGCAACCGCATCGGCAAGGATGTCGGGCAAAAAATCAAAGCCGGTGCCGATCCCAAGGGGGCCGAAGTCGCCGATCTGCGTCAGCAAGGCAACGCCATCAAGCAGAAGGTGTCCGTTCTCGAGGACGAGGAGAAGCAGCTCGCCTCACGCTTGAAGGAACAGCTGCTCACCTTTCCCAACCTGCCATCGACCGACAGCCCTGATGGCAAGGATGAAAACGACAACATCGAGGTACGCAGCTGGGGCATCCCACGCCAACAAGAGGGCTTGGAAGAGCATTGGGCCATCGCTGACCGTCTTGGCTTGCTGGACAGCGAGCGATCCGTGCGGATTGCCCAGAGCCGATTCGTGACCCTGTTCGGCCAGGGCGCTCGCCTGGAGCGGGCTCTGATCAACTTCATGCTCGACCTACATGGCAGCAAGGGCTACCGAGAGGTACTGCCACCTGTACTGGTGAATAGCGCCAGTCTCACCGGATCAGGCCAGCTGCCGAAGTTTGCTGAAGAGAGCTTCCGTTGTGCTGAGGACGATCTCTGGCTGACCCCCACGGCAGAAGTTCCTGTCACCTCTCTGCATCGCGACGAAATCATTCCAGGAGATCAGCTGCCTCTGAAGTACGTGGCCTACAGCCCATGCTTCCGCAGGGAAGCGGGGAGTTACGGCCGAGACACCCGAGGACTGATCCGCTTGCACCAGTTCAACAAAGTGGAGCTGTACTGGTTTGTGCACCCCGATCACTCAGTCGAAGCTCATGCGCAGATCACAGCGGATGCGGAGGCGGTGCTTCAGGCTCTGGAACTGCCCTACCGGGTGCTGGAACTCTGCACAGGTGATCTGGGATTTTCCGCGTCGCGCACCTACGACCTTGAAGTGTGGCTCGCAGGCGCCGGTGCCTACCGGGAGATCTCCAGTTGCAGCGTCTGCGGTGATTTCCAGGCACGGCGTTCCTCGATCCGCACCAAGAAAGGGAAAGTGACCCGGCTGGTGCACACCCTGAATGGCAGTGGTCTGGCGATAGGCCGCACCATGGCAGCCCTGCTTGAAAACGGTCAGCAGCTCGATGGCAGTGTGTTGCTGCCTCAGGCACTCGTGCCTTACTTCGGTGGGGACAGAATCCAGCCAGAATGAGCAGACTGAATCGGGTTTTATGAACGTTCTGGCCTCACTGCTGGCTCTGGGGCTGTTGATCGTCATTCATGAAGCGGGCCATTTCCTGGCTGCCCGACTGCAGGGCATTCGCGTCAACGGCTTTTCCGTGGGATTTGGGCCGGCCTTGCTCAAAACCGAGCAGGGGGGCGTGACCTACGCCCTGCGATTGCTCCCCCTGGGTGGATTCGTTTCATTCCCCGAAGACGATGAAGAGAGCGACATTCCCAAAGATGATCCGGATCTACTGCGTAACCGGCCGATTCCTCAGCAGATCTTGGTGATCAGTGCTGGCGTGCTGGCCAATCTGTTGCTGGCCTGGTTGGTTCTTGTGGGACACACCGCCACCACTGGAGTTCCTGGAGAACCAGGACAAGGCGTGATGGTGATGAGCGTGCAAGGCGGTGAACCGGCAGCTCTCTCTGGACTCAAACCTGGCGACCGCATCCTGTCGATCGACGCCATTGATCTCGGCCGTGGAGAGCCGGCCGTCCAGGCCGCCGTCGACCCGATCCGAAACAGCCCTGGTCAGCCGCTCAAGTTGCAGGTGTTGCGTAACGATGTGCTCACGCCGCTCCAGCTGACGCCAGCAGACCAGCAGGGTGTCGGTCGTATCGGAGCTCAGCTTCAGGAAGTCGTCAGCGGCTCCACCCGTCCCGTGCGCTCGCTGCTGGAGGCGATCAGCGTATCTAGCCAACAGTTCGGCGGGCTCTTCAGCAGAACGGTGTCGGGCTATGCAGGCTTGTTCACCAATTTCGGTGCCACCGCTCAGCAGGTTTCAGGCCCCGTGAAAATTGTGGAAATGGGAGCCCAGCTCTCGAGTCAGGGAGGCTCGGGTCTAGCCCTGTTTCTGGCGCTGATCTCGATCAACCTAGCCGTCCTTAACGCCTTGCCCTTGCCGCTGCTCGATGGCGGACAGCTGGTGTTTCTCCTGCTGGAGGGTCTGCGCGGACGCCCACTGCCGGAACGGTTTCAGCTGGCTGTGATGCAGTCCAGCCTGCTGTTGGTACTCGGCCTCAGTGTGTTGCTGATCGTGCGTGATACGAGCCAGTTACCGCTGGTGCGTCAATTGATTGGCCAATGAAACTGTATGGTTGCTGATTGAACTGCTCCTTTTCACTCGCTGCATGGCCAAGAAGTCGATGATCGCCCGCGATGCGAAGCGCAAGAAGATGGTTGAGCGCTTCTCAGCCAAGCGGACTGCCCTGATGGCCGCCTTCAACGCAGCGCAGGACCCCATGGAGCGCCTTGAGATCCATCGCAAGATCCAAGCACTGCCCCGCAACAGTGCACCCACCCGCATGCGCAACCGCTGCTGGGCCACCGGCAAACCCAGGGGTGTTTATCGCGACTTTGGGCTTTGCCGCAATCAACTGCGCGAGCGTGCCCACAAAGGTGAGCTTCCTGGCGTGGTGAAGTCCAGCTGGTGATTTGTCGAGAGTTCGCTCAAAAGTGATGCAGTTGAGGAGGTGTTTGAACACCTCCTTTTTTGATGGATGTCACAGAGCGATTCGAATTGGATTCAGTGGGATTGACGTTTCAATCCTGTGAAGTGCCAGAATCAACCTTGACAGAAAGACATAAACAACAGTGCAAGGTCAGACACAGTCGATCTCCTTTGACGGTCGGGAGATTCGGTTGACCACGGGGCGGTATGCCCCCCAGGCCGGTGGCTCGGTGATGATCGAATGCGGTGACACTTCGGTGCTCGTCACAGCTACCCGATCCAAAGGGCGCGAAGGCATCGATTTCCTTCCCCTCATCTGCGACTACGAAGAGCGCCTTTACGCAGCAGGGCGCATTCCAGGAAGTTTCATGCGCCGTGAGGGAAGACCTCCCGAGCGAGCCACACTGATCTGCCGTTTGATCGACAGGCCGATGCGGCCTCTCTTCCCCAACTGGATGAGAGACGACATCCAAATCGTGGCCACCTGCATGTCTCTCGATGAGCGCGTCCCTGCGGATGTGCTGTCGGTGACTGGCGCTTCAATGGCAACACTTTTGGCGGGCATCCCTTTCCAAGGCCCCATGGCCGCAGTGCGGGTTGGCCTTCTTGGCGACGACTTTGTGCTCAACCCCAGCTTCCGAGAGATCGAACGCGGAGATCTCGATCTGGTCGTGGCCGGCACCCCCGATGGTGTGGTGATGGTTGAGGCCGGGGCGAATCAGCTGCCTGAAGGGGATGTGATTGAAGCGATCGACTTCGGTTACGAAGCGGTCTGTGAGCTGATCAAGGCGCAGGAATCCATCCTTAAAGACGCTGGAATCGAGCAGGTGAAGCCCGAGGCTCCCAGCGAAGACACCACCTTGCCGGTTTATCTAGAGAAGGCTTGCAGTAAGTCGATTGGCGAAGTGCTGAGCCAGTTCGATCAGAGCAAGGCTGAGCGCGACGAAAAGCTCGATGCCATCCGTGATCAAACCGCGGAAACCATTGATGGTCTGAAGGACTCCGACCCCGTCCGTCAGCTGGTTTCAGGCAACGGCAAAGCTCTGCCAACCAGCTTCAAAGCCCTGACCAAGAAGCTGATGCGTCAGCAGATTGTCAAGGACGGCAAGCGTGTTGACGGCAGAAGTCTCGATCAGGTGCGACCAATCAGCGCGGCCGCCGGCGTGCTGCCTAAGCGGGTGCATGGCTCTGGACTGTTCCAGCGCGGCCTCACGCAAGTGCTGTCGACCGCAACCCTGGGCACACCCAGCGATGCCCAGGAGATGGACGATCTCAACCCCAACACTGAAAAGACCTACCTCCATCACTACAACTTCCCTCCCTACTCGGTGGGCGAGACCAAACCGATGCGCTCCCCTGGCCGGCGCGAAATCGGCCATGGAGCTCTTGCCGAGCGGGCCATCTTGCCCGTGCTGCCAGCGAAGGACACCTTCCCCTATGTGGTGAGGGTGGTGAGTGAGGTCCTGAGTTCCAATGGCTCCACCTCAATGGGTTCAGTGTGTGGCAGCACCCTGGCCCTGATGGACGCCGGTGTGCCCTTGAAAGCACCCGTCAGCGGGGCCGCAATGGGTCTGATCAAAGAGGGCAAAGAGGTTCGAATCCTCACCGATATACAGGGCATCGAGGACTTTCTCGGCGACATGGACTTCAAGGTGGCCGGCACCGACAAGGGCATCACCGCCCTGCAGATGGACATGAAGATCACCGGTCTGGAGATCAAAACCATTGCCGAGGCGATCAACCAGGCGCGTCCTGCCCGTCTCCACATCCTAGAAAAGATGTTGGAGGCGATTGACACCCCCCGTGATGGCATGTCACCCCATGCCCCTCGCCTGCTCAGCTTCCGCATTGACCCGGAACTGATCGGCACCGTGATTGGTCCTGGTGGCCGCACGATCAAGGGCATCACCGAGCGCACCAACACCAAGATCGATATCGAAGACAGCGGTATTGTCACCATCGCGTCCCATGACGGTGCGGCGGCTGATGAAGCTCAGAAGATCATCGAAGGCCTCACCCGCAAGGTGAATGAGGGCGAGGTGTTCAGCGGTTCGATCACCCGGATCATTCCAATAGGCGCCTTTGTGGAGATCCTTCCTGGAAAGGAGGGAATGATCCACATATCCCAGCTGTCAGAAGCTCGGGTAGAAAAGGTAGAAGATGTGGTGAAGGTGGGCGACGAGGTCACCGTTCGTGTCCGCGAAATCGACAACCGCGGCCGCATCAAGCTGACCCTACGCGGTGTGCCCCAGAACGGGGAAGACACTGAGCCCGAACCTGCCCCTACACCCGTTGCGCCCCTTACTTGAGGGGTCGCCTCAGACCTGAAAAACGGGATTGATGATCCCTATGGCCCGTGACGATCTCTGCTGAAGATCGGCATGGGCTTTTCTTTGGGAAAGTAAAAAGTCAACGTTCCTCGTTCATGGGTGTAAAAAAATTATCGAAAAACTCAAAAACCGTAGTAATTACTGGCTTTGTGCGGAGAGTCACACGAGCCGTAACCTTCATACCAGGAAGGAGCTGACTAAGATTCAATAGCTCTGATCGCTCCGACCTGAGCAACTTCAAGTCGGCAAGATAGGTTTTTGGGATGGATGATGAGGATGATTCAAACGTTGTAGGAGAAACGGAGGATATTTCTGAGAGAAGGAACCCAAACTCGCGAGCAGGGAATGCATCAACATCAACCATGGCAGTTGAGCCAACCTGCACAGCATCACGGTACTGAGATGGAAGCTTAACTTGAGCAGAGAGAATCCCAGATGGAACAATCTCTGCGATATTGGATCCAGAAGCGAGAAAAACACCTTGCGAAGGGAGATCAAGTGATTGAACGATGCCATGGATAGGTGAATAAACAGTGGAACGACTTACAGCATGATCCAGCAGAGCAATTTCAGACATAAGTTGCGATTTCTGTGATCCAAATTCAGCATTTTTATCAGCGTCAGCATGATTAGCTTCAGCAACACGAGTTTCAAGCTGAACAACACGATTCCTCTGATTAAGGAGCTGAACATCAGACATAGCTCCACTCAAAGCAAGGTTTTGATATCGACGAAGTAGATCTTGGTTAACGGAGAGTTCAGAACGCAGAGAGGCTAAGGATTTATTACTAAATCTTTGATAAGAACGATAAGAACTCTCTAATTGCTGAAGACGAACGCGAAGCGACCCAAGTCGGATCTCCTGGTCTGAAACATCCAACGCCAAGAGAGCTTGACCAGAATCAACCCGTTGAGAAGGGGCTACAAAAACCTTCTGCACACGACCTGCCATAGGGCTCACAACCTTGGCGACTGGATTCTTTGAGCGGAGAGAACCACTCAGCACAACAACATCCTGAACTTTGGCAAAAAAGGACCAAATCAAAAGCGCAAGAGATCCCGAAGCCAAAAACCATAAGAAGAGTCGCGACCAAAGCGGACCGGGCGGCAAAAGAACAGACTTAAAATCGTCTATGTCAGTAGATGTCGGAGACCTGCGAAAAAAAGAAGGCAGACGGAAAGGGGGAAAAGAAAACATATTAACCAGCAAACTGAGATTGATAAAGAGCAAAATAACGACCTTTTACTTCCATCAACTCGGCATGATTACCAATAGAATCAAGAACACCTGCGTGCATCACAACGATACGATCAGCAGCTTGTAAAGACGAGAGACGATGCGTAATCATCAACACCGTCTCATCAACAAAGTGACGACGAATATTGGCAACAACCTGCCTCTCCGTATCGGCATCTAAGGCGGATGTAGCCTCATCAAGGATAATCAGACGAGGAGAGGAGAGAAACATACGAGCAAGGGCGATTCGTTGTCTCTGCCCCCCTGATACACCAGAACCCCTCTCACCAATTTTCGTGTTGTAACCCTGCTTCAAACTCATAATGAAATCATGAGCACAAGCAAGCTTGGCAACTTCAATCACTTCCTCACTCGAGGCCTCAGGATTACCCATAACAATATTGCTAAAAATCGTTCCTTCAAACAACATGCAATCTTGGGGAACATATCCGACTTGAGAACGAAGCGAATAAATATCTACCTTTGAAATATCAATACCATCAACAAGCACGCGCCCTGAATCAGGGACATAAAAACGAGGAACCAATTTCAACAATGTAGATTTACCACAACCACTTTGGCCAACCAGCCCAACAAAGGAACCGGCCTCAATGGTCAGCCCAAAACCGAAAAGGGTATTGGGCATAGAAGAAGAATACCGGTAACTGACATCTTCAAAGGTCAAACGACCTAACAGTGGTGGCATTGACATCAAAGAATCGGCAGGGTCTCCATTCTCTAAGGGCTGATTAACAACATCAGAAACCCGCTCAAAAGAAAGCGAAAGTTCTTGAAAGTTTTGCCATATCGATGCCAAGCGCAGCAAAGGCTGTGTGACGTAGCCACTGATGATCCGAAAAGCGATAAGCTCACCAATCGTCATCTGGTTCTGCAAAACCTGCCAAGAGCCAAAGCCAATAACAAAGATATTGGTTAACTTATTGATGAACTGCAGAAAGCTACTACTAGCAGTATTGGCCATAACTGCCTTGTATCCAATATCGATCGTGCGTAAATGACGCTCTTCCCATTGACGCTTAGCAAGCAACTCAGAATTTTGAAGCTTGATAGTCTGAATTCCGGTGATCACCTCAACCAAAAACGACTGAGTTCGAGAGGAGGCCTCGGCACGCTTGCGAATCAAGCGCTGTGTGACAGGAGCCATACCAACCGTGGCGAGTAACAATAGTGGGACAGAGCAAGCCACAATTAGAGATAAAATAGGGCTATAGATAAACATCACAACAAAATAGAGAGATGCAAAAAAAGCATCAAGTACAGCAGTAAGAGCAGTACCAGTTAGAAAACGGCGAATACTATCAATCTCTTGCAGACGTCCCGCAAGCTCACCAACAGGTCGACGATCAAAGAAACGACCATGAATACGAAGCAAACGCGAAATAATTGATGATCCAATACCGATATCGATACGATTAGAGATACCCACAAACTGGTAGGTACGCAAAGTACTAAAACAGATTTCTAAGACCAAGAAGATAAGCATTAAGAAGATCAGAGGCCCAAGTGAATCAGCAGCACCCTTAGAAACAACACGATCAATCAGCTGTTGAAAGAGCAGTGGGGTCGCAAGCGCAAATAGCTGGGTCAGAAAACTTGCTGAAACAACCTCAAGCAGTTGCAAGCGATATTGACTCAGATATGGAAGAAACCATCCATAGGAAAAACGTTGCTGGGGAGTATGGATACCGACTCCAATAGAGAGCAAACAAGAACGTTCTTGCAGGTATTCAAAAATATGCGTGCCTTGGAAAGACAGTGCACCGCTAAGAGGATCAAGTACCTTAATAGTTCGATAACTAGAACCGATAATCAAGGCAGGAGAAAGATCAGCGGAAAGTACCAAACAGGGCGTAGGAATTCGAATTGGAAGTGCTTCCGGCGCACGTAACAGCGAGACAGAAAGACCTTGACCATCCAGAAAAGAAACCAGCTGACTGCGCAATTGATCAACAGAAAGATCATCCAAGGGGAGTCGAGCAACAAAATTTTGCAAGACATCTCTTCGCGTCGGTAGCTTCAAATGACGACAAAGCATAGACAAGCATGCCACCAAAGATGATTGAAGATCAGATGCATGGATCAGATCAAAACCATAATCAGACGGGAGGAAATCATTTACCGAAGAGAAGTTACTGGTTTTCTCTTTTTTAGGATCTTCCTCTAGGAGAGCTCGAGTTGATGGGTCAGGCGATTCATAAGTAGAAAATGAAGACGGTAATTGAGTAGGTATTCGAGCCTGCTTAGGAGCAACGAGTGAATCAAAGATCGGATAACAGCGCGGTAATCCATGCTCTGGATACTCTGATTCCAGAAAATCAAATGGATAGACATGACCGTACTTAAACCCAGATCTAGCCGCATCGAGATAAATAACTCGGTGGAAAGAACCCTGACTAAAAATATCGGTTAGACCTGGCCATAAGGAGGGTGAAAGATCTAATAATGGCGAGATTACAGAGGATTGATCTTGAGTGGCATGCAAACATTCAAGAATCAAAACCCATTCCCTTGGATCAAGACAAGATTTCCAAAACTGATACAACGTCGAATAAACATCATCTGGCAATATGTCAATGGAAACTTGATATGCCAAAACATGAGTTGCTGCTCGGACAGGCTCTCTAAATGGACCATCAGAGAAGATCGACGATGCCAACAAATATGGAGCTTTAACAACAGAGAGGGTAAGCGAAGAAAAAGAGCGAGACGAATCGATAAAACGTATAGAGCCAGATTGAATCAACAGAAATGATCCATCAGCTTCACCAGCCAAAGAAATAAGATCTCCTGAATGAAATTCACGAAGTTCACAGTGCTCTGGATGAGCAGAGCAAAATTCCATAGCAGGGGTCAAGCTAACGCTCATCTCATACGGGGGTAGAAGCCAGATGTGTCCGAAGCAATTGCTTGGAGACCTCGGGCATAAATTCAGCAACCTTGGCTGAAAACAACAATTGCCCTAATGTCCTTCGCGAAATATCGTCATAGGATGATTCAAACCGATAAAGAAGCGAAACAACAAGGAACCATTCATCAGCCTTGAAAGGCTCAAACAACTCACCAGGTCGTCCTCGCTTGAGACGACTTGCTATTTCAGGATGAGGAGTGCAGAGATCGACGGGCCCAACAATGCCCGCGCTACGTGATTCGACACCATCACTGAAACGTTCTGCAGCATCAGAAAAAGTAATTTCGCCATGGTCGAGGGCATAAAACAGATGGTAAGCCAATGCCTCAGAAGGAACGCGAATAACCGAATACAAAACACGATCCAAACGATCCTTAAATTTTAAGAATGCTGTTTCACCATTTTCAGCCAAAAGTCTCTGAACAATGAGCTTCTTTTTGACTTGATAGCGCACAAATTCAGCAAGTTGAGCAGGGCTATCAATTAAATATTTTTGACACCATTGATCCAAACTTGCCTGATCAACAACTCCGAGATCTGACAAGTAGTCTGAAATTAAACTATCACTGGCCAATTTGGCCTGATCATCAGTCGAAAAGGGATACTGAGAGACCAATTGCTCTTCAGCTAGATCCTTAACAAAGGTGTTCAAAGATCCGTGCAGCGCTAGCCGACGGAGATATGGACGCGGCAATTCGGCTTTCGCCATCAGGCCACTAACTTGTACCTATCTTCGTAGTAGCAAGAGCATCGCAGAAAGAGAGATGATCTAAGCTTTTCTCTAGCTTTTTGAGCTATATCCAGGCAAATCGGAGCAAGCGAATCCCTTTGACATCAACAAACCAGAGATCTCCGCAGCCATGTGCAAGTCAGCAGCTGAAGGAGAGGAAGACAAGAGCAAATTAAGTTCCGAGTTAGCAGAGGAAAGGGTCTTGTTCAAAAGACCAATTTGAACATCTGAACAAGTGGAGGTGCTTAAGCGCTTCAGCCATGCCTGCCAGTCCATTGGATCGGAGTTATCTGAGGTGAGATTCTGTAATGCAGCAAGGCACTCATCGGCAAACAAACCAGGTTGTGAGGAAAGCCGATATAAATCACTCAACGCAGCTAATGCATAGCAGTCATCATGGCTAGAGGTAGGCGACGAGATAATTTCAATCGATAAACGGCCCGAGTGAATAAGAAGAGAAAGTGAAGACGTTGTGCCAGGAATAGGCAGAGTCCTCTGAAGTTTTGATTCATTCAAGCGTTGCGTGATTGAAAGTGGTTGCCGGCGCTTTATACGGTGTAAAGCAGGCATCGATAGTTGTGAAAGGTGGGGTACGGAAGTTAAACCAAGAATTGCCAAGAGAGAACCGCCAAGGTCAGAAAGGTGGATGGATAAATCGTCCACAAGACCACGCAGCGATTGATCCTTTGATGACAAACCATCTAATGAGAACAAATTGTTAATAGCAGTATCCAAGGAATTTGAGGATTTTCCCCGCCTTGAAACAAAGACATTCTTTAAAGGGGGCACGATAGAGTCATCAGGATCAAATGAGGGTGAACTTACAGAGCTTGGAATTTGTAATGAAGAGGAACTGTGAGACACTGGTTCAATATTCGCAGAAGTACCAAATTGACCATTACTAACATGTAATCCCTTCTGAGTGGAATTAAGGCTTAGGGAAATTGGGGAACTTTGGTTCAGGTCAAGCTGGCGCGAGCTTTGCGAATGCACTGCCTGAGAAGAGGGAAGATCAATGCCAGCAATCTGATCTGACAGCGCAGATGGTGCAATAAGGTCGATGGGACTAGAGCTTGGTGTGGAATCTTTATGACCAATATCAGAGACTAGTGTCTCCATAGGTTCTGAATGAGAAGTAGATTGAGATGGGCCGGGAAGAAGAGTGACAGAGGGAGAAGCAAGTAATGGCTCAGAAGAAGAATCTAAAGACGAGTTCGAGGTGGCATAACCTTCGTCATAGATGGGAACAACAGGATCCTTAATAAAACCAGAGCGTTGATCAAGATCAAAATGGCCCTGGTCAACAAGCGCAAGTGAAATCATATCCGTCAATCCGTCATTATCAAAATCGATCAAATACGCCGAACCATCAAGGCCATTCAGGTCAATATCTTCTTTGAAATCTTGTTGATTCAAAGAAAAGCCATTCTCCAAGGAATAGGAAGATACCAGACGATAGTCATCAAGGGAATAATCATAAATTGAGTAAGACAATTCATGCAGCCATTGATCCCGCCCAGATGCGGTCAAACCCTCGGGGGGGACAATCACTTCAGAAGCAAAGGTTAGGAGTTCGCCTTCACGAGTTGATTTATACAAACGATTTAATTCAACACCACCTTCAGCCATCGCAATATTAACCACTTCGATTGAAGATTTCTGCCCCCCTGTCAAAGAGAACTCAAGAGCACCAAGAGGAGCTTGAATCGTACTGGAAACCAACTCCGCATTTTCCAGCAAATCACCCGCCTCTCTTTGCAACACAGTGTCAGCTTGAATGAGTGATGATCCCTCTGAATAAAGAGCTAACAAAGGCAAACTAGCTTCAAGACTTGGTGAAATATGAAAACGGCCGTCCTCAACAGCAGATTGAATGGAGGAGGAATCAAAAGACGCCAAATGGCTAAGACCTCCCAAGGCAATCGACTCACTAAACGATAATGAATCAGATTGATCGAATTGTTGCTGCCATAACTCTGTTAAGGCTGTGGACGACATCTGGCGGAGCAATGCTGAAGAAAGAGGTTGAACCAATACATCATTATTCTGTGGTGAACCAACCAAGATTGGCAGTTGATAACTAACGTTCTCGCCTGAACCATCTATCGCTTGAATCTCCACCAAATATTGCCCATCAGCAAGAGATTTAGCAGAAACGACCTCAAGGTAAGAAGCAGAGCGCGAGGAAAGAGAATGCGACGAAACCAAGTTGGTATCAATCGATTCACCAGAAAGATCTAATAAACCATCACGAGAAGGTCCCTGCCCAGGTGAAATCCCAATAGAGTGAACTTGAGTTGGATCAGAAACTTCAAGAGTAAAGTTAGACAGAACATGACTTCGCTCACCAACACTCTCACCCATTCCAAAACGAGGCAATGCACCTGCCTGAATCGAGAGTGTCGAGAAATCAATACTATCCAACTCATCATTTAAATCGATATTTTGAAAAATCGGCAGCGATGTAGAAAGCGTGACCGAATCCTTTCGCAGAGCGAGTGATTCACTAAGTTGGATATCAAAGTCGACAGCAATTAGACCTGGATCATCAATGCTTCTGCGATCGGAAAGAACAATATCAACACTAATGAGAGATCCTGCATCTAAGTCAGCAACTTCCTCAATCGAGATAGATCGAGATTGACCATAGTCATCAACGACAGACAATTCTGGCCTCAGGTCAACATTTGACTCGACAGGACCAAGTTCTGTTGCTGCATGAGTAATCCGTAGCCAATCCACATCATCCATTGAATTGCCAGCATGATCGATAACACCAATAATTGAAAACTCAAGATCGTCTCCATAAATCTGATCTGGATCTTGAAACAACTCAGATAGATCCAATCGGCCTGCGACACGATGGCTTTGATTGACTTCGTCTGAATCAATCGTCAAAGCGAGTGGCTGATCAGACCGTCGTAATAACGGAGCATCATTGATATTCTCAACAGCAAAGTCCAAAAGGAGTGTGGCCAATTGTCCATCACGATCAATGAACGACAACTGAGCTGCCGAGTTACCGACATCAGCATTTTTTGGTTGAGCAATCAACTCACCAGCTGTGAATGAATCTGTTGCAGAAAATTGAAGCCATGACGGAAGCTGCCCAGACTGAATCACATCCAATTGTTGAGCACGATCTCGGTCGGGAAAGAGACCATCCAAAGAAAGAGTCCAGGATGACTGATCCTGCTCTAAGGAGACCGATTGCTTCCATACGCCAGAACTCAACAACTCCGCTTCTGAGGATTCAATTAAGAGTGGGGAGGTCGGCGGAGTAAGAGCCAAATTTACTGCAACTGGCTTATCAGACAGGTCAAGAGCATCATCAGAAAATCGAGTTTCATCAAACCCCTGATCTTTTGCAAGAGTGTGATGCAAATGAACACGATTAACATGGTTGGATGCATTGATTACATCAATGACATAATCACCGTGCTTCAACATCGAACGGTCAATATTTAAGACATGCATTTCCTGTTCATCCACCATTATCACTAATTCATCTGGATGTAGAGCAACACCATTTGTTTGAACAGCTTCATTGACCTGCAAGGAGAAGCCATTGTTCTGACCAGAACCTGAATGGTGAACGGGGATCGATGCAAAAATTGTGCTCTCAGGAGAACCTGAAATAGACGCCTTACCGATGGGCGAACCAGAACCAGCCAAAGGCAATGCGGCAGCGGTGAGGCCAGAAATACTCTGAATCTCCACACCCTCTTCGTTGGTTAAGACTTGAGTTTCCCCCAGAGACTGAAACAAAGGAGCTCTGCTCCTGCTAAACACATCTTGCTGTTCAAATTGACTCTCATTCAAGCTCAGCTGCTCAGCATTCCAGGCAAGATCCAGACTGAGACCTGTCAATGCAACTCCAGATTTTCGATTATCAAAGACGTGAATATCAATCGCAGCATCCTCAGCCCCACCAACAAGCCTCGTTTCCAAATAAAGCTTTTCCTCTGAGAAGCTTTGCAGATCAGGGATCGCGACATCAATTGAGAATGCATTCCATTCTGAATCCTCTAAGGCGTGATTATCATGGGTGATCTGGGCAATCGACCAGTTTTGGTCGCGGCCAATCGCATCACTCTTGGATAAACCAAATCCCTGATCCAGAGCAACTGAAACAATCTCTTCTGAAGTGAGATTCAATTTGATCTCCACATCTCTCAGGACAGTGGCATCATCCTTCTCATCAACTGCCAAATCATCCTCTGCTGAATTACTTTCCAGAAGTTCATCGAAAGAGAATGCTGGCGAAAGCAGTGGATCATCTTGGCTTTGCTCGAGCAGTACAGGTGAAATATTGCCTGGCATGAGGCTTTGATCAATCGTTGAGTTCAACACAACCGACTGCCCAGCCTTCAGGTCATCTTCAATCAGCAAGCTTGCATAAATATCCTCATCACTGTCAATCAAGCTAGACGCCGCAGCCTCGTGGACAATTGGATCGTCCACATGTTCAAATACCTTATCCGTCGAAAGTGATATATCTCCAGAAAGATCGAGTGCATCACCAGCATTAGCTTCGTCAGAACCAAGACTGAGTTCTAAAAGTCCATCTATCGGTTGAGTGGGAGGACTTAGAGATAGATCGGCTGCTAAATCATCCATAAAACATTAATTGAAAAGCCATCAACAGATAAAATCGAATCAACCCTCTA
>NZ_UCNL01000010.1:0-105923 GCF_900473955.1 Synechococcus sp. GEYO
CGCATGTGATGCGAAGAAAGCCACCCTTGAGGGGTGGCTTTTTTTGTGCCCTGGCACGCTAGTTTGGACCGATGACTTCGACAGAATTCATGGCGAAGATGCTGTCGATTCGTCAAATTTGCCGCTCTCTTTGGAGGGCTTGCCTGCGTTGGGCGTCTTTTGATTGTGTTGATCTCAGTGCCGCTTTTGCTTACTACACACTTCAGTCAATCTTCCCGATTCTGTTGATTTCATTGTCTTTGGCGTCCTGGCTTCTGGGACGGCAGCCGAACCTTGATGATCAAATTCTGATCTATGTTAGCGGTTTACTACCGCCTCCTGCGGTTGAGATTATTCGCCAAACTCTTCAGCAACTTGTTTCCCAGGGATTTGGTGCTGGCCTCCTTGGTGCAGCTGTTTTGTTGGTCACTGCTGGCAATGTTTATTTGACATTGCAGCGTGGAGCTGACCGTTTATGGCGTGATGTGTTGCAGCCATTGCCTGATGCATTGCCGCTTGGAGCTCAGGCTTATCGCTTTGTGCGGGTGAGAATCGAAGCCTTTTTCGTTGTAATTTTGATAGGCCTTCTCATCGTTGTTGATCAAATCAGCGTCAATCTGCGAATGGTACCGGCGGCTTTTGTTGATGAACTGGCTCGTTCCTTGCCCTGGCTAACTGATATTTTTCCTGATTTGCCTGTGCTTCAGTTTGGTCGATTGTTGATTCCTTTTCTGGGTTTCTCAGGCATGGCTTTGTTGTTGCAGTTTTTGCTTCCAAGTCGAAAAGTTCCTTTTGTGCCGTTGATTCCTGGCTCTTTGCTGATCGGGTTTTTGCTGACAATCCTCAATCTTGCTGTCAGTCGAAGTGTTTTGTCACTGGGGTCTCGATTTCAAGCTTATGGCTTTATCGGCGGAGTCCTTGTGTTGACATTGTGGGTCTGGATGGTTGGTGTTGTGATTTATTTCGGACAGTGCTGGAGTGTGGAGCTGGCCAATATGCGTATGAAGAAGGGCGGTGATCCGTTCTTTCCAGTCGTTCCAGATTGACCTGAATCAGAGATCATAGAGATCCTTCATTCAACGGGGTTTGGTTGATATGGGTCGACTGCCTCCTCTGATCTGGCTCCTGGCCCTCTTGTTGTTGCTGCCGACGCCTCTCGGTAGAGCATTGATCGATGTGATTGGCGGAGTGGCCTTGGTTCTGCTGACACTCCCTGTGATCCTCGGGGGTGTGGGTTGGATTGGGTGGAAGGTGTTGCAAAGCCGAATGCAGGTTTGTTCCAACTGCGGTTCAGCATCGTTGCAGGCAACCCCAGTTTGTGCTGTTTGTGGGTCTTCTTTTTCAACAGCCGATGCCTCCAGTGTTGCCAACTCGAAGGTTGAAGTTGATTCAACCCCTGCCAGTTCTGTCACGATTGATGTGACTGCGGAAGATGTAGAAAACTGAGGCGGACCTGGTTGCGTTGGTCACTCAGGCATTGGATCGATCGGTTGATTCCCTTTTTCAAGCTCCACAAGACGGCGTTCACGCAAATGCAGAAAGAAGGGTCCACCGCAGGCAAACGACACTGTGATGCAGAGCAGCAAGGAGACCCACCAGCGTTTGACCTGCAAACGGCGCCCTTCAATGGAGATCCAGATGGTGAATGCCGTGGCGCCAATGATCAGATCGCGGCTGAGTGATCGTGACGCTGCAGTCAGATTGGCATCCCTGATGAAGCCACTGAGATCGAAGCCTGAGCCCGTTCCCGTCTGCATAAATTCCAGATTGGCTTGCCAGGGCAAGACGGCACCCACCACGGCCAGAAACAGATAGCTCCAGATCAGAACACTACGCATCATTCCGCTGCTCAAAGGTCTCAGTGGTCAATGTTTCTTGATTGAGTTGAAGAATATTCTGTTCTGTTTGGCTGAGGAGTTGTTCACATCGATTCAGATAAATCTCTGCTCGTTGATAACTGCTCTGAAGTTCGGATATCGGTAGAGCTTCATCCTGAAGCCTTGCTAGGAGCAGGTCGAGAGCCTGAAGCGCCTCCTCATAGTTCAGTGCTTCAGCTTCCTTGCGCCAAGTCGCCTGTGGATCATTGTTGATCGTTTGGGATTTTTTCGGCATGGAGAGAAGTGGGCGTTGGCATCATTCAGAGGGTTTCGTCTGGGTCAGGGGGATCCAATGTTGGCCTGAACGGATTGGACAGTCACTCCGATCTGACCATCTCGAAGCTGAATAACCAGATCGTCATTGGGCTTGGCCTCACTCACCGACTCCAGCACTGTGCCGTTGAGCTGCATCACCTTGGCAAAACCTCGCCTCAACCAGCGATCGGGCGAGAGGGCCTTCAGCATTTGCTGGCGTTGATCCAACTGCAGTCGGCTGCGCTGCAGCACAGTTTGTGGCTGCACACTTTGCAGCAGTTGATGCTTCTGCCGCAGCCGCTCTCGTTCTCGCTTGAATCGCCATCGTTGTTGTTGAACCAACTGCAAACGTTGCTGCCGGACTGTTTGCAAGGCTGAGTCTCGACTCGGGAAGAGGCTGACTATCGCCGCGGTGGGGGTGGCAGCTCGGTGATCCGCCACCAGATCGGCCACGGTGAGGTCGTCCTCGTGTCCCAGGCCTGTCACGACCGGACAGCAGAAAGAGGCAATGGCACGACAGACCTGTTCGTCATCGAACACTATTAGATCCTCTCGGCTTCCTCCTCCTCTGGCCAGAACCAGAGCATCCAGCTTCAACTGAGGCTGCACCTGGTTGAGTTGCTCCAGTGCTGCGCAGATTTGTGGAGCGACGGAGCCCTGAACTGGGATTGGAACAATCAGCAGCTCGGCCAGTGGCCATCGCTCTCTTGCTGTTCTCAGCATGTCCGCCAAGGCTGAGCTGGGCACGCTCGTTAACAGCGCAATTCGAGTTGGGACTAACGGCAGATGTCTTCGTGCTGCTGGATCAATCAACCCTTCTGATGCCAGCAGCGCTTTGACAGCTTCAAAGCGTCGCTCCACGGTGGAGAGACTCGGGCGGATGTCGATGGCCTGTACGGCGAGACTGGCTCGTGCCGCCCAGAAATTCAGCTTTCCCACCACCGTGATGCCGTCTCCGTCCGCCGGCACGTAATCGAGTTGGTTTAACCGTGAGGCCCAGCAGACCACCGTGATGGTGGCCTCCCCATCGGTGAGGTTCATCCAGAGATGTCCCTTTTTGACCTGGGGTCGTGATGCACTGCCCTGGACCAGAAAGCGGGGGGCGAAACCACGCTCGAGCAGTGAGCCGACAGTGCTGTTGAGCTCCTTGACGGAGTAGCTGGGGATAGCGTTAGCGGTCAAGGCGGCGATAGGCGAAACCCCAGTAGATGCAAATAGCACCAGCGATCACACTGAGGATGCGGCCCCATTGCTGGTCCAGCTGGGTCAGCCCGATCGACAGAAGCACCAGTGCACTGCTCAGCAACCTGGCACCATCGCGGCGATTGCCGGCGAAGAAACGGGGCAAGGGCAGAGAACAACTTTGCATACTCTCTCGCAGTGACGGCAGACATTGAAAAACCCCACCGGCAAGCCGATGGGGTTTTGGAGTGCTTATCGATCTCAGTGCGTGATCTCGCAATCAGCCGAGGCCGATCTGGGACAGGATGCCCTGGCCGGTGAGCAGCTCGGTACCCAGGCCGATGACGAAGCCCATCATGGCCAGGCGGCCATTCCAGGTTTCAGCAAAGTTGACGAAGCCGAAGCGGGATGCGTTGTCAGACATGGGTCGTAATCCGTGACTTCAACCAATGTAACAAACAATGGAGTTTTGTTGCCTGTCGTGAATGCGACATTACGACCACTTCTTTGACTTGCTAGTAGGAGCAGCTGTCATCGGTGATTCCGGCCACGGGTGTTTCGGGTACCGGCCGCGCATCTCACGACGCACGTCGTCGTAGCTGCCGGCCCAGAAGCCCGCAAGGTCCTTGGTGCGCTGCAAGGGACGGCCAGCTGGGGACAGCAGTTCAAGGGTCACAGGCAATGCTCCGTTCAAAAGGATCGGTCCCTGGCTGCTGCCGAACATTTCTTGCAGCTTCACCGACAGCACGGCGTCGTCATCTCCGTAAGTCACTCTGGCGTCTCTGCCGCTCGGAATCCTCAGCCGCTCGGGAAGCAAGGTGTCCAGTTCCCGTCGCTGTGCCCAGCTGAGATCACTCCACAACGCTTCGATCAGGTCGTCGCTGTTCAGTTCTTGCCAGCTCCTGCAGCTCAGGCTGGCCTCATTGATCCAACGCTCAGGTGCTCTCTGGAGTTCTTGGAGTGTGCGATTGGGCCATGGCCCTCCCAGGTGGATGTGGGCAATCTGAAGGCGCCGACGCAGCTGTTCGCAGCGTTCAGTCCAAGGGAGAGGGTGGAGGCCATGGTCGCGAAGGTGCTGCAGCAACGCATGGCTCACCAGATCGGCCGAGGGGCGGGGCAGCTGCTGGCGCTGCAATTCGATCGCACCAAGGTTCAGCACTCGCTCAGCGCGGAGTCCCTGCTGTTTGTCGTTCCACACGACCTGTTCGTGCCACCCCACCTGTTCAGAGGCGATGTCTTCGAGATAAAGACGGCTGATGGGCACTGCCAGGCGAATGCGTGCATCTCGCTCCTTGAGATCAAGTCGGGCGATGGCCAGGGCCTCGGCGCTGCATAAGGGGTCTGATGTTGGTAGTAGAGCGCCACGACCCTGTCGCAGCAGGAATGCTCCTAGTCGTTCTGGTCGAGCCAGGGCAAGCCACTCGGGGAATGCCGTGGCGATCAGCCGGGCGACAGCGAGGTCCTCTGGGTCGTTCAAGGCCAACGGCGTCTCTGGTGGCTTGATCCGACGCAGTTGTCTTTGCCACTGCCGGCTCTGCTGGCGCATGCTGCCGAGGCTGTCGTGAAGATTGGAGCGCGCTGTGTCTCTCAGCCGCTGCAGACGATGGCCGATGTCACACCCATGATCCCGGCTTCCGGGGAGATCCTTTTCACTCAGTAGCGCAGCCAGATCGCAGGCCAGTGCTTCAAGTCCCCAACGCCTCGCTTGGATCAACATCAGCCCCAGCCTTGGGTGCATGCCGAACGCTGCCACTTGTTGGCCAATGGCTGTGATCCGCCCCTGATCCGTCAGCAGTTTCAGCTGCTTTAGCTGTTGCTGCCCTTCCTGGAATAGTGGTTTTGGTGGTGGCTCCAGCCAGTCGAGCTCTTCTCCCAGACCAGCACCCCACTGAGCCAGGTCAAGAACGGTGGGTTGTGGATCGGCCCGTTGCAGTTCCGGAGGGTCTTGGGCTGGTCGGCGTTGCTCGTCAGCCGCTGACCAAAGGCGCACGCAGCGTCCGGGTCCCTGACGACCGGCTCGTCCCCGCCTCTGATCCGCGCTGGCAACGCTGGCTGGTACGGTCACCAACCCCTCCATGCCGGTGCCTGGATCAAAACGTGTGTGGCGATTCAAGCCCGCATCCACCACGAGACGTATGCCATCCAGGGTGAGAGAGCTTTCCGCGATGGATGTCGACAGCACAATGCGTCCCTGCCAGCGCTGGTCGCAGGATCTGAGGATTTCGGTCTGAAGTTTGAGGGAGAGCTGGCCGTGCAGTGTCAGCACCTGCCACTTCTGCAGATGCTGCACTCCCACGAGCTTCTGCCGGCACCGTTCGATCTCACGCACACCGGGGAGAAAGACGAGCACCCCAGGGGGAGTGTCTCCCGTGTGACGACCCTGTTCGAGCTCGATCAATTCCTCTTCGAGCACCCTCAGCACATGCGTTTCAAGCTGCTCTTTGTTGCGAGGCGGGCAATGGCGTGTCTCCACCGGGAACGCTTGTCCCTGACTGGTGAGCGTGTCAGCAGCATCGAACTGAGCACTCAGCGCCTCGACCTCGAGGGTCGCTGACATCAGCAGAAGCTTGAGATCCGGCCTCAGCAGGCGTCTGGCTTCTCGCAGCAGTGCAAGGGCCACGTCACTGTCGCGGCGGCGCTCGTGGAATTCATCGAAGATCACAACTCCCACCCCAGGTAGGTCAGGCTGTGACTGAAGACGCCGCAGGAACAGCCCGTCAGTGATGGCTTCGATGGTCGTGGCGTCTGAGCGTTGCTGTTCGTTGCGGACTGAGTACCCCACGCGTTTGCCCACTGGTTCGCCGATGGACTCAGCCAGTCGTGTTGCTGCCGCTTTCGCCGCCAGTCGTCGCGGCTCAATCAGCAGGATGCTTCCCTCAGCTCGCGGAGCATCGACCAGTTCCCCCATCAATGCCAGAGGAACTCGGGTGGTCTTGCCTGCTCCAGGTGGTGCCTGAAGGATCAGCATTCCTGAGCTGTGGAGTCGAGCGCAGAGCTCAGGCAGAAGACCATCAATGGGAAAGGAACCCAAGGGCGACGATCGGCGTCAGCTGACGAAGTTGATTATCCCCAGCAGCAAAATGCTGGTCAATGCGCCCATTGCAGTTAGTAAGCGGATGAGCGGTGCGCTGCGATGTTTCAGCGTGGCCATGAAGAAATCCTTAAAGGCCTGACCAGAGTTTTTTACCCCGATGTTGACCGGCTTGGCTGTATCTGTTGGCACGGCGTTACACGTCACGAGCTGCCGAAGGGAGACCGTGCCAGCAGCCTGAGGGCGGTCAGCGCACGTGGCGAGCCCCATCAACCGGGTGGTAATCCTCTCCGGTGAGTTCCTCGTAGACGATCGCAGGCAGTCCTGTCTCGAACATCGTCTGCAGGGCTTCTTTTAAGTAGGGGTTCCAGCCACCGGTGCTGACCTGGCCATGCCTGACAGTCCAGTCCCAGGTGCCCTGAAGATCCCTGGGGATTCGCCCTTCGCGGTCGCGTCGAGCGACAAGATCGAGTGATTCCACCAGCCCCACCTGGATTGGATCCTTGCCGTAGGCGGGCGTCAGGCTGAGTTCCAACCGCACAGGATCTTCCTTGAGAAGGCGCAGTCGAAAGCGGGGAGGGAGTTTCACGGATTTGATCACCGCGGCAACGATCCGTGTTCTTTGATCCAACAGGAGGTTCCCCCTACGAGTCCGAGTCGAGCTGCCGCGCAGCTTTCTTACCTAACCTATTCATTGGGGCGCACACCAGGTTCGCCAGCCTCATCTTCACCACTGAATCGAACGGTAAGTAGGTCCTCCTCGGTCAATCGGCCATCACCATCGAGAAGTTCCGGGTGAATGGTCACTTTGCCCGTTCGGTCTGAAGGGGTTTCAGTCGTTCCTGGAGAACGCACAGCTGCGCTGAATCCGCGTCCCATCACCCGGAAGGCTTGCCACAGCAAGGCCAGGAAGACCAATCCGTAAATCAGGGGAAAAAGACTGCTGATCATGGGATGACGGCGGTTGTCGAGCTGGGACACACCCTCTCTTGCCCCCCATCATCGCTATTGCTCGCCCAGTTGTGCTCGTTCATGGCGCACTGTTTGGTTGCATCTGGTCATGGAATCAAGGGAGAGCCCCCCTATCCGCAGTGGATTGCCCTCATTAAGGTCAGTTTCTCGTCATTCCTCATTGCCCTCTCCATGGCTGTGGCACCCACCATTTCTGTCAAGAAGCCGGCTTCGGTGACGCGTGTCCGCCGCAGGGTCCTGCCTTTGATGATGGGGCTGTCGTTGGCGGCTCCGGTTGGGCTGGTCTTACCGCAGCGGAGTGCTCTGGCCGCGCCTCAGGTTCCAGCTTCAGCGGGTCTGGCAGCTCAATCCTTTGTGGCAGCGGCCGTTGCGAAAAGCGGTCCTGCAGTGGTCACGCTGGAAACGCAGCGAACGGTGCGAACAGCCCGTGGGTCTGGGTTACCAAATGGACTGTTAATGGATCCCTTCTTTCAACGATTCTTCGGCTTGCAGGGCTCGGCGGCCCCCAGAGCCCGAGTCGAACGTGGTCAGGGCAGTGGTGTGATCTTCGATGGGCAGGGACTGGTGCTGACCAACGCCCATGTCGTTGAGAACACGGATCGGGTGATGGTGGGATTGCCTGATGGCAGACGCGTGTCCGGCCAGGTGTTGGGTCAGGACTCGGTGACCGATCTCGCGGTCGTGAAGCTCCAGGGAGGAGGTCTCTGGCCAACCGCTCCGCTTGGCGATTCGGATCGGTTGCGCGTTGGCGACTGGGCCATAGCTGTCGGCAATCCTTTCGGGCTTGAGAACACCGTGACCCTGGGAATCGTGAGCAACCTCAACAGGAACGTGTCCCAGCTTGGAATCCAGGGCAAACGTCTGGATCTGATTCAGACCGATGCGGCGATCAACCCTGGGAACTCCGGTGGCCCTTTGCTCAATTCCGCGGGTGAGGTCGTGGGGATCAACACATTGGTGCGCTCGGGTCCTGGCGCCGGCCTTGGATTCGCGATCCCGATCAACAGGGCCAAAACGATCGCCTTGCAGCTGGTGAACCAGGGACGAGCCAGTCACCCCATGGTGGGGATCGGTTTGTCGACGATTCCAGCGTCAATGCCTGGCGGGACCGTGCCACCCGGCGCAGTGGTCCGCTCGGTGATGCCTGGTGGACCAGGAGCTCTGGCCGGCCTTCAGGTCAACGATGTCATCGTGTCAGTGGACGGACAGGCCGTGCGTAATCCAGCTGAAGTGGTGACAGCCATTGATCGCAGCGGGGTTGGTCAGCCACTGATCCTCAGCGTGCAGCGACGGGGAAGGCAACTGCCAGTAACGGTGAGGCCCGTTGAGATGCGTGCTCTGAAGATGCCCTGATCTGGGTCAGGCGTCATCTGCATCCTTCAGTTGCTCGACGCAGCGTGTGATGCATTCACCATCGTCTAGGGAGCATGTGGTGATGCACTCGAAATAGGTTTCCACGGCATCCCATGTCTGCTCATGGTCGCCTGCTGGATTGGGGCTGCTCAGGTTGACGTCTTGGATACCGGCGGACTGCAGTTCAGCGTTTCTCATCGAGTGCCGGGATCGGTGATGTCAGCCTATGCACACGTTCAGGGCGGGTAAAGCGAAATAAGTCTTCCTGCCTAACAGTTCGTGAAGTTTCGTCTTGCGTGCCGTTGGATTGGACTTACGCCGCACTTTTACGTTTCGCGTCTCGCTCTTTCTGCTTCTCGCGTTTGGCCTTTCTCTTTGCGTCCTGTTGCGCCTGCCTGAGGGCGGCTTCGGCGGCCTCTTTCTCTTCGGCTTTCTTTTCAACGTAATAGGAGTAATCCCCTCGATAAAGCACGAGTTCGCCATCCCGCAGCTCAACGATGCGATTGGCCACACGGGAGATGAAATACCGATCGTGAGACACGAGCAATGCCGCTCCCTCGTAGGCGCAGAGAGCGTCTTCCAGCATCTGCTTGGCTGGGATGTCGAGATGGTTGGTGGGCTCGTCCAACACCAGGAGATTGCAAGGTGTCAGCAGCATCAGGGCCAGTGCAAGCCGTGCCTTCTCGCCACCGCTGAGCTTGCCGACCTCTTTAAAGACGGTGTCGTTGCTGAAGCAGAAGCTGCCCAGCAGCGAGCGCACCTGGGTCTGCGTCCAGTCCGGTACCGCTTCAAACATGGTGTCGATCACGGTTTTGCTCAGGTCCAGAGCCTCTGCCTGGTTTTGTTCGAAATAACGCGCGATCACGTTGTGTTCGCCTAGGCGGGCAGATCCCTCATCCGGTGACTCCATCCCCATGATCAGTCGCAGAAGCGTGGATTTGCCCGCTCCGTTCGGCCCGACAAAAGCAATGCGATCCCCTCGCTCCACCTCGAGTTCCGCTCCGAGAAAGAGGATTTGGTCGCCGTAGCTGTGGGTGAGGTTCTCCATCAGAGCGACTTGGGCGCCGGACCGGGGTGCATCCGGGAACCGAAAACTTGGTCCGCCAACACTTTCGATTGGAGCGTCCACCAGCTCCACCTTGTCGAGCTGTTTTTCCCTGCTCTTGGCCTGGGTGCTTCGCGTGGCACTAGCCCTGAATCGATCGATGTAGGCCTGCTGGGTGGCGATCTCCTTCTGTTGACGGTCGAAGGCCGCCTGAGTCGCCTCCTTTTCCAGCTGCTTCTGTTCCAGATGCGCGGTGTAATTGCCGAGATAACTTTTGGAGATTCCCCTTTCGGTGGCGACGATCTGGTTGCAGACGCGATCGAGAAAGGTTCGATCGTGACTGATGACCACCAGGGCTGCTGTTTGTTCTTGCAGGTAGCCCTCAAGCCACTGGATTGTTTCCACATCCAGGTGGTTGGTTGGCTCATCGAGCAGCAGTAGATCCGGTTCCTGAAGAAGAATCTTGCCGAGGGCGATGCGCATCTGCCAGCCACCCGAATAGTCCCCGACCTGACACTCCGCACTTTCTGGCGTGAAGCCGATTGTGGGCAGCAGCTTGTCGATGCGGGCATCCAGTTCGTAGCCATGCAGGGCTTCGAATCGGTTTTGCAGTTGTCCCAGCTCGTGGATCAACTCATCGAGGTGGTCGGGATCTTCAGCTGCTTGGTCAGAGCCCATTGCCTCCTCGACTTCGCGCTGGCGGTTCAGCACCGTGGCGGCTTCCCCAAACGCCTGAAAGAGTTCCTGCCGCACTGAGCGATTGGGGTCGACATCAAATTCCTGCTGCAGGAATGCGATGCGTGGTTCCCCCTGGCGAACGACCGAGCCGCTGGTCGGCTCTTCATGGCCCGCGATCAACCGCATCTGAGTCGATTTGCCTGCGCCGTTGACACCCACAAGGCCAATGCGATCGCCTGGTTTGATCTCCCAGGTGACGTCCCGAAGCACTTCCCCTGTGGGATAGATCTTGCTGACGTGCTCGAGTCGCAGCACCGGCGAAGACGCAGAGAAACTCAATCATCTCGCGTCGAGGTGTGGGCAGACTGTGCTCATAGAGAGAAGCTGCGTTGATGCGAAGGCTGGAGCAGGTCGCCGCCCTGGTAGTGGCCGCAGGGCTGGCTCTGGTGAGTTACTGGTTGTTCTTCAGCTGGGCCGGGGGAGGTGGCAGCAGGGATCGTCTGCCTGTTCCGGCTTCACCCAGCCAGTCCAGCCAACTGATCAGAGACCGCCTCTCGCTTTGACCAGCCACTGTTTGCTGAGTTCGTCATCCAGGCTGTTGATGAACGCCTTGACCTCGTCATGGGTCACTGAAAGGTTCATCTGTTCTCCCACCTGACAGATGGTCTGAACGGCTCCTTCAGGATTCTGAAGAGCCTGCCTGAACAAAGCGCGTGTCAGATCCCGGTCCTGTTCGATTTTTGCGTAGAGCTCTGCAGCGTTGCTCATGGCGCACCACCATCTCCATCAACCCTATCCATGCCCGCCCTGAGCGCCCATGGCCCTTCTCTGTTAGGCAGCTTGGTCGAGATCGGCTTCCTTGAGGCCCGCTGCGGAGGCATCCTCCATGCTGCGCGCATCCATGCAGAGAACCTTGCGGAGCTGCGCATAGTTGGCCGCCTGGGACACCCTTCCTTCCTGGACAGCTCCGTATTCAGCTCGCTGCAGCACATGGTGCAGGTGTGTGAGCAGATAGGAACTAATCACAGCTGAGACCAGTACATCGCTGTTTTCAGCGGCACGGCGGGATCGACGCGAGCCGCCAGCCCTTCGGTTGCGAGGTGCTGGCTGGCGGGTGCTGGGGGCCTGGCTGGTTGTGCGTGGCATGGCAGTCCTGGCGGAATCGTTGAAGTGCAGTCCTGGGGTGATGAGCCGCGTGGAAGGGGTGAATCGATGACCGCATCATAGTGCTGGATACTACCCTTGCGCATCTCAGTACACTTTTAGGTATCTCTGTCTCACGGTTCGTGGCGACCCGCCAAACCTCATCCAGCGGGAAGCCGAAATCGCCCCGGATTCAGGTGGTTCTGCCCGAAGATCTCTGTCTTCGCCTTACAGCTCTTGCTGAGCAGGAGTCCCGAACCGTCAGCAACATGGCCAAAGTGTTGATTCAGCAGGGGGTTCAGAGGCTGGAGCAGGCGGGTTCCTCAGTGGTGCCAGCTCCGACATCCACGGAGCGATTGCGTTCCGCTCTCGAGGCGCAGCAGCCTCGTCGACTCCGTGGCGCTCCCAGGCGGTTGCGGTTGCACCGACCCGACTGAGAGGGTTCAGGCCGGTTCGGCGCGGACCCCCAGAACACAGCTGCGTTGAGATCCAGTGATCGATGGCGCATTGCCTGGATGATTGCGGTGATGCCACCAGGCCAGCAGCGCGAACACCATGGCTTCGCGCGTCTCGCATGGCAGTCCCAGCTCGTCGCTTGGGCGCACTCTGAGGCCATGGCAACGCGCTTGCAATTCCCGCATCAGAGTTCTGTTGCGGCGACCTCCACCGGCCACCACCATCTCTACTGGCAGGGGAAGATCGAGATCGCTCAGATGCTGTAGATCCTGAGCTACCACTGCAGCTGTCAACGCTGTGAGTGTCGCCATCTGGTCTTCGGGGCAGGCCGGTTGGAGCTCGCTGAGCCTCCGTTCCAGATCCTTGCGACCGAACAGCTCCCGACCGGTCGACTTCGGTGCTCTCTTCAGGAAATAGGGCTCACGGAGCCAGCTCGTCAGCGGTTCATCCATCACCTGCCCCAGCGCAGCCATGGCTCCGTTCTTGTCACAGCGCTCTTTCCCATCGCTAAAGACGGTCATCGCTAGGTCAATCAGGCTGTTGGCGGGGCCGCAGTCCCAGCCGAGCACAGGTTTTTTCCGGTCTGGACCGCGTGATGGGGGAATCAGGGTGATGTTGGCGATGCCGCCGAGATTCAGCAGTGCCCGCCAGCCTTCGATCCTGCCGATCAGAGCCGCATCGGCCATGGGTACCAGGGGTGCACCCTGCCCTCCCAGAGCCAAGTCAGCGGCTCGGAAGTCGTACACCACAGGTCGCTGCAGTATTTGTGCGAGCAGCGGACCCTGAAGCATCTGCCAGCTGCTCCCACGCCGGCTCTGGCCTCTTGTGTCGCAGTCAGGTGGGCGGTGCCAGATGGTTTGACCATGGCAGCCGACGAGGCTGGCTGAACGATCGGGATCGCATGCTTCAGCAGCCTTTGCCTGATGATCAGTTATCGCTTCAGCCAGTTCTAGAAAGGCCGCTGCAGGCGTTGCTTCACCCTGGGCCACGGCCAGCATGCGCTTGCGTAGATCTGAGGGATAAGAGCAGAAAGCACTGTGGATCAGGCTCCAGCGTGGGCGGCTTGTTAGTCCACTGAACTCAGCAAGAACGGCATCCACTCCATCGGCGCTGGTGCCGCTCATTAGCCCAAGAACGCGCATGATTCCGCTCAGGTGCGGGGGAGGTTCTGGAGGTCATCCGTCAAACCCATCACCACCAGAACGTGGCCTTCCATCAGAACGTGTGTT
This sequence comes from Synechococcus sp. GEYO, assembly GCF_900473955.1. Lineage (NCBI taxonomy): Bacteria > Bacillati > Cyanobacteriota > Cyanophyceae > Synechococcales > Synechococcaceae > Synechococcus > Synechococcus sp. GEYO. Next base: position 13,201 of record NZ_UCNL01000010.1, read on the forward strand.
GCGGGTGGATTCACCATCAGGTCGGCAGCCGGGCCGGCTGCCAGCACATTGACGCGGTAGTTCTTACGCAGGTTGAGATCGCGCAGTGAGAGTCCAACAAAGCGCTCCGGCACTTTGATCTCCTCGATCGAGTTGAGCTCGTCGAGCTCCAACCGCTCCATCAGATTGGGACGAACTAGTTCAAGACCCAGGCGCTCTCCTTGCATCCGAGAAGGAAACACCACGCGGTCGGCACCAACGCGTTTCAGCATTTTTTCGTGTAGATCGCTGGTGGCCCTCGCAATCACCCGGCGCACTCGAGTGCCCTCGCTGTCTTTGGCGATCAGGGTGGCTGTGATGCTGGCTTCGATCGGTTCGCTGATCGCCACGACCACGGTGTCCATGTCGAGGATGCCGGCTTCCCTGAGCGATTCCTCGTCGGTGCAGTCGAGGACCCTTGCTTCGATCGACGGCTCAAGTTGCCGGAGTTCCTCGATCGCCTTCGGGGAACGATCCACAGCAAGCACGTCTGCTCCGCTCTGCATCAACTGGCGGCAAACAGCACTGCCGAAGCGTCCGACGCCCACGATGCCAAAGCTGCGGGGGTCGCTGTCTTCAGCAGGCGACCAGTGCCACCAATCCCTCATCGCATTAGCCCCAACGAGTCGCGTTCAGACATAGAGATCCTCTCGGGGATAACCAATCCGATTCTGGCGCTGCAGCTGGTTTCGGTCGAAGCTCTCCCAGATGGCACTCAGCAGCAGCAGGATCCCCAGTCGGCCCACAAACATTCCCACCACCAGGATCAGCTGACCAAAGCGCCCGAGCTGTTCAGTGACGCCCAGGTCCATCCCCACGGTGGCAAAGGCTGAGATGCAAGTGAACAGAAGTTCCAGGAAGGTGAGTGGCTCTTCGCCATTCTGATTGGTGGTGAGGGCAAGAAGTAGTGCCATCACCAGCACAAACATCAGCGATGCCATCACGATGCTGACGGCCCTCAGCACCACCTTGTCGGGAATCTGACGATGCCGGATGACGACATCATCCTGACCGCGAAGTGTGGATCGCGTAGCGGCCATCAGTGCTGCCACCGTGGTGGTCTTGATGCCTCCACCAGTGCCTCCAGGGCTGGCTCCGATGAACATCAGGGCCATCAGCAGCAAGAGTCCGGAGTCGGAAACACTGTGTTCGGAGAGTGGAACAGTGGTGAAGCCCGCTGTTCGAGCACTCACGGATTCGAAGAGGGCGCTCATCAGCCGCTCAGGCCAGCCCATCGTGGTGAGGATGTGCCCTTTTGAGAGGGATTCAGTCAGCAGTAACCCGAAGGTCCCGATCAGGATCAGCAGAATCGAGGTTCTTAGCACCAGTCGTGTGTGAAGACTGAGATTGCGGCGTTTAAGTCGTTGACGGTTGCTCCAGAGATCGCTGGTCACACGCCAGCCGAGTCCACCCAGAACGATGAGCAGCATGATGACGGCATTCACAACCCGATTTGTTCGGTAGCTCTCGAGGCTGTCGTTCCAGAGGCCGAACCCCGCGTTGTTGTAGGCCGAGATGCTGTGAAACACCGATGCCCACAGCCTTTCTCCACCCGCAGGAAGGTCTGAAAAACCGTAGGTGTAGAGCACAACGGCGCCCACCATGATCAGCACCGCTGCAGTGAGGGCAATGCTTCTGAACGTGCCGCCGACGCCACCCACGCCGAATTGATCGAGGGTCTGGCCACGATCCAGGCGACGTCGTAGGGAAGCTCCCCGCACCACAAATCCCTGCAGGAAGGTGGTGATCGCCATCAGTCCGAGGCCTCCCACCAGGATCATGACCGCCAGAACGCCTTGGCCGACGACGGTCAGATCCTTGCCGACGTCGATCACGGTGAGACCTGTCACGGTGACCGCGGAGGTTGCTGTAAATAAGGCTTCCCAGAGTCCGACACTCGTGCTGGAGCAGAGCGGGCTGGACAGCAGCAGTGTCCCGAGGGTGATCACCAGCAATCCCGTCACCACAGTGAACTGGGGCACGGTGAGGCGCCGGTACCAAGCCTGAGTGCGATGAATGGCCCGAGGCAGTGCCATGCGCTTAGCCTCCTCCCGCCTGGGCAAGGATCAGTCCTGGAACCAGGAAGGTCATCAGCAACGTGAGACCGGCTCCGTAGCGAGCCACATCGAAAAAGCGGTAACGCCCTGGTCCGAAAACCATCAGGTTGGTCTGGTATCCCATCGGAGTGAGAAACGACTGACTGGCTCCAAACAGCACAGTGAGCAACAGAGCCTGGGGGGTAAGACTCAGAGAGGGTGCGAGCTGCGTGGCCACAGGTACCAGCAGTGCAACCGAGGCGGCGTTGCTCATCACGCTGGTAATCAGATTGGTGGCCAGAAAAATCACCAGTAACGCCCAGTAAGCCGGCCAGTTCAGGAGCAGCCTCTCCATGTCGGATGCCATGGCATTGGCCAAGCCACTGGTCTGCAGAGCCACACTGAAGCTGGAAAGAGATCCGAGCAGAAGAATCACATCCAGTCTGATCGAGCGCTGAACCTCTCCTGTTCTTAGGCATCCCATCAGCACCAGCAGCACAACTGCCATCAGCACTGCCGCAACCAGGGGCACGGCGGTGACTGTGGGCACCAGCAGCATCAGAGCCGTAATGGTCACGGCCTGGGGCTTGCGACGGATGGTGGGTAAATCGTTTTCAAGCTGGTCGAGCACCAGCAGATCGTTGCTGGCCTGTAGCCCTCGGATCGCATCCAGAGGGGCTTGCAGCAGCAGCACATCGCCCTCACGCAGAACGGCCTGGCCAAGTCGCTCCTGAACCGTTTGCTGGCCTCGCCGGAGTGCAAGCACCGTTGCGTTATGGCGTTGTCGAAAGCGCAGCTCCCGCAGACTTGCACCAGCCAAAGTGGACCCAGCTGGCAGAAGAACCTCCACGGTTTTCTGACCGTTTGCGCCTTCGCTGGACAGGGCTGGCTCCGCTTTGACTAAGTCGAGATGATCAGCGGAAGGACGATTGGCGGAGGCCAGCTGAATCGTGTGGTCCTGTTGCAGGCGAAGCAGATCTGCGCGTGTGACCCTCAGCAATAGGCGGTCTTCCGCCTCGATGCAGCGGTCGGCAAGGGGTGGAAGGATTCGCTCGCCACCTCTCTGCAGCTCGAGAACGTCGACATCGAAGCGACGTTGCAGCCTGCTGTGCCTCAGGGTCTGTCCGACAAGCGAGGATGAACCTGGGATGGTGACTTCGGTGAAGTATCCAGTCAGCGACTGGTTAGTGCTGAGCTGATTATCGGGCACATTTCGGTCTGGCAGCAGGGCGCGAGGGGCAAGCAGCATGTAGCTCGCACCGGCGAGCCACACCGGCACGCCGATGGCGCTGAAGCTGAAGAGATCCAGGGACCCATAGCCCAGTTGTTGGCTGACGTCACTGGCCAGCAGATTCACGGAGCTGCCCAGCAGGGTCAGGGTGCCGCCCAGCAGTGTGGCGAATGACAGAGGTAGAAGAACCCTGGATGGTGCGATCCCTCGCTTTTGGCACCAGCTCTCCAGCACCGGAAGCAGGCTGGCCACAATCGGGGTGTTTGGCACCACGCCAGAGATCGGTGCCACCACCAGGGTCAGCAGACCCACCATGCGCCTGGGAGTACGGATGCGTTCGGAGGCAATCAGTTCTCTCAGGCGATCAAGGGCGCCGCTGCGGAACAGGGCTGCTGAAACGGCGAACAGTCCCATCAGCGTGATCAATGCTGGGCTGCCGAAGCCGCTCAGGGCCTGTAGAGGGGTCAGCACTCCGCCAATCATCAGCAGCGAGACACTGAGCAGCCCCACCAGCTCTGGTGCCATGGCTCCGCTGATGAAGAGGGCCACCGCGATCAACAGCACAGCAAGTGTGATCAGAGCGTCTCCGTTCTGCAGAGCGGCACTGAGCTCAACCATTGGGGGGTGCGCCTGTTGGCTCCGTGACAGGTGGGCTGACTGTTTCTGGTGTGGACTCCCAGAACGTCTGTTCAAGCCATGTTCGCAGACCCTTCAGGCCTGTCCCCTGCGTGGCGGAGAGGTAGAGGGCTTCGGGCTCCAGTTCACGGATCCGCTGCAAAGCTCCTGCATCACATCGGTCGATCTGGTTGGCCAGCACCTGTCTGGGCTGCTTACAGCCAAGACTGTCGAGGATGGAGTGCACAGCTTTGAGTTGTCCCTGCCAATCGGGATCTCCGAGATCCACCACCAGCAGGAGCTGGTCTGCATTGCGGGTTTCCTCCAGCGTGGCCATGAAGGCTTGCATCAACGGGGCCGGCAGTTCACGGATAAATCCCACCGTGTCGGTGATCAACAGCTCGCGGGGTCCTGCTCCAGCCCTCGGCAAGCAGAGCCGACGTGTCGTGGGATCGAGGGTCGCGAACAAAATATTTTCGGCTTGGACCGGGCCTCCTTGAGCGCGATCACACAGCGCATTGAGCAGCGATGACTTGCCGGCATTCGTATACCCAACGAGAGCTACACCGGGAATGTCCTGACGTCGCTCTCTGAGCCGGGCTCGGTGTGCTCCCAGTTGGCGTAATTCCCGGCCTAGGTGTTCGATGCGTCGGCTGATGGCACGCTTGTCTTTTTCAAGCTGGGTTTCTCCAGGTCCGCGGGTGCCAATGCCACCCCCCTGCCGAGACAGGCTCAATCCGCGTCCGGCAAGTCTTGGCAGTCTGTAGCGGAGTTGGGCCAGTTCCACTTGCAGGCGACCTGCAGCACTGGAGGCCCGCTGGGCAAAAATGTCGAGGATCAGCTCGCTGCGATCCATGACGGGACTATCCAGTAACCGTTCCAGGTTCCTGGCTTGAACAGGGGTGAGCTCTCTGTCGGTGATCACGAGCGTGGCGCCGTGCTTGCGGATGTCCAGAGCAGCCTCTTGCAGTTTGCCTGTGCCCCAGAGGGTCTGAGGATTGATCTGTCCCTGACGCTGGCGGCAGACGGCAACTGTTCTTGCACCGGCACTGCGGGCCAACCCTTCCAGTTCGGCCAGCTCACGCTCGTTCCGTGCTGGGTCCGTGCCGGTGAGCGTGAGCAGCAGCACCTGGTCCACCGTTGCCGTGTGCTCCTGCGCTGACTGAAAGGGTTCGCCATGCGGGTCTCCTTGCCCCGCAGGGGTGTCGCAGTGGCAGAGCATCGTTAGATCGCCCGTTTCGCCACAACTCCAGCCGCTCTCTGCTTGGGGATTTGGAACCCAGAGGGCACCGGAACGGATGCCACTGGGAGAGATCACTGCCTGATAACGCAGCCACGACTGCGGCTGAACATCCAGGGCGATCACCGCATCGCGACCATCAGGGACCAGCTCCGGAGAACGCCGTTCATGCAGCGTGCTGATCAGGCGCCATTGCCTGGGGCGGCGCCTGGAGCCGCCCTGAAGATGTCGGTCCAGTCGATCGGATTCTCCGAGAGGGCCAACCCAAAGCAGTCGGCAGACGCCACGGTCGTCGATCAGCAGATGCAGTGTTTCCTCGAGCTTCACAGCCAGTTCGGCAAGCCGCTCCAGCGTGAAAACGTCGGCGCCGGACTCATCGGGGTGGCGACGATGGCTGAGACGATCCAGCTGTTTGAGCTGTGATGGACGCAGCCCCCTGGTTCGTCCTGCCAGGTGAGCCTGTTTCAAGGACTGACCAGCCAGGCTCCGGCTGCGCGAAGCCCCAGCGACAGACCTGGTAACCGGGTCAGATAGGTAAGTCGGCGTAGCTTGAAGGCCAGAGGACCGGCAAGGGTGAGGCCTAGGCCGGTGATCGAGGCATCGCCAATGCCGAGGCTGAGCATTTCGCCAAGATCGTTGAACACAAAAGTGTTTTCATCACGGTCCCGCAGCTTTGCCTTCAGCTCCTGAGCTGCAAATTGACCTTGCTGGATGGCTGCCTGAGCCGAATGAGGCCAGCTGGAAAGCTCATCCGCATCAGGATTCACAGCAATATCTCCGAGAGCCAGAACCTCCGGATAACCCTGCAGGCGGAGCGATTCAGTCACTGGCAGTCGCCCCTGATGGAGCTCCAACTTGGGAGAGATGTCAGGAATGCTGGGACGGCTGCCTGCGGTCCAGATCAGTCCGTCATGATTCTGCTGGGACGAGCCCTGTGCTCCGCTCAGCATCACCGAAGTCGCTGTCACAGACTCCACTTTGGTGTTGAGGTGAACCGTGACACCACGCTTCTTCAAGGCTTTCTCGGCCTGCTCCCTGTTAAAGGCTTTCGATCTTGGCAGGATCTGATCACCGAGCTCAACGAGTTGCACTGTGGCGGCACCGTTGAGCATGTCCACGAGCTTGCAAGCCAGTTCAACCCCCGTGGCACCCGCACCAGCAATCACCAGGGAGCTCGTGCCTGATGGGCGCCGACGCAGCTCCTGCACTCGCTCCTGCAAAGGTTGTATATCGGAGAGAGTATGGAAATTCAGGGCGTTATCGCGGACTCCTTGGATTCCAAAGTCTTCGGGTTGTGCACCTGTTGCGATCACAAGCTGGCTGTAATGCAGGGCGTGCCCCGATGCTGTGGTGACGGACCGGGCATCGAGGTCGATGGAGCTGGCACGGTCTTGTAGGTGACTAATCCCATGTCCCTGCAGCAATGATGCGTAGTCAGGCGCAACCTCCCATCCCTTCAGCTCTCCGCTCATTAATTCGTAGAGGAGGGGAACGAAGACGAAGCGGTCACGAGGTTCGATCAGCACGACCGCTGGTCTTGGATGCAGGCGACTGAAGGCAAGCGCCGTTGACAATCCGGCAAATCCACCACCGATCACCACGATCGGTTGAATTTGCCCGCTGGCAGGGGGAGTCAAGGCATTCTCTGGTGCGTGTTGAAACCATAGGCAGACCTGTGGTCACCTCGGCATTGGAGGATGGAGTGCATGAGCCAGGGCACCACAGACATGATCAGCACCGCTGGTGGTGTGGATTCCGGCACGGCGGCTGCCGGTCTCGAAACCCTGCGCGCGGAGCTGGAGCCGCTGGAGCCTCAGCAGCGTCTGCAGTGGGCACTCAATCGATTCGGGTCTGGCTTCGCGATGACCACCAGCTTTGGGATCCAGTCGTCTGTCTTGCTGCACATGCTCAGCCGCCTCTCCGGAGGAGAGACCGTGCCTGTGATCTGGGTGGACACGGGATATCTGCCCGCAGAGACCTATCGCTATGCCAGCACTCTCTGCGAGCGACTGGGCACTCGGCTCGTTGTGGCGCAGTCTTCGATCTCTCCTGCCCGCATGGAAGCAGTACACGGCAGGCTCTGGGAGACCGGACGCGAGCAGGACCTCGATCTGTATCTGCGTCTCCGCAAAGTGGAGCCGCTGGAGGAAGCACTGAGTGGACGTGAGGTGAGCTGCTGGGCCAGTGGTGTGCGACGCGGCCAGACAGAGCTGCGCAAGACCATGACCGTGCTCGATCCGATTCGTGAGCGTCTGTCTCTACGCCCCTTGTTGCGTTGGACCAATCGGGATGTCTTCTATTACATGCAGGAGCATGACCTGCCTCAGCATCCGCTCTTCGATCAGGGGTATTCCACCGTTGGCGACTGGCACTCCAGTGCTCCAGACGGCCTTGAGTCCGAGGGCCGCGGCACTCGCTTCGGTGGACAGCGTCAGGAGTGCGGAATCCACGTGCCCGGAGTGATGGGCGATGGCATCTGATCATGGCCTCTGAGCAGCGCTGTCTGCTGATCGGCAACAGTCGCTGGCACTGGGCCGAGCAATCCAGGAGCGGTGTCTGGAGCTACAGCCATTCCCAGCCGCAACTGTCGCTGTTGGAGGGATCTCCACCACTTGGCTCGTGGGCGGCAGTGGGACCTGTACCTGCCCATTCTGTGCTCAGGCCGGACTGGCGTCTCTGCCTGGATGCGATTCCGCTTCGCAATGTCCCGGACTGGCTTGGCATCGATAGGGCGCTGGCGGGATGGGGCGCCTGGACCCAGTCAGCAGAGGCTGGCCCATTGATGGTTGTTGATGCCGGCACTGTGCTCAGCCTCACGCGCGTGAATGCAGACGGTGCCTTCAATGGCGGCTGGCTTGCGGCCGGATTGAGGCTGCAGTTGCAGGCCATGGCAGCAGGCACTCAGGCGCTGACAGATCCTCACTACCAGAGGCAGGATCCCTGCGATGGCCTGTCATTCCCCAGGGATTCGTGTGAGGCGATGCGCCGGGGAGTGATCGAAAGTCTTGTCGGCTTGATTCTCCGCGCCCAGGACCTCGATCCTTCTCCGCTTTGGCTCTGCGGCGGTGATGCTCCGCTGCTGGTGCAAGCTCTGCAGACCCAGGGGCTTGAGCTGAATCATGCCCCTGAACTGGTGATGCAGTCGCTGGTGACGCTGGTCAGCCCAGCCCCAGATCGCTCAGCACTTGATCAGCCATTGAATCGGCTTTGACCTTTCTGTAGATCAACTCAATCTTGCCTTCAGCATCCACCACGAAGGTATGACGCATCATTCCCATGAATTCACGGCCCATGAATTTTTTCAGGCCGTAGCTTTCGTAGCTGCTGGCCACTGCGCATGGTTCTTCGTCGGTGAGCAGGGTGAAGGGGAGTTCTTGCTTGCCAATGAAGCGTGTGTGCGATGCAGCGTTGTCTTTGCTGATGCCCAGCACCTTGATGCCATTGGCCTTGAGATCGCTCCAGCGGTCGCGGAAGTTGCAAGCTTCTTTGGTGCAGCCTGGCGTCGCATCCTTGGGATAGAAATAGATCACTACTCGCTGTCCTTTCAGGGATGAAAGCGTGAGGGGATCGCCGTTCTCATCTGGAAGTGTGAAGTCAGGGGCGGGATCGCCGATCTGCAGAGTCATGGATAACCGGACTGTCGGCGGCAGCGTAACTGCGTTGTGGATGCAGCAGATCGGTCTTGATGCTTCGGCTGGCGACCTTGTTGTGAGCAGCCAGGAGCGTGCTTGTGCCGCAGGGCTGACGGCGTCTCGGGCAAAGCAGTTCCTGGCCTCACGCGGCTGGATGCGCAGTTGTCTGTCTTCCCTGCATGGTGTTGACCCTTTGGAGGTGCCGCTGACCGCACCACCGGGTGCTCCACCTCGGCTTCCGGATGGGTGGGGCTATGTCAGTCTCAGCCACTGTGCTGATGCCTGTCTGCTGGGTTGGTCTCAACAGCCCATCGGAGTAGACCTTGAGCGTGCCGATCGAAAGATCCATGCGGCGGCGGCTTTAGTGCGCCGTTTTTTCACCGAGTTCGAGCAGGGTGAGCTGATGGAGCTGGAAGGCGACCAGCTGCGACAGCAGGTATTGGACCGATGGCTGCTGAAGGAGGCTGCGATCAAGTGGCAACAAGGTTCTTTGGCGCAGGATCTTGGTTTTTGGGAGGTGGCCTCCAACCTTCGGACTGCTGTGCATCACGGTTTGAATCTCAAGGTTGCTGCCCAGTTGTGGTCACAGGGGGAATGGCGACTTGGGGTTGCCGTTTCTGAGAAGGAATTTCTGCAGGACTGTCTGCTCTGCGCAGCGTGAACAATCTTCAGCTCAATCGACATGAATGTTGCTTGGGATGGATTCCACTGAATGAAGGAATCAACGTCGACGCTTCGCTGCAAGATCCATGCATCTACTGAGATGCATGAGTCTTGCCGAGATGGTCCTTGTGAGGCGAATTTGTCCTCATCTGCGCTTTTAGGCGGTGATTTTGTTGGCAAGTCTTTTTCCTGTGGATAGGATTAAAAAGACGTCTTTTCTCGCCGTCCGTGTTCACCCGTTTTGCAGCCGGCGCTCTCGCCGCCGCTTCCATTTCCACTCTGGCTGTCGCCGCTGAAGCTGGCACCAAGCGCCCCGTGCGCTGGGTCTCAGGTGGCGCTGTCTGGACCACCAAAGCCTCATCTTTCGCCAAGTTCTTCAACGACGGCGAAATCACTGACCGTGCTCTTGAAGCAGGCATCAACAACTCCGGTTGGACTGCTGATGAAATCCAAGAGGGCATGACCAAGAGCTACGACGTAGATCTGGTTGGTGTGTCTCGCTTCCTGTACTCCGCCGATGGCGTGAAGTTCCTGGACGACCAGACCCGCAGCTACTTCCCCTACTGGCAGAAGAAGAAGACCGCCGTGGTCGCTCTTCGCTCCGCCATCATCCTCGATGCAGCTGATGGAGAAATCTCTTCTGCCGGCATCATGCGGCAGTTGCCCGTTGACTTCCGTCTGAATGACAACGGCGTTTCTGACGGTGCTCAGAACGTTTGTAAGGACGGTCTCAACGAGCCTCAGTCCACATCCCTGTTGTCCTGGTATGTGTTCCTGCCCGCATGCGTGCAGGCCAACCAGATCCTCCCCGCTGAGCCTGTTCGTACCGCACCTGTTCGCGGCCTCTGGTGATTGTTGGGAACCCTCACCGGTTCAACAACTTTCTTCTTTCAGCTCCGGCTCTGCCGGAGCTTTTTTTATGACAGCTTTTGATGGAAGGTCTCAGGCCAGTCGACCTTCGATTCGCCAGTGACGAAGACTCTGGGGGAGATGGTTGCCACGTTGCTGTAAAAGTTCGCGGCGCAGCTCTGATAGTTCGATTTCACTGGCTTCACCGGTTTTTTCGAGAGCCTTTCGGTAAGGACGGTCTTCTCCGAGCCATCGTTCGATCAGGCTCGGCTCAACCGAGAGCTTCAGGGATTCTTGCCAGCTGCTCTGGTTTGTGACCCAGCCGCAGCGCTCAAGCTGGCTCAGCAGCCTCTGACGCTGTTCCTCTTGGCTCAGCCAGATGGATTCCAGAGCAGCCAGGGTCTGCAGTGATGACATCGATGTGCTCGCTCTCTTTCCACTGATGAGCAGCTCCAGCAGTCCCCCTGCGGGCCCAAGTTTGGGTTCACTCAGCAACAGCCTCAGTTGGGCGCCGCTTGTCGAGCGGGAGCTCACCCGGGCCCAGAACGTTTCAAAGTCAGGACCATTGAGATCCTCCTGATTCAGCCGCCCGCCCACCACTTCGAACTGGTGATCCGGGCTCAGTCGTTCCAGGTCGGAAGCATCGGCCAGTATGGCCGGATGATTGAGAGGATCAAGCAACTGCAGCTGTGCTTCCAGTCGTCGTTGTTCTGTTGAAGATGCACAGAGAATCGTGAGTCCTCCTTCGGCAACGGCTCCGAGGGGATCAAGCGACCAGAGCAGCGAACGCCCGCCAAGGATCAATACGCGATCCGTGCGCTGCCAGCAGAGATCGGACCACAGTTTCTGCCTCAGCTCCTGAAGTCGTTCGCCATCCACGGACAGTTGACGTTGCAGCCACCGCTCCAGCTGTGGTTGCTCCGGTCCGCTGCTCACCAACAGCGGGTGTTCGTCGACAGCCTCAGCGGAGGCTGCGAGCTGAGCAGCGCGCCGTTCAAGCATCCGTTCGCGTCGTTGTCCTTCCCAGCCCTGGCGACTCGGTGACCAGAAGGCTTCACCCTGAAGGGCACTGGGCAAATACTGCTGAGCCACCCAGTGTTCACGAAAAGCGTGGGGGTAGCGATAGCCCTTGCCGTCACCAAAGGCATCGCCATCGCGGTTGGCGTCGCGCAAATGGGCAGGCACTTCCTGACGCTGTGCTTCACGCACCTGACGCAGTGCTTCGAACATGCCGCTAGTGCTGTTGCTTTTTTCAGTGCATGCCAGGTAAAGAGCTGCCTGGGCCAATGGATACAGTCCCTCCGGCAGGCCAATGCGCTCAAAGGCCGCGGCGCAGGCTTCGACCACCACCACGGCCTGGGGGTCCGCGAGGCCCACGTCTTCCCCAGCTGAGATCAGCATGCGCCGGAAAATGAAACGGGGGTTTTCACCGGCTTCAATCATCCGTGCCAGCCAGAACAGCGCTGCGTCGGCGTCCGAGCCCCTCAGGGATTTGATGAATGCGCTGATCGTGTCGAAGTGCGCATCACCCTGCTTGTCGTAGAGCACGGCGCGCTGCTGAATGGATTCCTCAGCAATGCCAAGGTTGATGGCGATCACGCCATCCTGATTTTCAGGGGTGCTCTCCACTGCGAGCTCAAGTGCATTGAGCAGGCTGCGTGCGTCACCTCCCGCCACATTGACGAGATGGGCCGAGGCCTCAGCGCTGATCTCTACATGACGGTCGCCATAGCCACGCTCTTTGTCGTGCAGTGCAGTCACTAGCAAACGACTGAGGTCGTCCGGGCCCAAGCTCTGCAGACGGAACAACCTGGACCGACTGACCAGCGCCTTGTTGACTTCGAAAAAGGGGTTTTCTGTCGTGGCACCGATCAGGGTGAGTGTGCCGTTCTCCACCCATGGCAGTAATGCATCCTGCTGGGCGCTGTTGAAGCGATGCACCTCATCGATAAACAGGATGGTGCGCAGTCCATGGCGTTCAAGTCGCTGACTGGCATCGGTCACTTCGGAGCGCAAGTCTTTCACGCCCGCCAGCACGGCATTGAGAGAGCTGAAATGGGCTCGTGTGTGGTTGGCAATGATTCGCGCCAGGGTGGTCTTTCCGACTCCCGGCGGGCCATGCAGGATCAGATTGCCGACACGATCGGCTGAGATGGCTCGCCGCAGCAGGCGACCCTCCGCCAGGATTGCTGCTTGACCCACGAATTCATCGAGATTGCGTGGCCGCAGGCGATCGGCGAGGGGAGCCTGCCGCTGCCGAGCTGCTTCGCCGTGATGGCTGAACAGATCCTGTTTCAGAGGTCCGCCCAAGGCGTCGATTCCCGGTGAGACGATTCTTGCTCAAGTTGAGCCTTTGGCATCAAGAGCGCCGTCATAATGCGGCCGACAGAGTCTTGACTGTGCGTCTCAACCGACCCCTGATCCCCTTGGTCCTGACGGCCTTCATGCTCGCTGCCTGCGGTAAGGGCGGCGATGCGCAGAGGCCCCTTCCAGAAGTGAAGCAGGCCGCTGTTAGCGAGGCTGTGTTCACGGAGGATGTCGACACAGTCAGCACCCTGGAGGCCGGCGATCTGGTTCAGCTTGCGGCTCAGGCATCAGGCCGGATCATTGAATTGAAGATCACTCAGGGAGATCGGGTGACTGCAGGTCAGTTGCTCATGACCCTTGATCAAGCTCAGGAGCAGGCCAAACTAGCCGGGTTGAAAGCCAAAGAGCAGAGGGATCTGCTGGAGCTGAAACGCTATGAATTTTTGGTGCCGCTTGGTGCCGCGGAAGCCTCCGAGCGTGATCAGCGGCGCGCAATTTATATCGCCTCGCGAGAAGAGGTCAGAGCTCAAGAGGCCACGCTGGCTTACAGCAATCTGCAGTCACCGATCGCTGGAACTGTGGCGGACGTCACCGTTCAGGTCGGGGATGTGGTGAGAAATGGAGACCCATTCACCAAGTTGATTCGCAACAACATCCTGGAGGCCAGGGTGGAGGTGCCGTCTATCTATGCCAGTCGCATCAGGCTGGGTCTACCGGTGTTGCTCAGTCTTCCGGGTCGCAATGAGGTGATGGCAAGCAGCTCGGTGATGTCGGTTGATCCTGGGATCAACTCCGGAACCCAGGCCCTTCTGGTGCGGGCTCAATTTCCCAACCCAGATGGCAGGCTGCGCAACGGTCAGAGGTTGCGGACCAGGGTTCAGCTCGACTCCCGTCAGCAGCCATCCGTTCCCTTCGCTGCCGTGACGCAGACGTCCGGTCAGAGTTTTGTGTTCCGTCTTGGCACTCTCAAGGAGCTTGAAGCGCAGCCTGGTAAGGCTGATCTGGCCAGGATCAAACGGGGGATTGAGCGGGGCGTGATTCCTTCCGCCACCTTGTTTGCGCTGCAAACGCCTGTCAATCTCGGTGCCCTCCAGAACAATCGCTATCCGGTCACTAAAGGTTTGAAGCTGGGCCAGCACGTAATCACCAGCAATCTTCTGAGCCTGCGTCACGGTGTGCCGGTGAAGGTGCAGAACTGAGCGACTGAGTCATGTCCGCCTCTAATAATTTCATCACCAGGCCCGTTCTCACAACGGTCTGCAGCATTCTGATCGTGATCGTGGGATTGATTGCGATCCCAATTCTTCCGATCGAAAACCTCCCGGACATCGCTCCTCCCACCGTCAAAGTGAGGGCCAACTACACCGGTGCCGATGCCATCTCTGTTGAGGAGGGTGTCACCAGTGTTCTTGAGCAGCAGATCAACGGTGTCGAGAACATGGACTTCATTAAGTCCAACAGTTCCGCCGACGGGGTCAGCTCCATTGATGTGGCTTTCGCTAGCGGCACCAACGGTGACATCAACCAGGTCAATGTTCAGAACCGTGTGGCTCTGGCAGAACCGCAACTCCCTGAGGAGGTGCGCAAGGCCGGCGTGAGCGTCAATAAAGCGTCCAACTCGATTCTGCTCGTTTACAACTTTGGCAGCGCGGATCCTGATCAGATCACCTACAGCGCTGAGACGATCAGTGGGCTGCTGGATCTGAACCTCACCGATGCCATCAAGCGGGTGAGCGGTGTTGGCGACCTCACCTACTTCGGCAATCGAAAACTGGCGTTTCGGCTGTGGCTTGACCCCGACAAGCTCACCAGTTTTGGCCTCACCTCCACCGATGTGGTCAACCAGTTGTCCAGCCAGAATCGTCTTGTCGCCGCCGGCCAGGTTGGTGGTGAGCCCTCCCCGAAAGGGCAGCAGTTCACCTTCACCGTGCAATTGCAGGGCCGCCTGCGCAGCGTTGAGGAATTCGAGCAGATGGTGGTGCGAACCGCTGAGGAGGGAGGGTTGGTGCGCCTCCGAGATGTGGGCAGCGTCCAACTTGGTGGTGAGTCCTATGCCGTGAGCGCGACCGATCTTCAGGGTGTTCCGTCTGTTGGTTTGGCTGTTTATCAGCTCTCGGGCAGTAATGCTCTCGAGGTCTCCGACGGCGTGAAGCAGGTGTTGGCGAACTTTGAGATGACCATGCCTGTGGGCATGAAGATGGAGAAGATCTACGACAACACCGACTTCATCAGCGCCTCCATCCAGGGCGTGGTGAATTCCCTGCGGGACGCGGTGGTGCTTGTGGTTCTGATTCTTTTTCTGTTTCTTCAGAACTGGAAGGCCACGCTTGTTCCGGGGATCGCGATCCCTGTGGCATTGATCGGCACCTTTGGTCTGGTCCTTGGCTTCGGCTTTTCCCTGAATCAGCTGACGCTGTTCGGTCTGGTGCTTGCCACGGGTCTCGTGGTAGACGATGCGATCACCGTGATCGAGGACACCTCCACCAAAAAATCGGAGGGGATGACGGCGTTGGAGGCAGCGAAAGCCACCATGGACGAGCTGTTCTCAGCGATCATCGCCACCTCGCTGGTGAAGTTCGCAGTGTTCCTGCCAGTTCTGTTTTTTCCTGGCGCGACGGGAACGATTTACAAACAGTTCGCAGCCACGGTGATCTTCTCGATCGCCATCTCCACCTTCAACGCTCTCACCTTCTCACCGATGTTGTCAGCACTGCTGCTGGCGCGTGAATCAAAGGATCCTGGACGGCGGAGCTATGCCATCGCCGGCACGGTGATCGGTTTTGTGTATGGATTGCTGGTGGTCGGTGCTGGAGCACCTCTGGTGCTGATCCCGATGGCTGTTGGTGCCTTGATTGGTCTGCTGCTGGGGCGCTTGATCGATCGACCGGTCACACTGCCTTTCACCTTTGGTGGAGCCATGACCGGCTTGATTCTTGTGGGGGTCAGTCGGGTCATTCCAGTAACGCTCTATCCAGCTCTAGGCCTCACCCTGGGTTGGTTCACACCGATCATTTTCGCCAAGTTCAATAGCGCTTATGCCGTGATGGAGAGCCGCTACGCCTCCGCTTTGGAGTGGGCTCTCGGTCGTCGCCGACTGGTGATGAGCATCCTCGGCATCGGCATCCTGCTTACGGCCGTTGCTTTTCGGGCCATTCCCGGCGGGTTTGTGCCGATCGAAGATCAGGGTTATGCAATTGGCGTGGTGCAAGCGCCGGAGGGCGTCTCCACTCAGGTCACTGAAGCGATTAACCAGCAGGTGGCTGCCGTACTGCGTACGGAAAAGAACATCACTGCGGCATCAGTGTTTAGCGGTGCAAGCCTGGATGGCAACAGTCCCAACAAGGGCCTGTTCTTCTTTGGCACCAGGAACTGGTCCGAGCGAAAGCAACGCGATCAGACCGTGGGTGCGATCGTGGAGAGGCTCAATCAAAAGCTCGCCCGTTCGGTGGATGGTGCCAGGGTGTTTGTTGTTGAACCTCCTGCCATCCCTGGCTATGGCACTGGCGGTGGATTCGAGTTTCAGCTTCTCGATCAGAGTGGTGGGGCCTACAGCCTGGCTGATTTTTATGGCACGGCAGGGCAACTGATCCAGGCGGGTAACGCAGACCCCGATCTCAACCGTGTCTACACGCTGTTCGCTCCTGAATCGCCACAGATCGAGATTCAGGTGGATCGCGATCGCATGGCCGCGGTTGACGTTGACTTCGGAGCTGCCATGCAGACCTTCAGTATCAATTTCGGCGGCCTCTATGTGAACGACACCTTTCAGGAGGGCAAAGTGCGTCGGGTTTACGTGCAGGCTGATGCTGAAAGCCGTGCGACTCCCGAGCGCCTTTCAGCCTTGTACGTCAAAAGCTCTAACGGTGATCTGATTTCGCTCGCGGAGTTTTTCAGCGTGCGTGAAACGCTCGGCCCCACGGTGGTGCCTCATTTCAATCTCTATCGAGCCATCAAGATCGAAGGGACGCCTGCGGCTGGAAAGAGCTCTGGTCAGGCGATTACAGCGATGAAGGGGATCTTTGAGACCATCAATCCGCAGGGCCTCAGCTTCGACTGGACTGGGATTTCTCGTGAGGAAGTGAAGGCCGGTGCCTTGGCGGTGGTGATCTTTGCGCTTGGCATCCTGGCGGTGTATCTGGTGCTGTCGGCGCAATACGAAAGCTATTCCGATCCGCTGATCATTCTGATGACCGTACCGACAGCCATGCTGGGAGCACTCGCCTTCCTGGCCTTGCGGGGTGAGGTGCTCAATGTCTATGCCCAGGTGGGTCTGGTGATGTTGATCGGCCTGGCTGCTGGCAACGGAATCCTGATCGTGGATATGGCGAATCAGCGGATGCAGGCTGGTGCCGATGCACTGGAGGCTGCACGTTTTGCCGCAGGTTCCCGCCTCAGGCCGATCTTGATGACAGCGATTTCCTCACTGTTCGGGTTCATGCCGCTCGTCTTCGCCAGTGGTGCCGGCGCCCGTAGTCAGACGTCCCTCGGAGCTGTTGTGTTTGGTGGTCTATTGATTGCCACCGTTCTGTCGCTCTTCGTTGTGCCGGTGTTTTATGTCGTTCTTAAGTCTTTGCTTGGGCCTACGCAGGACTCGAGACTGAGTAGCTCATGAGACGCGATCTGAAGCCCCAATCCTGCAACTCTGCGCCTTCTGGATTCAACGGTTTCAAGGTGCTCTGGGCTTCCTTCATCGGTGCCGGCATCGGCGTCATCCTCACGATTTTTCTCGGCACATTCATTCGCAATACACCGGCCGAGATTCCTCGCACCAGATTGCTTTATCTCCGAGGCGTCGTGATTGCCTCCGCCATGCTGTTTGGCTCATCGATCGAGAGCATGCGTCAGCTCCAGGAGAGTGCATCCGAGGAGGAGTATCGCTCTCAGAAGACGACTTGGCAGGGGCAGCGGCGTCGCTGACGCTCAGGTGATCACGGTGGGGCAGTCCATTCCTGTGCGCTGCTGAATCTCCGCCAGCGAGTTGATGCTGCTGATCATGTCGGCCAAGGCGATCTGGGGATCCTGATGGAGATCACCACTGCTTGGTACATAGCTCTCGAGATACACCCTGATGGTGGCTCCCTTGGTTCCAGTGCCAGAGAGGCGCACGACAACGCGGCTGCAGTCCTCCAAAAGGATGCGCAGGCCCTGGCCCTGGGTGACCGACTGGTCCACAGGGTCGGTGTAACTGAAATTGTCGGCCCCAGTGATGGTGCGACCGGCGAAGGGTTGGCCGATCAGACCAGGCAGGAGGCCTTCGAGACGGTCATACAAACCATGGGCTGCGTCGGTGGGCACTGCCTCATAGTCATGACGTGAGTAGTAGTGCCGCCCAAAGCGCTCCCAGTGGCTGCTCATGATGTCCGCCACGCTGCAACGACGCACTGCGAGGATCTGCAACCAGAACAGCACGGCCCAAAGACCGTCTTTTTCACGCACGTGGTTGCTGCCAGTGCCGAAACTTTCTTCGCCGCAGAGCGTGATGCGGCCGGCATCCAACAGATTTCCGAAGAACTTCCAGCCGGTTGGCGTCTCGAAGCATTCAATGCCCAGTTCCTTCGCCACCACATCAACAGCGGAGCTGGTTGGCATGGAGCGCGCGACGCCTGCCAGGCCTGAGGCATAGGCCGGAGCCAGCGTGGCGTTGGCCGTGAGGACGGCCAGGCTGTCGCTGGGATTCACAAAACAGTGGTGACCGAGGATCATGTTGCGGTCGCCGTCACCGTCGCAGGCTGCACCGAAGCGGTAGTCGTCTCCCTTGAGGAGAAGATCCGCCAGATCGTGGGCGTACGTGAGGTTGGGATCCGGATGCTCGCCGCCGAAATCTTCAAGTGGAATGCCATTGCGCACGCTGCCGGCTGGTGCTCCCAGCAGATCCTCGAAGACACGTTTGGCGTAGGGGCCAGTGACAGCGTGCATCGCGTCGAAGGCCAGCGGGAAATCGTTGCGCAGCAGACCCCTGATCTGATCGAAATCGAACAGTTGCTGCATCAATGCCACAAAGTCATCGACCCCATCGATGATCTCAACCTCCATGGCACCGATGTGGTGTGTTCCTGGAGTCCCGAGACTCAGCTCGGGAGCTTCAAAAGTGGCGTATTGCTCCAGTGACTTGGTGCACTCGAACACCGCATCGGTGAAGGATCCTGGTGTGGGGCCACCGTTGGCTCCATTCACCTTCACTCCGAAATCGCCATTGGGGCCGCCTGGATTGTGGCTGGCTGAAAGGATGATCCCGCCAATGGCCTCGCGCTTGCGGATCAGGTTGGACGCGGCTGGTGTGGAGAGAATGCCATCGGTGGTGATGATCACCTTGCTCAGGCCATGGGCTGCAGCCATGCGCAGGATCACATTGATGGCACGCAGATTGCCGTAACGGCCATCGCCTCCGAGCACCAACGTGCCTCCTTGCACGCCCGGAAGGGTGCGAAACACAGCCTCAACGAAACTTTCGAGATAGTGCGGTTGCTCAAACTGAGCACTGCTTTTGCGCAATCCGGAGGTGCCCGGCTTCTGGTCGGTGAAAGGGGCTTCGAGCCGCACGAAGATTGGAGCGGGTTCTGCCGAGGCGGAGGCGGTCATCCCTGACGGGAGCGGATAGGGAACCTTTACACGCCAGATGCTGTTCAGGGTTGTCGGCGCGACCAGTTGTCGCAGCTACTTTTCAGGCGTCAAGGCTTCTGAAGCGTTATGGAGATCGATCACCCCAACCACGGCCCTCTCTATATGTGAGCAGTAACAGAAGGTGTTTGAGCACTTAAGTCTTGGCTGGTGCAGCAGGTTGCTTCGGTTTCTCGGGTGCTGAACAGACCAACGTCAGACGGCGTGCCGGTCGATCGATACTGTCGCGGCGCTGGAAGCTGTTGGTGGTGACTACCTGTGAGGCCTGAACCAATTCCCAGACGGTGTCTTTGCAGGCAGCCGACAGTCTGGGATTGTCCATGAGCGGATCGGCAAGGCTGCGAGTCTTGCTACAGCTCTCCCGGTCGTTGGCGCGCGAACAGCTATAGGCCAGTAGCTGGAGTGAACGCAGTTCTTCTCTGGTCGGGAAAGGAACCTTTTGTGGCTTCGCTTGAGCTGTTGAGGGCAGCAGCAAGGCCAAGCCCAAAAGGAACAGTGGCAGTCTCACGGGGATGGCTTATCACGTCGCGGCATTCTGACCTGAGATCGGTCATGTCGACGATTTCAGAAACGCAGATCAGTGATTGATCTTTGAGCTGGGGTGAGATGTCTTTTAAGCCATTGTCTGGATTGATCAATGTCTGATTTGAGCCAGATTCACTCAAATCCCTGAAGGTTTTGCAGCATCATCTGGTGTTTATGTGGGGAGTTGATCTTGATCGTGGCCAAGTGATACTGCGAAGTTGATAATTCGCATAGGGCAGTTCGCTCTTTTGGATTCTAACCTAAGGTTCGTATTTTCCTTGAAGGGTTTACAGAGGTTGCTTGATTCACTGGTGATGAAATTTTCTGTTTTCAGCGTCTTGTCTCATCGCCTTTGCGCAAGCCAATAAAAACTGTCCGTTAATTTTAAGTCATTTTTGGTGACTGCTCGATGTTTAACGCATCGAGCTATGCATCTATGTCTATTGCTTCAGTGATAGTTTTTGATAAAATCTGGGTATCGTTGGCTAAGGCTATTCATGCTTTTCAATTCAGGTCTATGCGTCTTTTGCATAAATTCCCTGGAATTTTACTTCGCCTCTAGTATTTATTTGCTTCAGTGATGTTTGAAGTTTTGTCACTTCTTGACATTGGCTAATGTTTGACGTTTTTCGTCTTTCGTGTCTCGATTATCTGATTTGGCTGCGTTCTGGTAAGGATGCCGCTTCAGGTTTGAATTGCAATCAAGCAACAGTTTCTCGAAATGCTAAATCCGTTGCGGAGTTTCTTGATCTGGATCCTTGTAAGTTAGAAGGAGAGTGGAGCTTAAGTGGTGACCTATCTCTTCTGAATGCTGAGCGTAAAGTGCATCAGCTTTATCGCTGGGCTTATGGCAAGTCGATGAGAATAGATGCTGTTTATGGAGTTGGTTCTGATTATTTAACTGAACTTCCCCAGCCTTGGGTATGTGGGCCATCTAACTTTTTGAATGTGAGCTACCCATTGGCACTCCTTAGAGAATCCATTTTGGATGCGTGGCTGGGTTGTTATCCAGATGTGCCAGTTGATGATGATGAGTTTGTTGTGATTAACCTCACTCGTTACCCATCTGTTTTTTTAGTTGATCAGCAGCATCCACTGTTGCAACGCAAAGTAGAGTTGAATTTAGATGATCTACAAGATTTCCCTGTTTTATCATTGCCTGATGGTGCATTTCCCAAGATCCAGCATCATTTGAAAGGATTGGGCTTTCAACGTTCAACTGTTGGAGCAGTTCGGCATGAGGTCAGTCGTTGGGAGGGACGAACTGAAGATCAGGTGACGATCAGTTACGGCACAGTTCATACGATTGGGAATTTCCATGGCAAAAAAGTTCCTTTGCCTCTATCCACAGGTCTGACTGTGGGCGACTCATTGGTGGTCAGGCGCTGCTTTGCTGATTCGGACTATTTCAGGCAGCTGTTGCTCTCTCTGAGTCAACGCGCTCAGTCACTTTCAGACTCCTTAGATGATTTGGAGTGTTGTTCTGATCCATTTGATTGGTTATCAAAATCAAGTACTGCTGAGCCCTGAGTCAGCTTCCAAGTCAATTGCGCCTCAGTCCTGACAATCTCAGCTCCTCTCCACCCCGCTCCCATATTTGGCACGCTGCCGATCCAGCTTGCGTTGGATGTGCTGCGTGATCCCTCGCTCAGCACTTCGCCATATCCGATTCAATTCACGAGTGAAATGGGCGGCAAGCGTGGGTGAGTGAATCACCAGCAGGGTTTCATCATTGGTATGAGCGGCAGCGGGTGACCAGTTGAAGGATCCCGTGATCACTTTTTTGTTGTCGATCACGGTGAACTTGTGATGCAACTTGTCGCCGCGAGCGAGGCGGGGGTGCCGATGCCTGTTATGCCAGTGCTTTTGAAGGAATCGCTCAGGGACGCTCAGGATTCTCATGGGTCCATAAGCCAGAACCCAAGCCAGGAGGGCACTTGATCTCGCGTTGAGACCCCCAAGGGCTACGAAGGGCTACTGGATCAATGGATCGGGCTTGGCTTTTGCTGGATGTCAGCCCTAAGTCCAAATCCCATGCAAGGAAGAGGGATGTTGAAGAAGCCGCCGAGGGTGAGGGACAACAACTGTGCTCTCCAAGTCAGATTGAGGCTGGAAGGGCGGGACCATTTCATCAATCGCCTTGGTCGTTTTGACGATCCAGTCGCCGAAGCCAGGGGGCAAGCCATCTGCGCTGAGATCTGGCGGGATGCCCAGCAGGGGGATTTGGATCTTTCCCTGAATCGATACCGCCCATTGGTGGAGTGAAGAGACCAGGATTTGCTCGATGCCCTCAGGTCATTGGTAGAGGACAAGAGGCAGGCAAGGGTCACGCATGCCTATCGGGTGGTGCAGTGGTTTGGCTTGCCGATCAGGACCAGGGCAGAGGTTGATCGCTTCCTTGCGTGGATGAATGCAGAGGGATTAGCTGCATCCACCCAGTCCATGGTTCTCAGCACGATTCGGTCCGTGCAACATTGCCACCGAAGAATTGATCTAGAAGATTGTGTGATTCTCTTGATTAACCTTTGGCGCTAAGCATGGGAAATAATGATTTAGCCTGTTTTTGAAGTAATCACTGTGTTCTCATCTGTTTGATTCCAGGTGACTGGCGTGTTGTTAAGCTTCCCTTCTACGTCTTTAGATTAGATTTCGACAATCCCGCTTTTGTAGAGGTCGTATGACGATTTAAATCTGTCTTCCAATACTTCGTCAAGAATTGCATGCCTTTTGATCTTGTCGATAACGTAGATCTACTCCGATGCCTGTTGTTTCCTTCTCGCGAACATAATGGCTTATGTTTTCATGCCCTTAGTTTCTAGGGTCAACAACCTTGCCGAACTCAGTATTGGTAACGACTGTTGATCCATCTTTGGAAAAGAGCGTGAAGGTCCTCGTCTCTTTTTGAACTGATCCATCTGGATAGACAAAGGTCATGATCCCGCTAAGGTTGATAAAAGACCCACTCACACTATCGACAGTTAGATTTGAAATATTGACCCGTTCGAATTGCCTGAAGAATGCTGGATCATACATTCGTTCGGCAGCCCCAGTCATATATTTAAATGCTCGTTGAGTGTCATTGTTAGACATTGCTTCTACCCATTCTTGAATCACGTAGATTGCACTATCTATTGTTGTTAGCGAGTCAAAGCGAGCCTTTCCTCGCTCGAGTTCATTGTTGTCGTTTCTATCCGTAGATTCCTCTTGGCGATTGTTGAAGGATCTCTGTAGGGATTGATCCTTGCTCGTTTGTTGTGTTTGGCTCTTTTCTTCTGTTTTTTCTTGGTCGCCTCCGATCCACCGATCCTCAGAGAACAGCCAGAACTTGCAACGGGAAAGACCCACTCCCATTTCTTCTGAGGTAACCACGCCGCGTACTGCAACACGTATCCCTTTGCGGAGTTCGCGGACTTCGGGGGCGCTACGAGGTTTCGAGCAGCTCACGGATGAAAAGCTGTACTCCCCACCAGTGATAATGATGCTGACATTCTTTTCGTCAAATAGAGAGTCGTCAATGCTGCCGATATATCCAGTGAGCTCAACAGGTTGATTCATGTATTTGTTCTCAGCCATTACTGAGTTTGCTTCGAATTCCTCAGAGATTGCTTCAACACTTAGATTCGCGATGGGTTGATCTATGTCGAGATTTCTAATCCTATTCTTCTTTGCTTCTTCCGCTGCCTGCTCTGCCTTGTGCTCCTCGGCAATTTCTTGAAGTTCTGCACAGCCTGTTGTGAGAAGCAATGAACTTGCGGCAAGGATGCTTAGAGCAATTTTCATGACCCCAAAATTTGCTGATACGGGAATTTAGGTCATTATCTCTCTTGTTCTCTCAGCCCCTCTCCAACCCACTCCCACATTTGGCTCTCTGTCGATCCAGCTTTCGTTGTATTCGCGGCGTGATCCCTAGCTCAGCACTGCGCCACATCCGATTCATCTCACGAGTGAAATGAGCGGCAATCTTGGGTGACTTAATGACCAGCAGGGTTTCATCGTTGGTGTGAGCGGCAGCGGTTGACCAGTTGAAGCTGCCTGTGATAACTGTTTTGTTGTCGATCACTGCGAACTTGTGGTGCAACTTGTCACCCCTGGCCAGTCTTGGGGTGCCGACGGTTTGCATTGGCGTTTTGAGAGGCCGATTGTCTGCCTCCAGTTTGCAAAAACGGTCGGGGAGTTCCACTCCCAGCAAATCAAGCGCCTCTGAAAAAGAGCGGCTTGCGAAGCTTGGATCCGCCAGGAGTCGAATATCGATGTCAGTACTCATTTGCTCTGTCAAAACATTGGTAGGGCTTTGGTCTGAAAACACAAACAGCGCCATGCCGATACTCCGCTTCGCTGCAGCCAGCTGCTCACGGATCAAGATCAGTCCATGTTCTGGGCTTGTCTTTGAGTGAGGGGCAGACAGCACGTGCATTGCTATTCCATTCACTCGAACAGCCTTCAAGCCTTGGTTGTCTTTGCTGCGTCCGAATTGACTGTTCTGTTCGCCTCCTGGACCATCGCCCCACATCTGTTCAAACTCTGCTCGGAATAACCCAGCCTGTTCGGAGCTTCGGATGCTCAGTAGGTGATTGATATTGCCGCGGCTGCGTGACGCCCCCGCGTCACCATGCATGCCTGAGCTGGTGAAGTTGGCACTGTCTGTGATCACCAGAGACCGATCCACCACAACGAATTTGTGATGCATCAGGCCACTGCCTCGGCTGCCGTCTTCGCTGTCATCGATCATCGGTATGCCAGCGCGCTTTAGGAGTGGGATGGCATCTCCAGCCAATCGTTCCTCAGCAGTGAGCCTGCCGTCACGATTGCTGTCTGCCAGTCATTGCAATCGCTGCTTCCGTCGCCTGCTGTGAGCTGATAAATCGCTGGGATGCTGTTTCGACCAGGGCCAGCTGTAGTTGTTCTCCAGCACCACCTGAACGCGGACCCCTCGATGCTTCGCTCGAATCAGCGCGTTGGCGATCTGCGGAAGTGTCAGTTCCTGAATGGCCATCAGCACTTCCTCCTTGGCCGCATTGATCTATGTGATCAATTGTTCCTCGAGGTTGTCGCAGTTACGCAAGCCGCCGTTCAGCGGATTGCGGTATCTCCCGCTGTCTCGATGATTGAAGTGCAGCTGGAAGTTCTGCGGTAAGGGCAGATCAGGCATACCTACTCCCACCACTTGGCCTGCCTGGCTGCAGCTCAGCAACACTGGTGTCAGCAGAGGCAATAAGCCAAGTAGATGAACATGTTTCAGCAGCCTGTTCAGCACGTGCTGGGTTTCGGCTGCTGACAGTGTTCCACCACCCACCATCTTGCTGACGACTCCGTCAGTGAGGCATTTCAGAGGTTTTCAGCATCCCCACAAACCAGAGGCTGCTGAGCACGAGTGCCAAGCCAACACCGGCTCCAATTCCGACTTTTGCCATCGTGAGAGGCACAAGAACCGGGAATGCAACGGCCCCTGCAACGGGGGTAATGGCCACAATCCAGCGCAGGGCTTTTCGGTTCACTCCCACAGGATCAGAACCACTCAGCTTTGGCTTCGCTGGCAGGGTTGCTGTTGTCTTCTGGGGTCACGCGCTCGAAGTTGAGCGTGATGTTGCGCTTCTGCTCACCGTCCGCAGCGATCGCTTCAACGGCGTAGGTCTGCTCGCCGTCACGGAATGGAACCTGGATGCGGAAGGTTCCATCGCTGGAGAGAGGAACTTCCTCTCCGCCGATGGTCAGGCGGGCGGAAGGATCAGTGGCGCCGTAAACAATCAGCTCCGCATCAGCCACCAGCCAGAAGGTGCGTTGGCGAGGGGCCACTCCTCCGAGACCTGACTCATTGAGGCCGCTTGCCCATAAGCCAGCGCCTGAATCACTGAGACCACGCTGATCCCCGGAGAGTGAGTCCTGTTCGTGCAGAACTTCTGAACCGACTCGGCGGCTGCGGAAGTGAGTGGTTGCACTTTGATAGAGACGCTCGTGCAAGCCGCTGTCAGTGGGCTCGAAGCTGGGTGTGCTGACTGGTGCCGGTGCAGGAGCAGCGGTTTCGAGGCTGAAAGGTACGAACTGATCGAGGATCTGGTCGCTGGGGTGGAGGGCCGGAACCCTGGCCACAGACGAGAAGGCCAGAGAGATCCATTGGCTGCCCGCGCGGAAGCCGAGTTCAACGCGGTAATCGCGGTCGCAGAGAGGCACGGGCAGGTACCACTCGGTGCTGTGACTATCGACAGGCACTTCCTGGAGGGTGTGGGGGTGCGCCGAGCCGTCCTGCAGGCCCGTGACATCAGCCAGGCGAAGATTCAGGTGTGCTGCGCCTTCGCTTTGAGCGCGGCGACGGTCGTCGTCTGAGATCTCCCAGAACACATAAGCCCATTGGGGGTCTCTGGGGAGGAAAACAACGCGGGTCTCGGACGAGGGGCGCGAGGGTGGATTGAGCTCCGCTTCGATGGCCTTGAGATCACCGCCACGACGTTCCTGCTTTTCGGCAATCGCGGAGACCAGGTCTTCCTTGCTTTTGCGGCTGTAGAGAGTGACGCCGAGATCACTGGCCATCTGACGCAGCTGACGCAGGGTCATGCGGGCGAGGGATGTGATGGCTTGCGTCACGGTCGGGCTACCGGGTTTCTTTGGGATCAGTTTGCTCGAAAGTCCTGGTTTTCAGGGAGCTTGATCGCTCGTGGTCAGCATCTTCTGACTGCATGAGCTCCCCAGACCGCATCCATTTCAGGTCTCACGCTGCAGACAAAAAAGCGGAGCCCCACAGGGGACTCCGCTCAAACATCTTCGCCTGGGGACGCGATTCAGCGGCCAATGCTGCGGTAAGGAACTTTCGAGAGATAATCCATCTCGAGGTTGCCTTCGGGAGAGGCTGAGCCTGCGACGGCCATGCCTCGAACCCAAGGCAGATAATCTTCGCTGAAACCACCTCGGGAGCGGTTGGCGCGTGCCGGAAGGCTCTTGGCTTTGCCGGTGTAGATGATCTTGGGGAAACCGAGAATTCCCCGGTAGTACTCGTCGTAGCGAGGGGTGGTGATATTGAAGGGTGTCTCACCCAACTCCCTTCCGGGAAGCACGCGATTGCGTTGGAAGGGAACGTTGTCGTAGCCGAAGGCGTCGAGATATTCCTCACTGTCGAGAAGTGCATCCACGATGCCTTCGACGCCCTTGGTCGCAATCACAATCGACCAGGAGATCTCCTCGGAGCGACCGTGGGTCTTGCGTCCCAGAATTTTCTGGACAAGGTGACGAACCACTTTGTAGTTCGAGTTGAAGCCGTAAAACGTTCTTTTAAAAGTGTCCGAGAGACACAACCCGCGGATGAAGTCGCGAACGGTGATCTGCCCATCACGCAGCTGTGATTCCAGGAAGCTGTCGCGGTCGCTCTTGAACGCGTGAAAGAAGATCTGGCGGTAAGCCGACTCGATCACCGTCTCGATGTTGTCAGCGTCCATCGAGATGTCCATCTGAAGGGAACGCTGGGTTTCTTCAGAAGCAACGCTGAGAGCTGCGACGCGATTGTTTTGCGTGGTTGGTGCGTACTGAAGAAGAGGAATGGCCACTCGAGACGGAACACACTGGCTGGATCGTATAAGTGGGAGTCATCACACTCCCTTGCGGCCTCCGGCCTACTCACAGTCCGTAACAGAGGACACTCACCAGCCGAAGGGTGATACGAGCGCTGTCATCCCTTGCGAGCCGGTGGTTGAGCTGTCGTTTTTGAGCCTGGTTTCCACGCAGAAGGATGCGTTGTTGGATAGACCCTCAACCGTGCTGGAACGAATACGCACGTCCGGGCCGGAGAAACTAAAGCGTTCCCAGACGGTCATCATTTCGTAACTCGTGCAGAGAATCAGCCCATCCCGGTCGTCCATCTCGAAGGTCGACGTTGCTGGCGCTTTTTCTGCGTAGCCCTGATCGCGGAGCATGGTGCCGGAGCGAGCGGTCTCACTGTCTCCGATCAACGCGAAGCAGGTTTCACCGTCGTGAGCATCGCCATCGCGGTCCCAGGCCATCGAGGCGCTCCAGCGCACGTAGCTGCCGCCAATGATCAGTCCAGGATCCTGCTGGTGCTGGTGTGCCATGGCCAGCAAACGTTCATCATTCAGTTCCAGGTCTTCGACCACGATGAGCGAGCCGCCTGCTTCGCTGCGACGGTGCAAAAGGTGATGCACGCTCCGTTGAGAACGCCAGCTTCCGCAGCTCAGTCGAAAGAATGTCGGCGCGTCGGGGATGTCCAGGGTCATCGGCTGCGGACGGTCTCTCTTGGATGATCGCAGGAGAGCGATCGGTTCGCGATGTTCGGAGTGCATCCAGCAATCGGTTCACTCCAAGCTCGACAAGCGCTGACGGCTGTTTGCTTCGGCGTGTTGGATCAAATCGTTGAGCTGGAGCTCGAGTGGAGTGAGCTGCAGCTGGCTGGCGAGCTCTTCAAGCTGGCTCGCAATCACCGTGAACTGCATCATCAGCTGTTCCCGGAAGTCCGCGTCGTTGGCCAGCTGAGGCTGGCAATCACACCAGTCCTGCCAGTGATCCCGCGTTGGCAAAGGCCCTTGCTGCAGCGGCATGGCGATCTGCTGAAACGTCGCCAGACAGTGGGCCTGCAGCCGCAGAAGGTGGCGGTCGACGGCGGGCAGAAGCGTGGCGTCGATGCGTTCGATCTGCTGCCGGTCCAATGGGCCTGAAACCGGCGCTGGATCGATGCTCACGGGTGGGATCCGGGTGTGGATTCGTTGGAGATCGCGCCTGATGGGCTGATCTGAAAACCGCAGGAATGTCCTGATTCCAGCCTCCAGTGCACTCTTTCCACCCGACAGTCAGGGAATGTCATCCGAATCAGTTGAAGTTCCTGGTCGCAGACAGCCGGAAATTCTTCAGCGATTCTCTGGACGGAGCAATGAAATTCATTGATGCACCAGCCGTGCCCGTTCTCCGCTTGCACCATTTCGCTGACATACCCTTCATTGCTGCGCAGGCTGACCAATCTGCGAATGCGTTGTTCAAGCGGTCCTTCGCCGACTTGGTGCCTGTACTGATGTGCTTTCTCGTGGGCCTGTCGTTCGAGCAGGGTTGCCAAGGTCTCAGGCGGCAGGCTTGTCGCCATCGACTCGAGCAGATTCAGCGCAAAGGTGTCGCTGCTATCTGGAAAGTGTTGATGGCCTTGCTGCGTGAGTCTCCATTGGTTGGTAGGCCGACCCGGTCCAGCCGTGATCGAGCTCGCTTCGACCAGTCCTTCTTCTTCCAGGGTGCGCAGATGACGGCGCATCGCCTGAACCGAGATCCCCAGTTCGTTGGCCAGAGCACCAGCACTGATCTCACCCTGCCGCAGGAGCAAGGTGAGCGTTGCTTCACGAGTGGGAGCCTGAGCTGACGCGCCCATGAGATCGGGGTGATAGTTTCACCATGCCACGGGAACGCGCCAATTGCCTTGGGTCATGCCGGGGTAGTCGTGGAGAACAATCTCAGAACAAGGTTTGGTCGCTGCAACGTCCGCCGAACTGCTTGCTCTTGATTCTTCGCATTGGATCAGGGCGGTAACCTCCTCTGTTGGTGACAACAGCGTGCATCCATTGATGTCAGTCCAGGCTTCCATTGGGTGATCGCCTGGATCAACTGTTCCTAAAAGAGGCTCTGGATGCCGAGGCGATCACGACCTGACCCAGGTGGGGTGGTGCCTGTCTGGGCATCGTTTTTTAGTGGCGCCGCGCCGGCAGGGTTTTCCCGTTAGAACCGACGTCCGTCACAATGGTCACATGGTCGGGTGATGGATCCGTGCTCTAGGCTCCAAATACGAAACCATTTTGTTTCGTATCTCCCTGGCTCCGACACTCTTGCCAACGTTCGCCGCCATGACTGAAGCCCTCGCCGGCAATCAAGAGCCAATCACGGAGATCTTGGACGTCATTCTCAATATTGCTGAGACCGTCGCGAAACGCACTAATACTTCCTTCTTTGGCGATCGAGATGTTCTGGCCATAGTTCAGAAGGAGCTGGCCCGTCATAAAAACGACCTGGGGGGAGCTCTTTGCTCATGACGTCCACTTCCACGCGAGATCTCGTTAGCCAGCCGTACAAGTACGGCTTTGTTACTGATATCGAGACTGAAAAGATCTCCAAGGGCCTGAGCGAGGAGATCGTGCGACTCATCTCCAGCAAGAAAGAAGAGCCTGAGTTTCTTCTTCGCTTCCGTCTCAAGGCTTTCCGGCATTGGCTCACACTTGAAGAGCCTGACTGGGCTGAGCTGGGTTACGACCCGATTGATTATCAAGACATCGTTTATTACGCAGCTCCCAAGCAGCAGGTTAAAAAGAGCTCACTCGAAGAAGTTGACCCCAAGCTGCTTGAGACTTTCGACAAACTTGGGATTCCTTTAAGTGAACAGAAACGCTTGAGCAATGTCGCTGTTGACGCCGTTTTTGACAGTGTTTCGATTGCCACCACTTATAAGGAAAAACTTGCTGAGCATGGCGTTGTGTTCTGTTCCTTTAGTGAAGCTGTTAAAGAACATCCAGAGTTGATTGAGCGATATCTCGGCTCTGTGGTGCCGAGTAATGATAATTATTTTGCAGCTCTGAACTCCGCTGTTTTTAGTGATGGTTCCTTTGTATTTATCCCTAAAGGTGTTGAGTGTCCGATGGAGCTTTCCACCTATTTCCGGATCAACTCAGGAGATACTGGGCAGTTCGAGCGCACCCTGATCGTGGCGGAGGAAGGTGCTTCCGTGAGTTACCTCGAGGGTTGCACTGCCCCGATGTTCGACACTAATCAACTCCACGCGGCGGTGGTTGAACTGGTGACCCTTGATGATGCGTCGATCAAGTATTCCACCGTTCAGAACTGGTATGCCGGTGACGAGAACGGCGTTGGCGGTATCTACAACTTTGTGACCAAACGCGGTCAGTGTCGTGGTGCACGCAGCCGCATCAGCTGGACTCAGGTGGAGACCGGTTCAGCGATTACTTGGAAGTATCCCAGTTGTTTGCTACAGGGGGCAGATTCTGTTGGTGAATTTTATTCAGTAGCCCTCACCAATAACAAACAGCAGGCTGATACCGGCACAAAAATGGTGCATATCGGTGCACGGACCCGTTCCACCATCGTCAGCAAAGGGATCAGTGCCGGCAATTCCAGTAACAGTTACCGCGGGTTGGTGCAGATCGGACCTGCGGCAAAAGGTGCGCGCAATTACAGCCAGTGCGATTCGATGTTGATTGGAGATCAAGCTGCAGCCAACACCTATCCCTATATCCGCTCTCAGCAGCCTGAATCTGCGGTGGAGCATGAGGCCAGCACCTGCCGAATCTCAGAAGATCAGCTCTTCTATCTGCAGAGCCGCGGCATCGGGTTCGAGGAGGCCGTCTCGATGATGGTCAGTGGTTTCTGCCGTGATGTGTTCAACCAGCTGCCGATGGAGTTTGCCGCCGAAGCCGACAAACTTCTGGCCCTGAAGCTTGAAGGGTCTGTGGGTTAAACCCTCCTTTCAGGCTCAATTTCTGACGATCATCTTCCCTGTTCTGTTTTAACTGTGATTCGCCCCGACGCTGAGCTTCTTCTCGACATCAATGATCTGCATGCATCTGTAGAGGATCAACCCATCCTCAAAGGCGTGAATCTGCAGATCAGAGCCGGTGAAATTCACGCGATCATGGGCCGAAACGGCAGCGGTAAAAGCACCCTCTCCAAAGTTCTGGCCGGCCATCCCGCTTATCAGGTCACCGGCGGCAGTGTTCGTTACCGCGGAGAAGACCTGTTCGAACTGGAGGCAGAAGAGCGTGCTCGGCTTGGTGTGTTCCTGAGCTTTCAATATCCAGTTGAGATCCCCGGCGTCAGCAATCTGGAATTTCTGCGCGTGTCCACCAACGCCAGGCGCGAAAAGCGGGGTCAGGAAGAACTCGACACCTTCGACTTTGAAGACCACGTGCGCGAGAAGCTCAAGGTGGTGCAGATGGATCCTGCATTCCTCGAGCGCAGCGTCAACCAGGGCTTCTCCGGTGGTGAGAAGAAGCGCAATGAAATCCTGCAGATGGCACTGCTGGAACCGGTGGTAGCGATCCTGGATGAAACCGATTCCGGTCTGGATATTGATGCTCTGCGCATCGTGGCAGGTGGTGTGAATCAGCTCTCCAGTGAGCAGAACGCCACGATCCTGATCACGCATTACCAGAGATTGCTCGATGAAATCACCCCCGATTACGTGCATGTGATGGCCGCCGGCCGCATCCTGCGCACCGGTGGCCGTGATCTGGCTATCGAGCTGGAGAAAACTGGCTACGACTGGGTTGATAAGCAGCTCGCCGCCGAGGGAGTGGCCTGATCATGGTGAGCAGTGTGCTGGCACCGGTGCAGCAGCGAGGACGGGAAGCCCTCCAAAGGCTGGGACTGCCCACCCGTAAACAGGAAGCCTGGCGACTCACCGATCTCAAACGTCTTGAGGTCTTAGCCACACTTCCCGAGGTCAGCGAGACCTCCAACCCCTTGATGCCTGAGGTGTCAGATGGTGTGACGCGGCTGGTGCTCGGAGGACAGATGGATCCTCTGGAAGGTGTTTCGCTTCCGGAGGGCGTGACCCCTCTCACTGATGTTGAGGTGAATCGTCACCTCGGCCAGATCCTGGATCACTGCGGCTGCGCCGAGGCCTGGCCCGTTGAGCTCAATCATGCTCACAGCCAGCACGTTCTCGCTCTGCGGGTTTGCGGCAAGGTCTCCGCTCTGGAACTTGTGCTTGCCACCGGGGCTGGTCTGACTGCCACTCGGGTGTTGTTGCTGCTGGAGTCGAATGCGGAGCTGGAGCTTCTGGAGGTCTTCCCATCAGGATCCTCATCCTCTGATGCGCAATGCGCTCATAGCCATGTGCTGGAGGTGCATCTGGGGCAAGACGCGCGGTTGAATCACGGTGTTCTTGCTAGTGGCAACGGTGACGCTTCGCTGATGGCGCACCTTGCTATCGAACAGGAGCCTCGCAGCCACTATGCGTTGACCAGCGTTTGTCGAGGCTGGAGATTCGGGCGCCTCGAACCGCGTGCGCTGCAACTAGAGGGGCAAGCCACCACAGGGATTCATGGCCTCTCATTGACAACAGCTGACGAACAATTCGCGACGCACAGCAGCATGCGTTTCGATGGTCCTGAGGGTGAGCTGGATCAGTTGCAGAAAGCTGTTGCGGCTGATCGCTCCCACAGCATTTTCAACGGTGCTATTCAGGTGCCCAGAGCGGCACAGCGGACGGATGCAGCCCAACTCAGTCGAAGTCTGCTGCTGTCGCGGCGTGCGCGTGTTGACGCCAAGCCTGAGCTGGAAATCATTGCCGACGATGTGAAGTGCGCACATGGCGCCACGATCAGCCAGCTGCAGCAGGAGGAACTTTTCTACCTTCGGAGTCGAGGAGTTGACGGCGACGAAGCAGCTGCCTTGCTACTCAGAGGTTTTTGTTGCGAAGTGGTGGATCGCCTGCCAGGAGCTGCCAAGGCCTGGATGGCTTCCGGAGCGATCGCTGACCCCTCTCGACCCCTATGACCACACTGTCTCGTGATACCGGCGTCTCTCTAGCGGAACGGACTCGTTCTGATTTCCCGATTCTTGATCAGCGATCGTCTCAGGGCGACCCTCTGATCTATCTCGATCACGCCGCCACGAGCCAGAAACCCCGGGTGGTTCTCGAAGCGCTTCAGGCCTACTACTCCCGTGATAACGCCAATGTGCATCGAGGTGCACACCAGCTCAGTGCCAGGGCCACCGAGGATTTTGAGGCGGCACGCACCACCACCGCCGCCTTTGTCGGAGCGGCTGGTCCGCAGGAGATTGTGTTTACCCGCAATGCCACGGAGGCCATCAACCTCGTAGCCCGCAGCTGGGGTAACGCCAATCTGCGTGAAGGGGATGAGATTCTGCTCACATTGATGGAGCACCACAGCAACCTGGTGCCCTGGCAACTCCTGGCTCAGCGAACGGGCTGTGTTCTGCGCCACGTCGGGGTCACCGAAACAGGTGAACTGGATCTTGACGATTTCCGCTCCAAACTCAGCGATCGCACACGACTGGTCAGCCTTGTGCACATCAGCAACACCCTGGGTTGTTGTAACCCTCTGGAGCTGGTGATTCCGGCAGCACATGCAGCCGGTGCATTGGTACTGGTGGATGCCTGTCAGAGCCTTGCTCATCAACGCACTTCGGTTTCGGCTTTGGGAGCTGATTTCCTGGTGGGTTCATCGCACAAGCTCTGTGGACCCACCGGGATGGGTTTCCTCTGGGCGAAAGAAGCCCTGCTGGAGGCGATGCCGCCCTTCCTTGGCGGTGGAGAAATGATTCAGGACGTGTATATGGATCACAGCACTTGGGCTGATCTTCCGTACAAGTTCGAGGCCGGCACGCCCGCCATTGGTGAGGCCGTGGGGATGGGCGCTGCGCTCAACTATCTCGAGCAGATCGGTCTTGAAAACATCGCCGCTTGGGAAGCGCAACTCACGCTGCATCTGTTCAATCGTCTGCAGGCGATTGACGGTCTGCGCATTCTTGGCCCAACGCCTCAGCAACAGCCTGGTCGTGGTGCTCTCGCCACCTTTCTTGTGGATGGTGTTCATGCGAACGACATCGCCGCCATGCTCGATCTTGCTGGGATCTGCATTCGCAGCGGACATCACTGCTGTCAGCCACTGCACCGCCACTATCAAGTCACCGGTTCAGCCCGCGCCAGCCTCAGCTTCATCACAACGATGGCGGAGATCGATCGCTTCGCCGATGAGCTGCAGGGCGTGATCACATTTTTCCGTGAGAATTCCTGAGCCATGGGCATGGCCTTGGCCATGAGTCGCTGCCATCACGGGTTGAGTGCTTCGCGGGGATGCTGTGAAGCGGACAGGCAGATTGGCCCAGGTCTATCGACGCGATCCGGATGAATATTGATGGACAGGCCTGGCGCACCATCGGACTGGAACCGGACGGTCGCTCGGTCTGGGTGATTGATCAGACCCAGCTACCCCATCGCTTCGGAACCCGCTCCCTCAGCAGCTGTGAGCAGGCGGCTGCAGCCATCAGCACCATGGTGGTTCGTGGCGCTCCGTTGATCGGGGTGACCGGTGCCTATGGCCTGATGCTGGCTTTGCAGAATGACGCCAGTGATGCAGCCCTGGCGGCGGCATTTGACCAACTCAATGCCACGCGCCCCACAGCTGTGAATCTGCGCTGGGCGCTGGAGCGTGTGCGTGATCGTGTGTTGGCGTTGCCTCCGGCGAAACGGGCAGTTGCCGCTCGGGAGGAGGCCGGTTTGATCGCTAATGAGGATGTGGCCATGTGCTCCGCCATCGGTGACCACGGCCTCGAGATCATCCAGCGGCTCGCGGCGGCCAGGCCAGAAGTCCGCAAGAACAAGCCTTTCCAGGTGTTGACCCACTGCAATGCTGGCTGGCTGGCCACGGTTGACTGGGGTACGGCATTAGCCCCGATCTACAAGGCCCGACGCGCCGGTCTTGATCTTCATGTCTGGGTGGATGAGACCCGACCCCGCAACCAGGGTGCATCGCTCACGGCCTACGAGCTCGGCAGAGAAGGAGTTCCCCACACCGTGATTGTGGACAACGCTGGAGGTCACCTAATGCAGAACGGTGAAGTGGATGCGGTGATTGTGGGAACGGATCGCACCACCCGACGCGGAGATGTCTGCAACAAGATCGGGACCTATCTGAAGGCCCTGGCGGCTTATGACAACGCGGTGCCGTTCTATGTGGCGCTCCCCGCATCAACCATCGACTGGAGCCTGGATGACGGGGTGGCGGAGATCCCGATCGAAGCCCGCTCCCCCCAGGAGGTCACAGCAATTCAGGGCCGTCTGCTCGATGGACCAGCGGCAGGCACTCTGGCTCAGGTGCAGCTCACACCCAATGGCAGTGATGGCTTCAACCCTGCCTTTGATGTGACTCCTGCCCGGCTTGTCACTGCGCTGATTACCGATCGGGGTGTGGCGGATGCCAGTGAGGAGGGGCTGAAGAGTCTGTATGGCTGTGGCTGATCGTTTTGATGATCAGGCGCTGCGGCAGCAGCTGGTGACTGTGGCGCGCCGCATGAATGGCACAGGCCTCAATCAGGGCACTTCCGGCAACCTCTCGGTTCGGATTGAGGAGGGGATTTTGGTCACTCCCAGTTCCCTTCCTTATGAACAGATGGAGGTTGGTGATCTGGTGGCACTGGATCTGTCTGGACAACCCCTGAAAGAGAAGCAGCGGCGACCTTCGTCGGAATGGCGCCTTCATGCGGATGTGCTCAGCTGCCGCCCCGAAGCCATGGCGGTGCTTCATTGCCACCCGATTCATGCCACGGCATTGGCCTGCCATGACCGCGGCATTCCTGCATTTCACTACATGGTTGCCGTAGCTGGCGGTGATGAGATCCGTTGTGCTCCCTACGCCACTTTCGGGACGAAGGAACTCTCCGACAACGTGGTGAATGCTCTTGCCCAACGCAATGCTTGTCTGCTGGCCAGGCACGGAATGGTGACGCTTGGGAAAGATCTGGAGTCCGCATTACGAGTGGCGGTTGAGGTGGAGACCCTGGCGCGGATGTATCTGCAGGCTCTGCAGTTGGGGGAGCCTCCGCTGCTGTCCATGCAGCAGATGCAAGCGGTGCATGCCCAGTTCCGCGGCCTTCACTACGGTCAAGCGGATCAGAGCCCGAGCTGACGACGGAAGAAACGCTCAGTTGCCTCCAGAACCTGCACCTTCACGGCACTGTCGCGGAAGCCATGACCTTCCTCTGCAAAGGTCTGCACCTCGACAGGAAGCCCATTGCTGCTTAGAGCGGCGGCCATGCGTTCCGTTTGTTCCGGCACCACCACCTTGTCCTTCAGACCCTGGAAAAAGATCACTGGGCAGCGAATGGATTGCGCATGCTGGAGCGGTGAGCGCTGCTCATAGCGGGCCCGCTCCTCAGGCCAGGCCCCTACAAGCGAGTCGAGATAGCGGGCCTCAAAGCGGTGTGTCTCCGAAGCCAGAGAGGTGAGGTCGCTGACGGCGTAGCGGCATGCTCCTGCCCGGAACACATCGGTGAAGCAGAGGCAGGCCAGGGTGGTGAATCCACCGGCGCTACCTCCTTCGATGGCGATCTTGTGCGGATGGGCCTGGCCGTCCTCCACAAGAGCCATTGCAGCGGCGGCGCAGTCCTGGACGTCCACGACCCCCCAGCCGCTGTTCAGTCTGTCCCGGTAAGCCCGCCCGAATCCGGTGGACCCTCCGTAATTGACATCCACCACTCCCCAGCCTCGGGTTGTCCAGAACTGGATGCCAAGGTTGAGGCCGCGGCCAGCCATGGCGGTTGGTCCGCTGTGGCTTTTTACAAGTAAGGGCGTCTCGCTGCTGGCTCCACCCAGGGGCGGGTAGTACCAGGCGTGAGTGCGCAGGTTGCCGGCGCCTTCAAACCACAACGGTTCTGCGCTGCTGATGGCTTCGATCGGTAGTGCGGCCTCGCCGGCTGGAGTGTGCTGCCAATCACCGGTGCTCAACTCCAGCTCCAGCAGACCCTGGCCGATCTGGGAGTTGCTGGCGATCACCACGGCCCGTCCTGCGTCGGCATGGAGATCGGCTAGATCATCGAAGGGCTGATCCAGATTGAGGATCGTGCCGTCGCTTCTCAGCTGCTTCAGCTCCCAGCGTCCTTCAGAGCAAATCGCTGCCAGTAGCTGCTCGCCATCCCAGGCACTGGTGCTCATGCCAAACACCCACTGGGGCATGGCGGTTTCCGCCTGCATGGGCCATGGACGCTCCCAGTGGCGCTTTCCGCTGGCGGGATCGGCAAGCCGCATCAGGTTCCACCAACCACTGCTGTCTTCGGCAACGACCAGGCTGCCGTCGGGTTGCCACAGGGGTTGAAACACTGAGATGGCCTGCTTAGCTTCCGGTCGGCTCCCGGCCAGCGTCTGCACCCGCATCAGCTGCCCCTCTGGCGAGAGGCAGGCGCAACGAAGCTCGCTCGCATCCCAGGGCATGGCGGGCTGTCGCCATTCCACCCAGGCCAGCTGGTTTCCATCCGCGCTGAGCGCTGGATAGCCGAAGAAATCATCGGCTGTGTGAAGCACCTGGGGATGTTGATCGCTCTGACTCAGGGCAACGCTCACCAGCTGGTCACGGCCGTTGCACTCCATCACTCCCAACCAGCGCAGCCGTGTTTGATCAATCAGGCCTCCTCCCAGGGCCCATGCGCCAGGTGCGCTGATGCGAATTGGTTGTGCCTCCGCTTTGAGGGCTGAGCAATCCTCACTGCCCAATCCATGCCAGGTCTGCTGCCAGAGACAGCCGTCGCCGTCGTCGATCCAGGTCAGTAGTAGTGCGTCTCCCATCAGGGCCACGGCCATGGCCCCACCGCCGTATTCATGAATTCGGCAGCGCAGGTTGGCGGGTGCTGCCGTCAGTTCCCTCGCGGTTGCATCTGTCTGGAGCCAGGGGCGGATCATGGCTGTGGTCCGTCCTTTTTCATGAGGTCTCTGCTCCAGCCAGAGCACCCAGTTGCCAAGGATCCGTGGTGATTTCAAAACTGGTAGGCGTCCGAGGGCAGTCCTTGCGGACAGGGGCTGGGGACGGCTCATGACTGCAATCCGATGCTCAAAGGAGACTGCCTAAGATCAGCACAGATCGGACGGAGTCTGAGACCTTGGCCAGGAGCTTCGCCCAGTTGGCACGTTCTGCGGAGAAGACCAGCTCCTCGGTGGCAGTGCCTAAGAAGGTCTTAGACACGCCTCCGCTTCAGATCCACACCATGGGTGATGAGGCGCTGAGGGTTGATGCCCGTCGGATCGGCAAGGTCGATGAGTCGGTGAGGGATCTGGTTCGGGACATGCTGCGCAGCATGTACACCGCTCGGGGGATCGGCCTAGCTGCTCCTCAGGTTGGTATTCACCAGCAGTTGCTTGTGATCGATCTCGATCCGGAGAATTCCACGACTCCGCCATTGGTGTTGATCAATCCTGAGATCGTGTCGGCCAGTGCAAGCCTCGACACCTACGAGGA
The DNA here is from genome assembly GCF_900473955.1 of Synechococcus sp. GEYO. NCBI lineage: Bacteria > Bacillati > Cyanobacteriota > Cyanophyceae > Synechococcales > Synechococcaceae > Synechococcus > Synechococcus sp. GEYO. The sequence continues at coordinate 51,891 of NZ_UCNL01000010.1, forward strand.
GGGATGCCTCAGCATTCCCGGCGTGTATCTCAATGTGGTGAGACCCAGTGCAGTGCAGGTGGGCTTCCGCGATGAGATGGGTCGCCCGCGCACGATGAAGGCCGATGGCCTGATGGCTCGCTGCATTCAGCATGAAATGGATCACCTCACTGGTGTGTTGTTTGTTGATCGGGTGACCGACGCCAGTGAGCTCAGCAAAGAGCTCAATGACCATGGCTTCCAGTCGTCCGACGTGCGTTCCATCCCCTGATTCCATGCCGATGAAACCCCTTGCAGGGCTGTTCCTGGCCCTGGCCTGTGTGCTCGGCATCGCTGCCACAGGAAGTGTTTTTGAACTCGCCTATGGCGATCCCGATCTGGGTGTCACGCTTACCCGATTGATCCTGGGGCTGACACTCCCGGCCACGGTTGGGTCACTTCTGGTTGCGATTCGACTCAACAAACCGGCCTGATCGAGGCAGCCGAAGAGCCTCGGCACTTTTACGATCCAGGCACATTCTTTTGCTTCGATGGCCCGTTTACGGATCGCCGCTGCCGCTCTCTCGGTATTCGGTGCCACTGTCGCCACAGGACTGATCTCCTCGGTGCGTGCTCAGGGCTCCCTGTTCACAACCGCTGAGGTCGATGAAACCAAATTTGTTTTGGTCTCGGCTCCGATCGGTTCCGGTGAACGGTCCCAGCTGAATATCTATGAGCAACGCACGAGTGCTCGCCCCTGCTACTCGGTGAGTGGAGTGGCTCCAGGAGTGGTGGATCCGTTGCTGGCAACCTTTGACTTCACGGGTATCTGCAATCGCTATATCGACGGCAACGGTTATTCGCTGCGCATCGGCGCTGACGACCTGGGCACCAGCTATCGCCTAACGGTGATCAAGTCGGCGAATGACGTTCAGTTGATGGCTGTGCCAACGCGTAATCCATCGGAACCCACTTTTTTGGTGGCTCGGGCAGGCGGCTTCGGCAACAATTTCGTTCAACTGAAGCTCGAGCCCGGTTGGCGGCTGATGCGCCGTCAATACGGCAAGCGCACCCTCGGACATCTCTATGTGTATCGCGACGGCGTGCAGTCGGATTCAGAAAGTGCGGCTGAGACAGCTGTCCCTGAACAAACCGAATAGACCCCTTGAGGTCACTTGCTAGGTTAGTGCGCTGGAAATCTCTTGCTTGTTGAATGACTCAGGTCACGGTCGGCGAAAACGAAGGCATCGAATCGGCGTTGCGTCGCTTCAAGCGTCAGGTCTCCAAGGCTGGAATCTTCGCTGACCTCAAGCGTCTGCGTCACCACGAAACACCGATCGAGAAGTACAAGCGCAAAGCTCAGCAGCGTCGCCGCCGTCGCTGAACCCGATTCGGCCGCTGAGTCGATCAACGTCTCAGCGGGTTGGTGGTGCAGTTTTAGTTTTTAAACAAGGGCCAAAAACCCGTATTTCGGCCTGTTGGCTTCCTACTCTGTTTTGCTGAGACTGAAAGAAGAGATGAGGAATCAACACCATGGGTCGCTCAATCAATGCATTCCGCTCCTGGATGGCTGAAACCCTTTCCCATGCCATGGGAAATCCCAGAGAGGAGAAGATGACCGTTCCTCCGGCCATCGGACCTCAGCCTTATCGGGATGATCCCAGGTCAGCTCGATGACCAGTTGAGCCTGGTGTTGTCTGGGCCCTGGTCAGCTCCATGGCTCAGCAACATCGAAACTTCTGAGACGAAGGGCAGAGGCCAGATTCTCAATGGACACCTGGTCACTGGCACGGAGGTCAGCCACTGTCCTGGCAACCCTGGAGCTAGATCCACCTCGACGGTCACAGGAATGGCGTCGAAACCGAGTAGTGACGCACTGAGGCAGCGTGCCAGCATTGAACTGATGAGCGGTCATGGATCTGATGCCCTGCCTGTCCCATCACCTGCCCCCCCAGCCCCTTTGCCATGGCCGAGGACACGATCTTTTCCCGCATCCTGCGGGGTGAGATTCCCTGCGATGAGGTCTATAGCGATGAGCATTGCCTCGCCTTTCGCGACATCGCTCCCCAGGCTCCCGTTCACGTACTCGTAATCCCACGTGAACCGCTTGTGGGTCTCCAGGATGTCGGCGAAGAGCACGCCGCTCTGCTTGGACATCTATTGCTTGTTGCGGCCCGAGTGGCCAAGAAGGAGGGGCTCAAGGATTGGCGAACGGTGATCAATAGCGGTGCCGCTGCCGGTCAGACCGTGTTTCATCTGCATGTGCACGTGATCGGAGGTCGTTCGCTCGCATGGCCACCTGGCTAGGGCTGAGTTGGTCAGAATGGCGTCATGATCTCTTCCCCTTTGGCGCCTTTGTCTGGCTTGCCAGGTCAGCTGCGAAAGCTTCGCAATCTTGCGCAGCCATTTTTTCTTCCTCTTGATCAGGCCTCTGGCTGGCAGTTTTCAGGGCTGCTGCTCTCGCTGTTGTTCTGCGTCGGGGGGCTTGTGTTGGCGGCTCTCACCGGCTTGATCAATCTTTTGGAGCAACTGCTTCCAGTACTCACAGAGAAATATTTCGGCGGCATCAGCACCACGATTGATGGCATCTGGAGCGGTTGGTGGGGTGTTGTTTTTACGGCATTATTCCTAATTGGAGCAGGTTCATTCCTGTTGATGCGCCAGCAGCTGCGTAACAGGCGCTGGCTGCATTGGTTGTTGCTGGGCGCCATTGTGTTGATGCTTTTGACTGTTAATGGAATCAATGCTGGCATTGGTTTTATTGCTCGTGATATCACCAACGCACTGGTTGCAAAGCAGGAAGCAGGTTTCAACCGGATCCTTGCGATTTATGCTGCTTGTTTTATCGTTGCACTTCCCATTCGCACTGCCCAAATTTATTTCACGGCGAAGCTTGGCTTGATCTGGCGAGATTGGTTGTCGAGTGGATTGGTTGATGAATATCTGACTAATCGAGCTTATTATGTTTTAAATCCCAATGATGAGCAGGCAACTGGCCTCGATAATCCTGACCAGAGAATCACTGATGATGTAAAGGCATTTACGGAGCAGAGCCTTCTTTTCACTCTTGGCATATTTGATGCGGTCTTGACATTTTCACTCAATATCATAATTCTTTGGAGTATCAGTCAGAGGTTGACGTTCTCGCTTTTTGCGTATGCGCTTTTCACTACAGCATTACTTGTTTACGCAGGTCGTCGTCTAGTTCGGATTAATTTTGATCAGCTGCGCTATGAAGCTAACTTCAGGTACGGGTTAGTGCACATACGAAATAATGCCGAATCCATTGCTTTCTATTCGGGCGAAGAGCCAGAGAAGCAGGAGACGATTCGAAGGTTGGGTACGGTTGTCGATAACTTCAACCTTCTGATCGTTTGGCAGGTAATTATCAGTGCCATGCAGCGATCAGTGGGGTATGCCGGAGTCTTTTTCCCTTATCTGATCATGGCAGGCCCTTATTTCGCCGGAGAGATTGATTATGGCCGTTTTGTGCAGGCTGGTTTCGCTTTCAACATGGTTGAAGGATCCCTTCTCTTTGTTGTGAATCGGATCGATGAGCTGGCCAAATTCACTGCAGGTGTGACGCGGCTTGAAGGATTTCAGAGCCAGGTTGAACAGGTTAGTCGTGACGCAGTTGATGTTTCAGTTGGTCAAAAAGTGTCCAGTTCGATTGTGATTCGCAATGCCGATCTAACGCCTCCTGGCAGCGATATGCCCATCTTGCGAGATCTCAGCCTCAGTGTTGGTGAGGATGATCGTTTGCTTGTTGTTGGTCCTTCCGGTTGCGGCAAGACATCACTGCTACGCATGATCAGTGGTCTCTGGGCTCCAAGTCAGGGTGAAGTGGAGCGACCGGCCACCGGAGATCTCCTCTTCATTCCTCAGAAGCCATACATGCTGTTGGGGTCTTTGCGAGAGCAACTTTGCTATCCCACTGATGAGAGTCGTTACAGCGATGAACAACTGCGCCATGTCCTTGAAGAAGTAAATCTCGGAACACTGCTGAATCGATACCCCGATCTGGACATCAAGCAGGACTGGCCCAGAATTTTGTCCCTTGGCGAGCAGCAGCGGCTCGCATTCGGTCGGCTTCTGCTCAACGCACCACGTTTCGTCGTGCTTGATGAGGCAACCAGTGCGTTGGATGTGGCGACAGAGGATCGTCTCTACAAACTCCTGCGTGAGCGTGAACTTTCGGTGATCAGCATTGGCCATAGACCGACCCTCAAAAACTTCCACGAAAGTGTTTTAGCTCTTGATGGCCAGGGCGGATGGCAACTCCTCCCTGCCACTAGCTATGACTTTGGACATCCTTGACCCCGCCAGGATGACTAGCAGCAGTGCCGACGCGAGTGCAAAGGACCGAGATTCTGAGTCGATCCCGACCACTAGCGCCACGACAACCGATGTTCCTGCATTCGGCTGGAGCGGCTATGCAGAGCGTGTCAATGGCCGTTTCGCCATGATCGGCTTTCTTTCAGTGCTGCTTGTGGAAGCGCTGAGCCACGACACCTTCCTGCATTGGTCCGGTCTGGTGCCCTGAGTGGCAATCGTTGATCAAGGTAAACGGATCAGATCCACATCCCATCGCCCCTGGCGGCTCACCTGCACAGCAAGGAGACGTCCTGACCCATCCAGGCTGACCTCTCTGGGAACTCCTGCGGGTTCCACGGGTAAGCGTTTCAGGATTCCCACACCACGGCGGTAGAGCATCATTTCCGTGCGTCCATCTCGGCTGCGGATTAGGGCAATGCGATTGCCATCAGCGCTGACGCTGACACTGATCGGCTGGGCATCCGCCTGATTGATGCCAGGAAGCGGTACCGGCTGACCGTTGCGTAGATCTACAAGCTCGACGCGCTCCCGACCGTTGCGACTGGCGATCGACGCCAACCAGCGGTTGCCCATGGAGGGCCATCGCCGGCTGTCTGAACTGCGCTGCAGGGCACTGCTGATGCCACGCTCGGGGCGTAGACCGGATGGACCACAGCCCATCAGGCAAAGCCCTAGCAGCAGTGCCATCAATCGCGGCCATTGAGCTCTCATGGCTGAAGCTCTGTCGGATTTGAGCGGTGTAGCCCACCGCGTAGATCCGGTTCGAGCAGTCCGCTGAGATCAAGCAGTTCCACCTGCCAACGTCCTCGATCGGCGGTCTGCACCGCTAGCTGACGTCCATCGGGCGAGAGGCTCAGTCGCACGGGAGCACGACCTGAGGGGAGGCGAAGCGGATGGGCTCGGCCACTGAGTCGGTCTTCGATCAAAACAAGCCGTCGGTTGCCGCGCTGAATGATCACCGCCAGATAGCGACCGTTCCAACTCAGGGAAGGAGAGCTGTGGGGCTGTTGCCCGTTGAGATGGCGCAGCTGCAGACGATCGCCGCCACGAAGGTTCTTTAACTGCACGGTCGGTCTGCCGCGCTGGTCAACAATCACTGCCAGTTTGCTGCCGTCTCCACTGAGGGCGGGCTCCTGCTGCTGTTCAGGCAGAAGGGAACTTGGAGCCCGCTGAGTTCTGCCGCTACACCCGGCCATCAGCAGGCCAATCAGCAGCAGCAGCGCAGGGGAGCGGATCAGTCGTCGAAGCGGGAGCTGTTGTCCCGTGGACGCGAACTGCGGGGAGGCGTTCGTCCTGAATCCTGGGGACGCTTGTCGGGCGGGGTCTCCTGGCCAGGCTGACGTCTGCTTGGGCTGTAGGCCGCATCTTCAGCAGCTTGACGGAACGGTGTGCCTTGAGGAACTCCAGGCGGTGTTGTCGCTGCTGAGCGATTGATAAAAGGAGAACGGGACACTGATCCCTGTGACTCCTCGGATGGGCGAGGTGAGGCTGTGCGAGCGGAAGATGCACGGGGCGAGGCGGTTGAAGGTCCTCCTTCGCGGGCAGAAGCAGCGCTGGGCCTGCTGCCGCGTCGCTGGTCCTCCCGCTGATTACGGCGATCACCGAAGCTGGGGCCCGTGGATGGGCGGTCGTCATCTCGATTGCCGAAGCGGGCCATGCGGCGATCCTGCTCGCTGTCCTGCCTCCAGCTGGAGGGCTCTTCAGGCCTGCCACGTCTTCGACTGGCGGCTTGCTCAGGAATCGCAGCTCTGGAATTTCGGCGTGGGCGGTAGAAGTCGTCCTCCTGGCCTTCATTGCGATCAAATTCCTGGCCTGCGAAGCGGCGTCTCAGTGGCTGAGGTTCGTCGAAGCTGTCGTAGGAGTCGTCGTACCCGCCGCGCATTCCCGGGGCTTGCCCCCTGGCGGGCGGTTCGTCATCGAAGTAGGCCGAGCGGCGTGCTTGCTCTGCTGAGATTCCTCGCAAACGAACGCTCTCGTAGGCGAAGAAAACCGTTGTGCCGGCCAACAAAAACTGTCCGAACTGGAGAATTGGGTCAAGTCTCCAGCCCTGGAAGAAGAGAATTCCGCCGCAGAGCAGGCCGATGGCTGCAAAAAAAACGTCGTAATCGCGGGCGAGAGCAGGCTTGAAGCTGCGCATGAAATACAGCATTGCGCCGCCAACGGCCAGCACGATGCCAACGATGCTGGCCCAATTAAGACTGGCGTTAACCACGATTAGGACCTCGAAAAGCGTTCACCGGATTCTTCGAAAACGGGAACTGTTGATTCAAGTTTACGAAGCGCGCCAGTCCCTTCAGAGCTTTCGGTCCACCTGGTCGGTTTGGCTGAAGAGGAACAGTGCGATAGAAGCAGGCACCACCACGATCACGGCACCCGCGACCAGGCTGAGAAGGAAATTGGTGAGGGAAGGAGTCATAGCGATCGGGCCGGAACCAAACCCTGGATTCAAGGCAAGAGCGATCTTAGGGATCGTTGGCGACTTTCTACGATGCTGATCCCGTTGCTTTGAGCTTTGTGACGCCGACCCTGCTTCAGGTTCTGCCGACAGTGCATCTGATCCTGGGTCTGCTGCTGGCCGCATGGAGCTTGATGTTTCTGATGCGGATCGTGCTCACCTGGTATCCCAAGGCCGACTCCAACACAGGGGTCTGGGCTGTGGTGATCTGGCTCACAGAGCCTGTGCTGGCCCTCACACGCCGTGTTGTGGCACCGATCGGGGGTGTGGATGTAACACCGGTCATCTGGCTCGGCTTGGTAAGCCTCGTTCGTGAGCTGTTGGTGGGCCAGCAGGGTGTGCTTTCACAGATCCTTATGCGTTCCCAAGCCATCGTTTGAACCGCAGAGTTCAGCTCCAGCTCAGGGGAGCATTTCCTGTTCAACGAATTTGGTGTGGACGTCGCCGTTGATGAATTCCGGTCGTTCGATCATCTCTAGGTGGAAGTCGACCGTTGTGGGGATTCCCGTGACGGCGCATTCATTCAGGGCTCGCTTCATGCGTGACAACGCATGGGTGCGATCAGTTCCCCAAACGATCAGTTTGCCGATCAGAGAGTCGTAAAAGGGTGGGATGTCGTAACCGGTGTACACGTGACTGTCGACGCGCACTCCAGGACCTCCAGGGGGTAACCAACCGGTGATCCGTCCCGGTGCGGGGCGGAAGTTGTGGCGCGCATCCTCTGCATTGATGCGGCACTCGATCGCGTGACCACGCAACTGAATGTCTTTTTGAAGAACGCTGATCGGCTCGCCTCCGGCGATCCGCAGCTGCTCAGTGATGAGGTCAACGCCTGTAACCATCTCAGTAACAGGGTGCTCGACCTGGATGCGGGTGTTCATTTCCATGAAATAGAACCCACCGCTGCGGTCCAGCAGGAACTCGACGGTTCCGGCGCCCTCATAGTCAATGCTGCGTGCTGCAGCCACAGCCGCTTCGCCCATGCGTCGACGCAGCTCAGGGTCAAGGGCAGGGCTGGGAGCCTCTTCCAGCAGTTTCTGGTGGCGGCGCTGAATCGAGCAGTCACGTTCGCCGAGATGAACAACGTTGCCGTGGCGATCGGCCAACACCTGCACTTCAACGTGACGCGGGCGGTCGATGAATTTCTCCATGTACAGCCCAGGGTTCCCGAAGGCTGCTTCTGCCTCACCCTGTGCTGCCTTGAAGAGCGTGTCGAGCTCATCAGGGCTCTGGACGAGGCGCATGCCTCGGCCTCCGCCACCGGCCGTGGCCTTGATCATCACGGGGTAACCCATGCTGGCTGCGAGTTCAGCCGCTTCCTTGGTTCCTGAAAGCAAACCTTCGCTGCCGGGAACGGTGGGAACACCCACCGATTGCATTGTGGTTTTAGCGGTGGACTTATCGCCCATCGAGCGGATCGCGTGGGGCGACGGTCCCACAAAGATGAGGCCGTGGTCGCGGCACATTTCCGCGAACTTGTCGTTTTCGGCCAGAAATCCGTAGCCGGGATGGATGGCGTCAACGCCCCTGGAGGTGGCTGCCGCAAGAATGTTGGGAACGTTCAGATAGCTGCGGTTGCTGGGGCCTTCGCCAACACAAACCGCCTCATCTGCCAGTTGAACGTGGAGAGCGTTGCGATCAACGGTGCTGTAAACCGCAACCGTGGCGATCCCCATCTCCCGGCAGCTCCTCAGAATTCTGAGAGCAATTTCGCCGCGGTTGGCGATCAGCACCTTGCCGATGGGCATCCCGCAGTTACCAGGCCAGGGCGGATCGTATCAGTGTCCGTGCGTGGGCGTTCATCCCTTCCCTGAAGGGTCAGCCGGGAGAGCATTAACGGGCACCCCAGCCGGTATGATCGATCCCCGATGAAGCCCGAGGGGCTGAATCGACCACGCGGATGTGGTGGAATTGGTAGACACGCACGTTTGAGGGGCGTGTGGCTTCGGCCTTGCGAGTTCAAGTCTCGCCATCCGCATTTCTTTTCCAAAAGCTGATCCGCTTCGCTTGACGTTCCGATCCACGGATCCAACGCTCTCTGTGGTGTTCGTGTCCAACGGACCCGGCGAGCTGAGCACCTGGGTTCGCCCGTTGGCGGAACAGCTGCACCAACAATTGCTGCTCAGGCCCAGAGCCATGCATTCGCCTCTCGGCCTGAGGTTGGTGCTGGTGCCATGCCCCAACGCCACAGGCATGGAAGCTGAGGCTGCCGGCCGCTGGCAGCAGTTTGATCGCATTATTCCTGCGGCTCAATTTTGGTTTCTGTTGCTTCATCCGGCTCGGTTCGGTCAATGGCCCGCTCAAGGAGTGGTGGTCTTTCTCGGTGGCGATCAGTTCTGGAGTGTGTTGCTCTCCGCACGACTGGGTTATCGACACATCACCTACGCCGAATGGGTGGCCCGTTGGCCGCGTTGGAATGACCGCATTGCGGCGATGGCTCCGGAGGTGCAACAGCAGTTGCCGAAGCGCTTTCGTTCGCGTTGCAGGGTTGTGGGCGATCTGATGGCCGACCTCTCCAGCCATGCCAGAGCAAGCGATCCTTTGCCTGAAGGGGAATGGGTTGCGCTGCTGCCGGGATCCAAGCCAGCCAAACTCAGCGTGGGTGTTCCTTTTCTGTTTGAAACCGCCGATCGATTGAGGGCGCAACGCCAAGGCTGTCGATTCCTTTTGCCCGTTGCACCCACCACCAGTGCTGAGGACCTGCTCCGTTACTTAGGCCCTGCCAATCGCATCGCGGAGGGTTATACGGCCGTTGTCAGCGAGGTGCTCCCCCCCGGGGATGGCTGGCCCTGGAGGCGCCTGCTGACCGAGGCCGGCACACTCATTCATCTGCAGGAGGACCCGCCTGCCCATGGAGTGCTGAGTCAATGCTCACTGGCACTCACCACGGTGGGTGCCAACACGGCTGAACTGGGAGCTCTGGGAGTGCCCATGATTGTGCTGGTGCCCACCCAGCATCTGGGTGTGATGCAGGCCTGGGACGGTTGGATGGGCCTGTTGGCTCGCTTGCCTGGACTACGGCGACTGATCGGCCTTCTGCTCAGCGCCTGGAGGATGAGAAACCATGGTCTGATGGCCTGGCCGAATATTTCCGCAGGCCGGATGGTGGTTCCTGAGCGGGTTGGCGCCATCACACCCGAGCAGATTGCAGCCGAGGCATCGGGCTGGTTGCAGCAACCTGAGCGGCTGCAGGGTCAGCGCGAAGATCTTAGGGCGCTGCGGGGACAGCCGGGAGCGGTGGCGGCTCTGGCTGAAGAGGTGAGGAGCCTGCTGCCAAAGGCTCTTTCCGACTAGCTTTTATATGCAGCTCCGATCAGTGCATGACCACGCCATCAACCTCCGGCAGCGATCGCCTTGAACGCTCCCCTGAGGAGTGGAAGCAGCGGCTGACTCCTGAGCAGTTCCAGGTGGCTCGCCGAGGAGGCACTGAACGGGCCTTCACTGGTGCTTACTGGAATCACAAGGGAGACGGCATCTACCACTGCATCTGTTGCGATACCCCTTTGTTCAGCTCCAGCACCAAATTTGAATCCGGTACCGGTTGGCCCAGTTTCTGGCAGGCAGTCAGTTCCGGGGCCATCGTCACCAAGGAAGATTTCAGCCATGGAATGGTGCGCAGAGAAATCCTCTGTGCACGCTGTGATTCGCATCTGGGACACGTCTTCAGCGATGGACCAGCACCCACGGGACAGCGTTACTGCGTCAACAGCGTGTCACTGCAGTTCAAGGATGGTGCTCATTCCTGAACGGATTGTTTCTGATCAGACTCTTGCGCTGCCCTGATTGATTCACCAGGGATCTTCAACAGGCTCGCCGGAAGCCTGCTCTGGAGGCTCGTTATTCCATGGTTCGCGCGCTTTCGGCTCCAGATCTAGGGGTTGGCGCTCCATGGATTGCATCTCCATCGGTTCCACGTCCAGTGGCGCTCCAGGGCGTTCGACAGGCCGTCTGGACGCCGGACGGGGACGCTCGTCATAGAGAGGACGTTCTCCATAGCTGGATGGATCACGTTCACCGATGGGGTTTGCATAGCGGGAGGGCTCGGGCTCCCTATAAGCCCGTTCTTCCTGGTCTTGACTCCGGTAACGACGATCGTCAAGCTCCGGCTCGCGCCTTGGATAGCGCACTGGCTCCCTGTAGGACTCGGGTTCATCGATGGACAGTTCATCCAGGTAGCGGCGACGGCGCATCTCCTGTTCCCGTGGCTGTTCCAGCTCCACATATTCCAGTTCCGGCTGTTCGGCCTCAAACCGTTCGCTCTGAGAGGCCTCAAGTTGGCGGGGTGACGTTTCAGCTGGCTGACCAGAGCTCAGTTGGTTCTCGACGGGCACAACATTGAGGCGGTAGCGCTCCCTCTCCTGCTCCTCCCAGCTGGCACCTCCCACTCCCAGCTTTTCCAGGAATCCACTATTGAGCTGTTTGAGTTTGTCTTCGGCGCCCTCGTAAACGATGATCCGGTCAGCACCGCTGCTAACAATCTCGTCGACCGGAATCTCCCAGGTGCTCAGCACCCCTTCACCCAGCAGTGGCACACCCAAAGCCCCCATCACCAGGGTGGTCAGTTCACCGGTTTCGATGTCGAACGAGAAGCCCAGAACTCGGCCGAGTTGCTGCCCTGATTCCGTGATGACCTGGCAATTGATGATGCGGCTGTAACGATCAGCGGAAAAGCCTTCGCTCAGGGAGTCGGCTGAGTCGACAAGGATCACATCCCCCACCTGGCGGATGCGGTCGAGGGGCATCCAGCGCGGTAGGCCAGGCAGGAACCTGGTGAGCGGGTTATCGCGCAATCCCAGGGCTACCACTTCACGGCGGTCAATATCCACGACCACTTCTCCCACAACGCCCAGGCGACGTCCGCTGTCGCGGGTGATGACCTGCGTACCCATCAGTTCCGACCTCAACCAGAGGCGGTCACTGGGCACGTTCGCCAGGGGGTCATTCGGAGTTGACGACAAGCTCAACCGCGGGCCTCAGCCGGAGGGATGCGTGACATTTTGGCGCAAGGACCCCGCGCTGGCTGTTCAGGCTGCATCGGGAAGTCCCACCACCTGAGTGTGGGCACCGCGGGCCTGGGTCACGCCAATGGTGCGAGTGGAAGCTCCGATCATGGGGCGGCGGTGGCTCACCACCAGGAACTGAGCCTGTTCAGCCTGGCGAGCAATCAGGGCTGCCAGACGTTCCACATTGACGCCATCCAGGAAGCTGTCCACCTCATCGAGCGCATAGAACGGCGATGGGCGGAAGCGCTGCAGAGCGAATAGAAAGCTGAGTGCGGTGAGCGACTTCTCTCCACCAGACATTGCCGCCAAGCGTCTGACGGCTTTGCCCTTGGGATGGGCCACGAGTGTGAGGCCACCCTCGAGCGGATCGTCTGGATTGTCGAGTTGAAGCTTGCCATCGCCATCAGAAAGGCTGGCGAAGATTTCGCGGAAATGGCTGTCGACCGCCTCAAAGGCTTCCATGAAGGCTTCCTGACGCAGCGTGGCCACGGTTTCAATCCTCAGCAACAGCTCTTCCCGCTCTTGGCTGAGTACATCCAGCCGTTCGCCCAGGTCGCCCAGACGTTGTTCAAGTTCTTCTAGTTCTTCCAGGGCCAGCATGTTGACCGGTTCCAGGGCTTCCATCCGCAACTGCAATTGCTGCAGGCGTTCCTGAAGGCTCTCCAGACCACTTTCACGCAGCTCGTCGGTGATCTCCGGCAGGGGATCAGGCAGCGTTGCCCGCAGCTCTTCCAATCGCAGTCCGCCATTGCGCAGCTGCTCCTCGAGTGAGCTGCGCTCCTCACGAAGGCGCTCCAGTTCCCAGCGGGCCTGCTGCAGTGCTTGCCGCTGTTCAGCGACGGCAGCCTCGGCTTCATCTCTGGCGCGTCGTTCTTCCCCGAATCGGGTTTGCAGTTCCTGCTGCTGAGTTTCCAGCGCATCCCTGCGGGTCTTCAACGCCTGTTGCTGTTCACGCCACCGGCCATGCGCTTCTGAGAGAGCCTGAACCGCCTGCTGAAGCGATGTTTCCTCCCGCTCAATCGCCTGCTGCTGATCTCCGAGCCTCTGTTGTGAGAGCTGTCGGTCGCGTTCTTTCTGCAGCAGTGCATCGCGTTGCTGCCGTGCGGCCTCAAGACCAGAATCCACTCGCTCTAGGTCCTGCTGCAGAGCTTGCCAGCCTTCAGCATCATCACTGGCTTCGAGGCTGGATTCCTGGGAATTGAGCTGATTGAGTTGCGTTTGCAGCGGGTTCAGGCTCGTCTCGAGCTGATCCAGCCTGAGGCGGTGTTTCTGCTGGGCTTGCTGCAGCTCGCTGAGTTTGCGCTGACGCTGCTGCACGCGTTCAAGCAGTGGTCCATGGGAACGCTTGGCAGCCTGGCGTTCTGCTTCCAGAGCGGCCTGGCGCTGTTCCAGCTGCCGCAATGAGGGCCGCTGCTGATCCACGGCCTCCACCAGCCTCTGTTCTTCCCGCCGACAGGCGGCCAGGCTCTCTCCCAGCTCCAGCAGTCGCTGACGCAGGGGGGCCGCTTCATCGCCATCACTGCTGGCGCCGAAGCTAAGCCCCCCTCCGCGCTGCGAGAAGCTTCCGCCGGTCATGGCCCCACTTTTTTCAAGCAATTCACCCTCGAGGGTGACGGCCCGTGAACGGCCCAGGAATTGTCTGGCACTGTTCAGATCGCTGAACACCTGAGTGTCACCGAAGACGTATGCGAACACGTCTGCATAAATCGCTTCGTAGCGCATCAGGTCGACAGCGCGTCCCATCAGGCCACTCCCTTCATCCGCCTGGGGCCGGCGTCCACGAGCCGTAGTAGCCATCGCTCCCGCGCCAGGAGCTCGGATCTTGTTGAGCGGCAGGAAGGTGAGTCGACCGGCGCGGCGACTTTTCAGCAGATCAATCGCGCGAGCCGCAATGCGGTCATCGTCCACCACCACCTGAGCCATCCTTGCGCCGGCAGCCACTTCAAGGGCCAGGCGATGGCGTTCATCAACTTCACCAAGCTGCGCAACATGGCCATGAATTCCTTCCAGGCCCGATTCCAGCAGCAGCCTCAGTGCGCCAGTGCCCCTGCTTTCCTGAAGAGCTTCCCGACGGCTGTCGTGGCGGGCAATGTCGCGCTCGAGCCGTGTCTGTTCCTGCTCGAGTCTGGAACGGGTGCGTTGCTGGATCGCGACCGACTCCAGCAGTTGCTGAAGTTGCTCTCTGCCGCTGCGAATCGACTCCAGCAGCGTCTGCCACTCCTGCTCGAGCTGCTCCAGCAGGGTCTGGACCCGCTGATCTTCCGCCCCGTCCTGATCTCTGTCCTGTTCCATCTCCAGTTGTCGCTCTTCGTCCTGCCGGAGCCGTTCCAGCAGCTGTTGGCGTTCCTCCTGAAGCGGTGTGACGCGACCTTGAAGCTCCTGGCGTTGGCCGGAGCGCTGCTTTTGCTCTTCGAGCCAGGTGCCTGAGCGGCCTGCCACTTCTCCCAGCCGCCGCCGGGAGAGCTCCACGGCTGCTTCGGCATCTCTGCAGTCCTGCTCGGCTTTCTCCAGTAATCCGTTGTTGGTGTTGAGGCGTAGGTCTTCCGTTTCAGCCTGCAGCTGGCCGCGGCGAGCTTGCAGCTGATGGCGTAGTCCCTGCAGGCGTTCTCCCTCCTGCTGATGCTGGCTTGCCTGCCGTTCCAGTTCGCGGCTCTGTGGATCCAGCCCTGCCAGTTCTGCCTGCACACTCAGCAGCTGGTCTTCGCCGAGGGCTTTGACGCTCTCCTGAAGGGTCTGCAGTCGTCCCGCCGCATCCTGAAGGCTGAGATCGCGTTGCTCGATCGAGCGGGCATCGCTCTCCTCCTTGGCGCTGAGCTGTTCTTGTCGCTGCTGAAGGCGTCGGCGCTCAGTCTGAGCCGCTTCGAAGGCCAACACCAGCTCCTGCCTGCGGCCCTGCTGGAGCTGGTCCTTGAGTTCCTGATAAGCCCTGGCTTTGGCGCAGTCTTTTTCAAGCCGCTGTCGGGCCGTCAGCAGTTCCTGCTCAACGATGCGGCAACGCTCCTGGCGCTCCTGCACCTCATCGAGCTTGCGCCGGGTCTGTTCAATGCGGGTGTCGAACAGCGCCACACCGGCCAGCTCATCGATCAGGCCACGCCGATCGCGGTTGCTCATCGAAACGATGCGGGTCACGTCCCCCTGCATCACCACATTGCTGCCCTCAGGGTCGATGCGCAGTCGGCGCAGCTGGGTTTGCAATTGCTGGAGGTTGCACGGGACCCCATCCGCGCTGTAGCTACTGCTGTAGGAGCCTCCTGGCATCACCCGCAACTTGCGCGTGACGGTCCACTCCGTCTGATCTGAACGGATCCAAGGACCCTCCTCAGGAGGTTCCAGTCCTTCCTCGGCGGCGTCAGGCTGCCATTCAGAGAGGTCGAAACGAACACTCACTGTCGTTTCTGCTGATTTGCCGGCCTTCAGCACATTGCTATTCACCAGATCTGGCAGGCGATCGGCACGCATCCCTTTGCTGTTGGCCAGGCCAAGACAGAACAGCACTCCATCGAGGATGTTGCTCTTGCCAGATCCGTTCGGCCCGGTCACCACCGTGAAACCGGGTTCCAGGGGGATGCTCATCGCTCCCCCGAAGGACTTGAACTGTGTCAGCCCGACCTGATTGATGTGGACCAACAGGGGCAACGGCTGTCAGCCATCTGAAATTAGCGGAGCCTTGAAAAAGCTCAAGTGCTCTTTGCAGTGCAGCTGTCTTATGGCGTGCGCATGCGGCATCGCTCTGCTGTGATTTCCAGAACAACCGGTTCGCTCAGGCCAATCACAGCCATTCCTTCCAGCTCCACATGGATGGGTTGATTGGGATCAGCGGGCAAGGCGCTTCGCATTGCGCCTGCCACGACGCGACGTGCCCAACCCCTGTTGCCGGATACGGAAGCTGCCTCCCGATCGAGCCATACCAGTCGGTGCGGGGGCAACGCTGTGGCTTGCACCGCAGGACCGTCCAATTGCGGAATTGCCTCTAAGCGCCAGCTGCGGCAGCTGTCTCCGTCCTCGAGCAACAGATCGAGGTGGCAGCCGCCCGGGTCATCCGGGGCCCCTAAATGCTCCAACAGGGCGTAGCGCAACTGATGGCCCACCAATGCCAATGGGTGTCATCTCAGAGTTACCACCCCTACCCTGCGGTAGGCCGTCAGGATCGCCATGGATTCAGCACCCTCATCAGCCGATGCGCCTGCGGACACACAGGATCTGGCCTACCGCTTTCGGGATCGCTTTGAGAGTCTCTTGCCAGAGATCCAAAAGCTCTGGCCTGAAGTCACCCATCAAGCACTTGAAGCCACCCGCGGCAGTTTCGATGAGGTGGTTCATCTGATTTCTGCCCAGAGCGACCGGGCAGCGAGCCTTGTCACTGTTCAGCTTGAGGAGTTGCTCCATCAGGCCGGAGATCGCACCCGCAACCTCGCTGACAACCTTGATCCGTTGGAGGAGCAGCTTGAGCATCTGCTCGATGAGCTCAACCGCACTCTCAGGCCGAAGCTTGAGAAACCGGTGCGCGACAGACCCATGATGTCACTGGCGGTTGCTGCTGGTGTAGGGATTCTGGTGGGTGCCCTACTGACCGGTGGACGGAGATCCTCATGAGTGAACTGCCCCGTTCCGAGCAATCGCGCTCCAGAGGACTTGGCGCTGCCGCCCGGGTCACAGCACTCGCAGGCTCAGTGATGGATCTGCATGTCCGTATTGCTTTGCAGGAGGTGGATCGCGAGAAACGGCGCCTGATCAGTGGCGGTGTGTTTCTTGCCATGGGGGGCACGCTGATGCTGCTCGCCCTTGTGGCTGTTGAAGCCGCCCTACTGGTGTGGATGCAGGAATCCTGGGGTTGGTCGTTGATCCAAGCGCTGTTGGCGATGGCGATCCTCAATGTGGTGGTAGCCGGATTCAGCCTGCGGATTGGCGGTCAGCTCGCCAAAGGGCCGTATCTACCTCAGACACTGGAAGGTCTGATGCGAACTACGAGGGCTGTTCTCGGTAAATAATGAATCGTCTGTGTTCAATTCCCCTGAAGGACTGGATCCGATGAGCGCCTGTTCAGCTCGTAGTGCAGCCAGCGGCAATCCAATCCACCGTTGTTCACGGGGATTCTGCGCTTTGCCTTGAGGCGCAGAGCTGCGGTTAATTCTCGATTGCCGCTGAGCAGCCACAGATCCCAGCCGCCGTAATCTTTTTTCAACACTGCTCCGAGCTCTCTGTAGAGCTCTTGGAGCTCAGTGGTGTGGCCCAGTCGCACCCCATAGGGCGGATTGCAGACCACCACGCCGTGGTCTGCCTCCGGAGCCGGTGCATCCCTGAAATCGGCTTCAACGATTTCGATCACGTCCTCCAGACCCGCTGCGCTGATGTTGTCGCGTGCCTGTTGGGCAATCTTTGAGTCCTGCTCATAGCCCAGGATTCGTGGTGGATTGTTGACGGGCTGCTGCCGTTTCTGGGCTCTGTGTTGTTCTGCCTGCCACTGATCTGGATCGAAATCCGCCCATGACTCCAGGAGGAAGTTGCGATGCAGAGCAGGGAATCGCTGCAGTGCCATCGCGGCAGCTTCAATCAGCAGCGTTCCTGAACCGCAGCAGGGATCGGTGAGTGGGGTGCTTCCGTCCCAGCCAGTCAGTCTGATCAGCCCTGCGGCAAGGTTCTCTTTCAGTGGAGCCACCCCCACGGCGGCTCGGTATCCCCTGCGGTGCAGGCTGCCGCCGCTGCCATCCAGGCTCAAGCTCGCATCACCACGATGCAGGTGAACATGCAGGCAGAGATCGGGTTCGTCCAGATCGATCGACGACCGCTCCCCCCACAGATCACGCTGGCGATCAATCAAGGCATTTTTCACTTGGAGCGCTGTGAAGTGGCTGTGGTTTAGCCCGGGAGCAGTTCCGGTCACATCCACCCGAAAGCTCATCGACGGATGCAGCCAGCGTTCCCAGTCGAGGGCCTGCTGAACTCCGTCGTAAAGCGAATCGCGACCGTCGCAGCGGAAGCGTGCCATCTCCCGCAACAACCTGAAGGGCAGCCGGCATTGCAGGTGAAGCCTGTAGAAACAGGCCATGTCGGCTTGAAATGCTGCGGCACGACGTAATGGTGTGACCTCTTTGGCACCGAGTGTCTGCAATTCCTGGCTGCCGATCTCCTCGAGACCTTGGGGCAACACGGCGACGCCATGAATCAACTGCGGCGCATGTCGGTACCCACTCCCCAAGACTCCCTGCTCCGCTTCACCACTGCTGTCAGAATGACAACGTCCGGTCTCGACCGGACTAGGTGATCCACACCAGTGTTTCGGACAGCGGTTCGATTCCGCTCAGCTCCATTCCCCCTTCTCGGGGCTGCAATGGTTTCGACGGGGCATAAGGAGGGTGACTGAAGCCTGCTCGGTAAGAGCAAACCCGTAACTGCGAACAACATCGTTCGTTTCTCCCGTCAAGCAGCCCCTGTTGCTGCCTGACCCTTAAGGGAGATGGGGTGAAGTCAGCCTTATCACCCAATTGACTCACGAGGGCTGGAAGGCCCTCACCACCATTCCGCCGCAAGCGAAGTCGGGATTACGCCATTCCCGGAAAATAGCGGTGATGCCAAAAGTGATGCCAGCATCCCGCCTGTCTTTGCAGGTATGGATAAGGCCGAGGCGTTGGCTTATGTCAGCCGTCTGTTTGATGCCGCGCAGGCCGGCGCCGTCATCTGGGGAGACCGTCTCCTCCTCAAGCGTTTCCTCGCGCAATGCAGTCGCACTGGCTCCGCGGAGACCCAGGAGGGCTACAGGCGCGAGCTGCGGCATTGTTTGCGTTCTGCTTATAGGCAGAGAGTGATTGAATTTACGGTTGATTTTGTTCGTGAGCTGATGTCTGCTGCCGGCGAAGGCGTCAAACACAAGCAGCCGTCAGTCACTGTTGGGGCGTGTCGTCAGTTGGATGCGCTGCTGGGGCTCGGGGTGAACAGCAGCAACCTTGGTCGCTATGGCTGGCGGCGCTGATCAATCAGCAAAGGGGCAGAGAAGAGCCTGAGGTCTGGAGGGTCTAGATGCCAAATGTCGAATAAAACGATTCGTGGCTGAACCTATTGATGACTTCTATAAAAGGTCATTAGGACACAGCATCGTTTTTCATGGGACCTGTAGAAGCATTCACCACGGCTTGGAAAAAGTCCTTTACCTACGGCGGTAAAGCAACAAGAGCCGAGTATTGGTGGTTCTATCTCGTTAACTTGATTGCCATATTAGGGGTTTATGTGCTGACGGGGATTCCTGCTGGCAATATCTCGGTAGATATCGTTTCTTCTCTATTCATTATTTATGCATTGGCAAGTGTTTTCCCCAATCTCTCGATTGGAGTTCGTCGCCTCCGTGATATAGGCAAAAAATGGACGTGGATTTTTATTAGCTTTGTCCCCTTCATTGGTGGCATCTGGTTCATTATTTTGATGTGCCAACCCAGCGGAAAGTACGAAACAGGTCAAGCGTCAAACATGTGAAATAGTTCAGGGGCATGCCAAATAAGGACCGCCCACTTGTTGATCGCCATGCACCGAAGAACGGTGTCGGCTGACTGACAATCGACCCATCAGACACCTCCACGGCAATGAAGGTTTTCGCAGCAGTCCTTCTGGCTCTCGCCGCCAGCTGTCACGTCAGCGCTGAACCTTCTCCCGGTCCTTCCCAAGAGTCGATTCCTGATTTGGAAGCCCGTCAACAGGCCCTGAAACTTCTCTGCCCCATCGCACAGAAAGCTGGAGGCGGCTGGGGAGACGACAACATCAACAGAGGCATAGCCTCTATCCAGTACGGGGAAGATTGGCCACCAAACCGGGCTCAGTTCTCGGCTTACAAACTCTGTTTGATCAGGGGCTACTCGAAGTGACCGATTGCTCATTCTCGGTGGGTCATCGTCGAGACCAGACCGCTACGGGGTGGTGGTCAACCAGTCATCAGACGGATGCTCAGGCACAACTCCATCGAAGCATGGGAAACGATGTAGAAGTCAGGCGGTTGGAAGCGTTGCCCTCCCAGGTGTTGACTACTGAAATCGCAGCTAGGTAATGCCCGGCATCGCAATGCTGGTTCAGCCGATCCAAACTCCAAGCAGGATCCCGATGATTAGACCTGAAAACCAGACAAAGATTGGTGGATGGGAGAGGTGATCCACTGCGACGGCGCTGCCCTTGATCCAAAGACCCACAACCTGTCCCAGATCGCCGATGTGGATTCAGGCGTAATCCGCTCGGCCAACGCTGATCTGGTGAAGCACATCCTGCCTTGATGAGACTTCAGCTTCTTTTGGACATCTTTGTCCCGCAGACATAAGTCGTCAGTGAAATCGCGATGTATCCGAGAAAAAGGTTGGTTGCATGAGCTGCATCACCTTGCCATTCGGTCGGTTCAATTCTGCCAGCACCAATACAAGGTAGAGCGTAGTAATTTGCTTTACTGATATAGATTCAGTCGATACTGAAGCAATTTAAGCAAAACTTTTAGACGAGCCTTGAGACCAACTTTTTTCATTTTTTTTGATTTATAGCTGTAGTCTGCAAAGGTTTTTTGCTGCCGACTTCTCACGTCTATGATTAAGCTCAAATCATTCGTATCAATTGCATCTAGGATAGAAGGCGCTTCGCAAGAGCTGTGATCCCAGTAGTGAACTGCAACCGAATCAAAGTCCCGATTTTTAATTTGACGCATAATTAATTCTATTGACTTCGCATTGACCATCACCCTTGGATTGGTTAGATCAGGTATTGGATAGATTAAACGTCTTGGAATAATATTAATTTCTTTTCTCCAGCTTTTTTCAGTTAGCAGCTTAGACCAAGCCATTGGGCCATAGCTTCTCTTGACCTCGAGAGGCTTCTTGTCATTTACGGAATTACCAGCATCAATAAGATGCTTGTATGCATGCATTCTTGGAGGAGAAGCAAAAAAAGCATTGCATAGTTTTTGCTTAAATGAGGGATGTATAAACCCATGCGAAAAAGGCTCAAAAGCGGCATTTATCCTGTCATTTTTAATGCAATTCCATTTCTCAAATGGGACAAGGCATTCAAAGTCAATGTCAACATAAATTCCGCCAAAGTGATACAAAGCAAGAAGCCTGAAAAAATCAGCTTTTATAATTCCTAGTTGAAAATTCTCGATTCGACCCAAGTATTCCGGGTAGTATCGATCTACAAAAGTTTGAATATCCTCGTCTGACCAAAGAATATAATCAAAGCCTGGGTTTAGGTTCTTCCAGGATTCAATGCAAAAAAGAGTTTTAATTGGTGGCCGACTTGTTTTCCAGGTTTGATGTATTATCTTCGGAATCATGCTCTATGAATAAAATTTCACATTATATTAACTCAAGAGCTCAGCTTCGCAGCATCCGGTAATAACTATGGCGTCTATCGCGCACCTTTAGTTAGTTCTCCGGCAGCGGGTCGATGGCAACAGCAGAAGTCATTAATCCAATCAAAGGTGGCGAAGCTTTGGGCTGACGTCAGTCCACTCATGATGCCGGGCGTTGGTTGGTTGCGCTCGCTTGCGGCAATGCTGCTTCAGCCGATCCAAGCTCCAAGCAGGATTCCGATAATTAGGCCTGAAAACCAGACAAGCGCCCCCATTTGGTACTCACCTAGACCCAATTTCTTTTTGATCCAGAAGTAGGCATCGCGATCTGCACCAACCATTGCCTTGAGGGGGTTCTTAGTCATTTACTTGATTGCAATTGTGTGGATGGTCCCTCATCCAAGTCCACAACGCCATCGCAGCCTGGGAAACAATGCTGAAAACAGGTTGCTGGAAGCGTTGCCAGCCTGCATGGTGACTCTGCCCAGTCACTAGAGCTAGTGACCACACCACCCATGGCGTTTTGCCAAAAAAAAACCTGTCGCAATGACAGGCCGGGTGATGGGGTCCCGAAACATAGCTCGACACGCCACCACATCCAGTGTTCAGGCACCTGCAGAGCGCACTTTTAAGGAAATTCTCTGGATCCTTGAGAAAGTGCAGACGTACACCATCGGTAGTAGATGGCATGTACTATTTGGCCATCACCACTAGTTGTGGTGGGCCGGGTGATGGGGATTATCTGGCTCGGAACGCTCCTTAAGGGGGCGTTTTTTATGGCCAGCAACAAGCAGGTTGTACCCGCTCAAATACACAAGGCAAGACCTATTTGGGGGATGCGTGATCTGGGTGATGACTATTGCTCCAGCCACCAAGCATCGTCCTCCCAGGTCCGAGCCCGAGCCTTAGTACTAGTTGGCTTGCGCTTCTTGGTTTTGGCCTCTTCAAGGATCACCGGAGGTGGAGAAACCAAGAATGGCTGGACCCGTATCTCCTTGCTTCTCACTTGATAGGGAATCACCTGCAGGCGAATGGGTCCCGCAGCCTGTCCAGGTAGGCCAGTCAGAACCAATAGTGCAAGCAATGCCCTTCGCATGCCTCATCCAATAAATGCTGCACATTATTGACCACAAACACCGATTCCTCAGTGCCACAGATGCATACTTCGCCACAGCGCCATCGAAGCCTTGGGAACCATGCAGAAGTTAGACCGGTGAAAGAGATGCCAGGCCAGGTTGCGGATGATGCACCGCCTTGCGGCCTCAATATTTTTCCGAGAGAGTATTTGTACTCACTGCTCCTTCATGACAAGCGAGAACCTTCTTGTTCTATTCGTCAGCTTTTCTTGCGCCTGCCTTGTAATGAGTATCTACAAAATGAATCGCCCTGCTGAGGGCTGAAAAGCAGGCTGGTAGCACTCCCTCGCATCAAGATATGCACAGTTCAGTCTTCAAAGGACCGCCAAGAGCGCCTGCTTTGGTCACTTACCAAGACGATGACCCTGGCCAGAACCCAGGCAAGTGCCATACCTAGCAGGATTGAGAGCAGTGTTTCCACAGCAAAACTATTGAGGTCACCAGCAAGCGCTGGATGAACCCAATATGCCTTTCAGATCTGGGGTTTAGAGCGACAGTTAACGATCAGTCGCGTGCAGGTTTGCCCTTGTCTTGACGGTGTTGGTCTTGGCCGCAGCTTTTGAAGCTAGAGCCGCTTCCAGACGCTGCAGCTGCGCATCGCGCAATGCAGCGGGAATGCTGAGTGTCAGGTCAGTCATTGATTGGCGTTCCCGACTGCTTCAAGCTCAGGGCTTAATGCTGTCGAAAGGGGGCCTTTAGATCTGAGAACTCGCGAAACATAAACAACCCGCGGCGCCAGACCAGGTAGCAAAAATGCTCAAGTCAGCGGTTTGCAACATAAGCATCAACAAGCTGCATCAACTCCAATCCAACGGCAAATGCCCACTGGGTTGCTGCGAGACCAGACTATGGCGGGGTGGGGGGCAACCAGTCATCAGACCATGGAGCGGCCACTTGAGCTGTGTTCCACAGTCATTTGATGGTGGTCAGGAACCACCAACAGGCAGAGTGTGTGGATGAATCAGCCAAGTCTTCAAAAACTTCGATCACTCCGACTCGATGCACTAGCCCGTGACGACAGGGCTGTGGCTGATCTCAACGCTCGAATCTCCAACTCTCCCGACTATCTGGTGGAGGAGCTGATGAACAAGCATGGGTGGCCTGCCCATGAGGCCCTTTGCGCTGTTCAGCAACTACAAGAGAAAGTTCTTCGCAACACAACAGAGCAGGCTGCAGCCTGAGTCGTGATGTTGAGCATGGTGTTGTGCTCATGGGATGACGAGCCAATGACTCATGGATGAGGACACCAGCAAAACAACCAAAACGGTCTGGTTCTTGGCGATCGGTCTGAACGTGATCGCTTGGGGCGGCTATCTCGTGCTTACCAGAGTGATGGGAATCACCTTTGATTCGGTTCGTTAGAGCCTGAGCTCACGTTTCGTCTTCGCAGCTCAGAGCGAGCAGAAGAGATCGGATGTCTGATCGACCAAGAAGCCTTGTGAAGGCCTAGATCGAACAGATCCAGGCCAGTGTCCTGATGGTGCTCAGAACTTGCGCGGATAAGGGGGATTCCCAGCCAGTTCGACGTTGATCTCTTTGCAGATATTCATCCATGCTCCAAGTCCAAAGTTCACACCGTTTGGACCGTCGATGAAATCCTGGAACTGCTGCGCAGTGATGTCCTCACGCACTTCCCAGATGCAGAACGCAGGTCCTTCTGGACCAACCGGGCAGAAGCAATGGTTATAGAAACCATCCTTCAAATTATTCGCGACTGCCTCATCCCAGCCTCCTCCTGGAGCCATGGCTTTCTGAGCTGTCTCCCACCATTGCTGGGCTTTCCCGGCCCGAAACTCATGGTGAACATGGAAGAACTTAGATGCCATCAATCGATGCCGAGTGCCGTTCGATCATCGCCTTTCCCTGCTGTTGCCCTCGTATCTGAAGCTTCTCAATAAGGTTTTGATCTTCGAACGGTTGAGGTGGCAGTTTGTAACGAATCCAAAAAGATCGAGAGGTGTCCTTTTTTTGGTTTCTCGACCAACCAACGCCAGCTTGCTCGATGAGGGGAATCGCCTGGTGCAGCGCTTAAGAGGAAGACCTCGGTGATTTTTGCCAAAATTTAATGATCCAGGTATTGCTGACTTCATTGTTCCCAATCCTGCCTCTTTAGCTTGAAATTAGTTTGGTTTGTTCAATAAAAATGAATGCATTTCCGTGTATCAAAAGCAAAATTAAGGCTGAAATGCTCTTAGTTTTTGTGACCTTACTTGAAATTTGCTACAGAGCTTATGGGTGCATCTGAATTGAGATCACCACACCAGTTGACACTTCTTTCTGACTTGAGACTCTTTCTTTCGCCACTGCGAAATCTCAGATTTGACTGATGACTCGATAATGACATGCCAGCGTTTTGTGTCGCTCGGCCTTACTCTTTTTGGATTGGTGCTGTTTGATTTGCAAGTCTGCAGCTGGGGCCAATTTGACATGCTAATGCGCGAAATGGCTTGTGAACTCCCTCATGGATAAATTCACCAATTTGTTCGGCATGGGCAGTGTGGATTTCCATTCGAATCGTGCCTCTTCCAGAGTTCTAGAGTTGCCTCGGGAACAGTCAAGGTGGGATAACAATTTCTCCTCATGCCGCAGCAACCTGGTTGCTCAATAGTTAAATCGCAGGGCATTCAACTTTGGTCAGCCTCTGCTTCATACGCAGAAGCTTGCTGGGATTTGTTCCAGAGCTACTTCCACTTGATAGCGTTGGCGAGTGCAGCCTTCTTGGACGACGCGATGATTGCTGATCTGGCTCGTTCGATGCCATCAAAGCTCTCACTGCATATCCTTGGCTGAATCAACTTTTGGTCTAATTAGAAATGATCGAAACCACTGTTCTCGATTTTGAGCTCAGCAATACCTTCCAAGAATACAAAGCCTATATGGAAGCACCTGAGCAGCAGGTCATGTTCTCAGAAACGGGTGTCAAGATTTTCTATCTCGGTGTTTCTCAGGAAAACCCAAAAAGGGCAACCGTCATATTTCAAGGGCCGGAAAATATTCTGTATGACATTTTCATGAATCCGCAGACCAAGCCAATCGTTGAGGCTTCTGACCATATTTATGAAGAGACGGTAATCACGCGTTGGCTTGCTGATTAGATCTTTAGCGAAACAGTGGTTTTTGCTGGTTTAGGAGAGTCACACCTCCCTAGCTGCTTGATGATGCAAGTTATGTATCTTTGGTTTGTTCTTGATTTATTTTAAGAATCTGTTGTAAGTATTGGATTTATATGTTTGCGAGGTCAGTAAAACTATAATTTTTTGATTTGTGATATTGACGGTGAGGTCGGCTGAGGCCCATTTGCAAACCGTATTTTATTGTTTGGCAGGTATTTTGAGATAGTCCTTTGATTATCTTTGCCATAGCTATCATTAGTCTTGGTAAAGAGTTACAGCAGTAGTTCTTTACTACGCAGATTGCTTTGAATTCTCAGGAAGTTGCTTTAGCGCTTTTGTAGAGACTGAGCGTGAAGCAGGCTGCCCCAAAGCTCACTACAAGAACCAGAAGATCAGTTATTCCAAACATAGTGGTCAAGAAATTTACAGAAGTTTACGCAAGCCGCTGCGAAGTGTAAAGGCCTCTGTGGGATTGATCGTCGGTCTGGTGATCGCGCTTGGCGACCTCGCTTGATCTTTTGGAGTGACCTATGAGGGTTGGTTTTGAGACAAGCCTGGCTTTCACAGCCAGAACTTTGTCCAGAGAATCATTTGCGACAACTCACTGAGCTGTCTGGTTGATTTTGTAAATGCTCAGAACGAGGCAGGCTGTCGAAAAGCTGACGAATAGAACAAGCAGATTTGAACTCGTCATAGAGTTGAACTAAGTACAAATACTCTAAGAGTTCAATCCGTCTGTTGCGAGTGGCTTGGTTGCTCGAATGGCAGACGTCATCGCAAGACTGTTCAAGATTGATTCATGCCCTCAAGAGAGTCGTTGCGCTTACTGAGTTATATCAGCTTGATCAGAACTTAAATATCGACTTCGAGCAAACCATGAGTGAGAGCAAAAACAGCAGCTTGGGTTCGATCTCTAACTCTCAGCTTCTGGATTGTAGTACTGACATGACTTTTGACTGTTTCTGAAGACAAGAATAACGATTCTGCGATTTCAGAATTTTTCATTCCTTGGATAATGCAGTGCAGAACCTCACGCTCGCGCTCAGACAATGGATCGATGAGCTCAGGAGGTTGTTTGATCGTTGCTGTAGCGGCTGCACGAACTGATTTCGGATAATAGACACCACCATTGTTTGTCGTGGTCAGTGCATTAATGAAGTCTCCATGCCCTGATCCCACCGATGATATGAACATAACTCCATCTGCTCCAGCATCCATCGCTTCATGGACAACATCAGTTGTTTCTCGCCCTAGAAAAATCAGGGCAGTAATTTTGGGATTGTGTGTTTTGACTCTTTCTACAAGACGAATACCATATCCCTTCTCAAGATCTTCACTTGTAATCAAAAGTTCAGGGTTGAATTTTAGCTGTAAGTTTAGTCCTTCCTCTTCAGTGGTTCCCCCACCAATCAGTGATTTTAGAATAGGCGTGCAAAGACATAAAGCGGTCAGTGTTAATCTGTTCTTACTACAAACCAAAACTTTTTTCTGCTTAACAGTGCTTGGCATCGATCAGCAGCTTGCTTAAGCGGAAGTTCGTTTGGGTTGATGAGCACGCGCTGGACATCTTTTTGATCAAGCTAGTGAGTCCGTGGCTTGAATGCAATTCATTGTGGCCTCACACAGCCTGAACATTTCATGTGATGATCTCTAAGGCTCAATACGGGAGCATTCCCGATTTTGGTGACTTGTGTTGATCAACCAATACTCAATGATGCGTCATGAGGCAATAGACGTTCTCGCTTTGACCAGCATCAGCCTCAGTATTACTGCATAGGCGCCAATACATCAACTTATTTTAACGAACGATGCTCATTAGTATGGTGGATTGGAATACATCAATTTAAACTTTTTAATCAATATTCTTAGCTCAGTTTTCCCCTCACGCTGAAGTGGCGCCTTACGTGTGGTCGCTTGTTCTGTCATTTGGAATGGTGATTTTGAGTATTGCACCGCTTTATATGGCTCGCTTTAAAGCTCAGTTTGAGATGAGTGATCTTTCGCCTCTACGCGCAACGTTTGATCGTTATCCCGCCTGGGGGAAAAGAGCCAGCTGGGCTTTTGGTCTGCTTTGCAGTGGCTTTCTTTACGGTGTCTGTTTGTCAGCCTTAATTTAAACTTGAGGAACTCTCTGATCATTTGAGTTCTCTACTCTTGTGATTGAGCTTGTACTTAAATGTTGTCAAATTGATGACAAAACCTTCATTTTATTGATAATTGACATTTTGTATTTGCGTTGATTCTAGTATTTCTCATGTTCAAGATAGTTGGCAAATTTGCGGATCATATCGATGCAGAACTGTCGATCGACTCCGTGGACTGTTTTCCAGCTTTCGTACATCACACTTAGATCTTCCCAGGCATTGTCATAGACAGTTTTTGGGTAGTTATGTTGCTTTGAACGATCCACGTGTTGATTCCTGTTCGTTGCTATTAGCATTTTCTTTCTAAATAGTAGCCACTTGTTATTAGTAGCGTTGCTATTGGATGAGTTATCATCTCGAAATTCATAAATTATATAGAATAGTCGTCACTATTTGACGACACATTGCATGGATTGCTATCAGCACCAAATTCTGTTTTTGACCATTGCTCAGAACGTGTCGTAAGCCAGTCCTGTTGAGACGAATAGAAAGCCTGCAATAAAAATGCCAGCGTAGATCAGCATGATCCGCGTGTTCACCCGATGACTTTCGAACCGAAGTCATAAATAGCAACGGTCAATTCACCACCCATGTGTTGCTGAGCACTAAGGAGAGCGAAGAACGGGTCTTATGATCAGATGTCTTTTTGGTTAGATGCAAAAATTACTATCTTTGATCAGCAGTTTGTTTCAGTGGCTCTCTAAAGCTCTGAAAGGTGGTGAAAGCTGGTTCTTAGTCATTGATCAGGCCGTTGCTGCTCAGGAAGAATTTGCGAATCAGCAAAGGCAACTTGAGCAGCGACGAGATCAATCGATTCGTCACGATAAATTTAATCGGCGTTATGAATCCCAGTGTTTTGTGTCATCAGATCGCCTGACGTTTTATGAAATTTGGATGACGTTGAATCCGATTTCTGTCTTTATGTTTTTGCGATATGCCCTTAGTGATGTTGTCTAACAAGCTAATCATGATTTTATTGTATGTCTTTGCGTCTAAAATTATTACTAGTTGACCTCGCTCTTGCGGTGATTTAAGACTTTATTGGCGTGACGATCAGCTGTTAGAGCGTCTTGATTTTGAACTCAGCTCTTGAGCCCGCTGTCGTCGTGGACTTTGTTGTGCTCCAGTTTTTGCTCCAAGTCCGATGCACGGAAAAGCCTTCTTCGTATGAATTCATGAAGTTCTATAATGACTGCAATTGAGCTTTGAACCATTAGCGACCTTTCTCCAAAGCGCATTCCTGCGCGTACCCTCCGACGCGGTTACATCAATGAGTTCTTGAGTATGGCCAAAACTGTTCAACCACAGGGCTTTGCACCACAGGACATTGATGATTTAGAGGGTTTTGATTATATGGATATTGCCTCGCGGGTTAAAAAATAAATAGTGTCATGACATTAAAGCAGTCATTTCGCAGAATTTAATTGACTTGTTTGTATTAACTAAGTCTTAAACGATGATTTCAGTGCAGGATCGTCCATAAGCCCCACCTGCTGTGACCATCAGTACATTGCGTGAGTCGTTAGTTTGTCTATCATAAACTCAGTTTATAAATGCCTTTATGCATTTTGCTATCCCTACTGACGAAAATATTGATCTTATTTGGACGCATATTGTTAAAGCTATGAGTAGTGGCTCCAATCATCTTGTCTGCCCCAATGCTTCTAGCTTTGTCACAACTAAAGATGGTCTTGAATGTATAGTCCGTAGTGCTAGTGGAGTTTTACTAGCTAATTGTTATTCTGAAGACGATCGAATGGGTGGTCGTCGATGGACTATTAATCTTGTTAAATGAAGATATACGCTGAAATTTGCTCATTGTTTCGTTTGTGAGACCTAAGTCTTTCGGTCTTGTCTTTGCCTAAAGCTTAAAAATAGCTTGCTCTTGGTTGCGTCTGTTGCTACCGCTTTCACTGAGTTTTAAATTTAACTTATTCAATAAAGCTAAACAGTTGATGTAACTATCTTAATTTAAGATAGTTATTCGTTTGTAATTGGCGTGTCAATTGCTTGTATCTTGAGATTCCTTTCGATCTGTTTATGAACTCTTGCGAGACAGTGCCCTTTTATATGGGGAGATTTCAGCAGTGTCAGCAGTCAGAACAAGATCTTTGTGCTTTCCTTTCTAGGCTCAAGGATGATGCGACTCTTCAGCAAAAAATCGCTCAGGCGAATAATGAAGATCATGTCGTTGCGATTGCCTTGGCCGAGGGCTTTGTTCTTGATAAAGAAAAGTTTTGGCTATATGAATCCAAGCGATTCAAGAGATGTGTTGAGCGGCGTGGCTTCTATTCAAAACAATAATCGAACCTCTCTTTGAATACTTGTTTTGTTGACATCTAGAATTTACCTTCTTGCGAGATTGCCTACGTTATTTTTGTTCAATGATTCAGTCGGAGTTTGACAGTTTGTTATGAACACTCTGATGATGCTAGATCTATGCATGCAAAAGTAATGATTGCACTTGATTGATTTTAATCAATTGATTAAATTTTGCGTGCTGCTTTTCTTGTCGTAGCGCGATCTCAGTGATTCAATCGATACATGACTTTGCTAATTTGCGTTTGCTATTTTCCCTGACATGCAGCATTGTGCACAAGAGATTGCATTTATTATGATTTTTATGAAAAACACTATTCTGTCAATTGTTTTCATCTTTTGCTTGTCTTTTTTCACAGTTGTTCCTTCTGTCGAGTCGCTCGACCTTGAATTAAGCCAGCTTGATCTCGCGAAATGTGATACTGCTGATCCTGCCTCTAAACAGCCAAAAGGCTATCGTTCAGGGTGCTATATATTGGATGGTGAGATTAAAAGCACTGCTAAAAGTTTGATCAAGGATGTTGATGTTTTTGCGTTTATCTATGATGCTTCTGGCGAAGAAGTGCTGCCTAATCGTCCTAGGATAGGTTCTATTAATAATGTGCCAGTAGGAACCAGTCAATTCTCTGTGCGTGTGCCAATTCCATCATTTGCTGTTCCTCCATTTACGATTAAAAAAGCAAAAGCTAAAGTCGCAATACCAGTTCCAACAATATCTAAGGATTCTTCTGATGAGGATATTCTACCTCTCGAACGTAGTATCGAAGGCTAATCCTGAAGATCGATCTTTGTTAATCAAACCTATCTCTGTTTGTTTACATAAGGTCAGACCGCTGGATGGTCTTCCATTATTGAACCTTAAATTCTTGGTTTTCTGATTTTTTTGCCTATAGCCAAGCTCCTCTGCTGTTTCTTGATTGCAAATGTCTGCATATGGTGAACTTGCAGGTATCAAACCTTGGCTTAGTGCCTCGCGCTAGATAAGTGTTTTTACCTAGAGTGATCGGGTTGCATCAATAACGTGTTTGTTGCGCTTGGTCTATTCCTCGCTTTTGGGGTTGGCTTGTTTGTGTTGTCATTGTTTGAGTGATCCCGATTGATTCATTGGCTTTTATGTCCTCGTTACTTGCGTGGATTATATTGATAGTGACAATTCAGATCCGTTCACAACTATCTTTTTTGTCCATTTTGTGCGATCCTGTCCAGGTCAATTTTTTTTCTTATGACTTTTTTGATGCATTGGTCTTTTAAGACTGGATATCATGAGATTGCAGCCAAGAAGTTTTTATCAACAGGAGCGCCTTTCCCAGCCTGTCAATCTTGGAAGCGCTTTCATGGCCCAGGTTCTGTCGAAGGTTGGATCTTAGTCGAGGCGGATAATGCTGATGCATGTTATGAACATGCTGCTGAATGGGCAGAATATCTTGACTGGGAAGTGACTCCTGTTCTGACTGATGATCAGGCTGGTCCTCTGATTGCTAAGGCATACAGCTAATCCTAGATTTTGCGCACAATGCTTCACTCGAATAGAGAGGAGCATTGTGTTTTCTAAATGTCCTTTTTGAAGGATCTAGTTCCATAATTTGTCGATATTCTATCTTCTAGCCTGCTTCTTGCATATGCTTTTCGACTATCTAATTTGTTTTGTAGTGATGCATCGACATAATCTGGGAGTGATGACTGACTTGTCGTCGACCATTGTTCAATATGCTGTTTTTTTGCTGTTAGTTTTTGCCCGCATGACACTTAGTGAGTTTTGCCAGTGGCTGAAACTCGATCGATCGGTGCCTTTGCTGACTTATTTTTAGTTTTTGTAGCATCTAACTCCTTCGCTTGAACTTGATGATTCTCAGCTCTGTTAAAAATGTTGAGATCTTCGCTTGCTTCTCGTCCACAATTAGATTGCGACTTGGATAATCGCTGCTCTATCAGTCTTTATGGCTGTTTTGAGTATGATGCAGGTGGGCACCGGCATCTGGATTAAGGAGTTGTCGGGCTGACAACTCCTCAATCCGTTCTTGACTTCCTTCAAGATGTTTGGCTTCATGGTTTTGATTGTTGATCAATCAATTCCAACTCTTCTTAGTTTTTGATGCATAGATTAGAGCTTTTACGGTCTAGGTAGGTTTTGTGGATTAATGACAAAGCACTTAATATCGCGCATGATTGATTTTGGTGACACAAATAGATGTTCTGAGATTGTTTTGTAAGACCATCCCTGTTGCCTTAGTGCCATAGCAATTCTTACGCGTTTACTTCGCCAACCCCCACTTGGCCCTAGTCGTCGAGATATTTGATTCGATGAACCCACTGACATTCTTGGATTATCAGATGTTCGATTATCGGCTTTTAATCGATCTTTCTGTGTCAACAATGATTGTTTCCATGGTAGATTTTGAATCTTGTATTTTTACCTAGCTGCTTGCTTGCAAAGTTGTTGCTGTTTTTTAATCTAGTTTTTAATATTTCATAAGTTTGGTTGTCTCATTTATTTCAACTTGGCGTGTGCATTTTGCCACTACTGGTCTTTGCTGCTTGGGCTCCAATGGCCATCATTCAGATTTAGTTCGCATTTATTTTTGCTTCATATTTTCATTGAAGCTTTTTAAATTCTACTTAATTTGTGACTGCTGAAAGTATTTTTCTGGATTCATGATCGTTTCATAGTCCTTGCTCTAGGTCATGTTTTGCTGCTCTTAAGGTATGGCGTCTCTCGTTCCTACAACACTTAAGTCATTCCACCTAGCAATATTTACTTTTCACAAGCTTTCTCTTTTTTTTGTGACGTTCCGTTGGCGCGGCTGTCATACGCTACGAGCTTGGGTTAAAAAAGGGTTTGAGGCCTGTCTCATAAATTTTTAGCTTGAAAACTATTGTTAACGGACGATTAGAGCAAATTGATCGGTTATTAGGTTGTGATTGCCTTTCATTTTCCCAATGCAATCGTATGGAAATTCATCAGTCACATATGACTGGTGGGCGGGAAATTCTGGAGTAGCGAAGCGCTCCGGCTCTTTCATCGCTGCGCATGCTGCACATGCCGGTCTCATCATGTTCTGGGCCGGAGCATTCACTCTTTTTGAACTCGCTCGATACGACGGCTCCCTGCCGATGGGTGAGCAGGGTTTGATTTTGATTCCTCACTTGGCTGGTTTGGGGCTCGGTGTTGGGGATGGTGGAGTCATCGTCGACTCACAGCCCCTGATTGTCGTTGCTGCTACGCACCTTGTTTCCTCCGCAGTTCTGGGTGCTGCTGGTATTTGGCATACTCTTCGTGCTCCTAAGGATCTTTCCGAAGCAACTGGGCGCGCTAAAAAGTTCGATTTCAGCTGGGATGATCCCAAGAAACTCACTTTTATCCTCGGTCATCACCTGATTTTCCTTGGTTTGGGTGTCATCGCCTTCGTTGAATGGGCTCGAGTCCACGGCATTTACGATGCTTCGCTTGGAGCAGTTCGTACTGTTGAGCCCAATATTGATCTGGGCATGGTTTGGGGCTATCAGACCAACTTCCTGACGATCAGTAGTTTGGAAGATGTGATGGGTGGTCATGCTGTTCTTGCGTTCATTCTCACAATTGGTGGCGTTTGGCATATCATCAGTTCCCCTTTCGGTCCTTTCAAAAAAGTCCTGATTTACAACGGTGAGTCGATCCTTTCTTACTCACTGGCGGGCATCGCACTGATGGGTTTTGTGACAGCGATCTGGTGTGCTCAAAATACAACGATTTATCCCGTCGAATTGTATGGCGCTCCCTTGAAACTGAATTTCGCTTTCTCCCCTTATTTCACCGACACGTCTACTCTTCCGGGAGATGCCCACACGGCTCGTGCGTGGTTGGCGAATACACACTTCTATCTTGCTTTCTTCTTCCTTCAGGGACATCTCTGGCATGCTCTCAGGGGCATGGGTTTCAACTTCAAGAGCGTTGTAAATGCTTTTGAATCCATGGATAAGGCAAAAATCAACTGATTCCTTATTTCGGTCAGTTCACTTCAAAAGCCCCTGTTTAAGGGGCTTTTTTTTGTCTGTTTTTTCCTGACCCTTGATACTTGTTTTCTTGAATCATTGTGTGTTGTCGCAATAGGTGTTGTACACCTCAGATGTACAACTAGAGTCCTTTTGATGCTTGCTTGAACCTTGCGCAGACAGAGCCTCAGGATGTTTCGATCCGTTCACCTGCGTTCGGTGCCTCTGGTGTCATCTTTTTTTGGCTAATTGGCGAACTGCTTGATAAGACCCCTCCGCATGATTCATTTGATACTCCTAAGCCTGCCTCTATGCATTTAGGTTTGCTTAAGGATTGTGTGTTGCTCTCATGTCCAATAGTCAATCTGCATTGCTCGCCACTCATTCCAAGGTGGTTGATTTATATCTTGAGACAACATGTGCTGGTTTTATCTCTGACAGCGCTTATCAGTCTCTGATTTGTCTTGAGCAGTCGGCCGATAAGATCGATCAGAAGCTCATCAAGCACCTCAAGCAGAGGATTTCACAAGGATCAATCTCTGTTGCTAGTCCTGCGACATAGTCGCCTTGTCTACGTAGCGTGACTCCATTTTATACGACGGCTTGTTAGCTGTGCTTCGATGCCAGTGCCGCACTCTTTCAAACTAAATGAAATGGTGCAACATATGCCTCAAGACAAGGTCCTTTGGATTGATCTGCAACCGACCTTGCATTGTCTCAATAAACGTGTTGCTCAATTACTAAGTCGATCGTTTGCGGTACAGCGATGGTCTTTTCAGCATGATCTTGATGAGTCGTGCTCTGTGGCCACGGTGCATGACCTGCTTCGTCAGACCCTTGTGGCTTCTCCTGAGCCGATGCACCTTGTTGGCCACGGTATTAGTGGCACGGTTGCTTGTCTTTTCGCAGAAAAGTACCCTGACCTGGTAAAATCTCTTACACTGCTTTCTGTTGATACCCTCTCAGTCAACCACTGGTCCTCTCACTACTTGGACATGCGGAGTCAATTGCCATCTTCAAGGCAAGCCATTTTGAGACATTTGTCGTCTTTGCTCTTCTCCCATCAAAATCCTCGTGCAGTTGAGGTGCTTCCTTGCCTTTTGGCAAAATGTTTAGACAATGAATTTACTCAAGGTTCTATTGTTAATCAACAGCATATTCCAGATTTAAATACACCTAAAGAGGTTCCAACTTTTATTTTGAATGGTGAAAGCGATTTTGTTGTTGACACTAATTCACGCGACCGATGGTCTAAATCGCTAAAATCTGGAGATCGATTTGTTTGCATGGAAAAAGGTCGCCATTTCTTTCAGTTTGACCAATCTCAACATGTAGCCCAATTGATTACAGCATTCATTCAAATGGTTCCTGGTCCATGGATTGACCGTGAGCTTAGTTCCAATGACTTTACTTCTCTCGCTCGGAGTTAATTATGTCGGATATTTTTGAAGCTGATGTCATCATTGTTGGCGGTGGTCCAGCTGGCTGCGCCTGTGCCCTCTACACAGCGCGCTCTTCATTGAAGACTTATATTTTAGATAAAAATCCAGCCGTTGGTGCCCTTGCAATTACCCACAAAATTGCAAATTATCCTGGCGTTCCAGCAGATACTTCTGGTGCTGATTTGCTCAAAACAATGAGAGATCAGGCAATTAGTTACGGTGCGGATTATCAGCAGGTTCAAGTCTATGGAATTGACTTATCTGGCTCTGAAAAAACTGTTTATACCCCTGAAGGAACCTTTAAAGGGAAGACTCTTGTTCTAGCAACTGGAGCAATGGGACGAACATCAACACTTCCCGGTGAAGATCAGTTTCTTGGTCGAGGTGTCAGTTACTGCGCCACGTGTGATGGTGCATTTTATAAAAATCAACAAGTTGCAGTTTATGGATCGAATCAGGAGGCTATTGATGAGGCTCTTGTTTTAACCAAATTTGCTTCAACTGTTCATTGGATCACGAATAGTAAGCCAAATACAAATTGCACCGGCCTCTCTCAGCTTCAATCTGCGCCAAACGTGAAGCACTGGAAGCGAACACGGTTGACTTCTGTGGATGGTGACGATTCTGGGGTAACTGCAGTTAAGCTCCAAGAATCAGGTAAGGACGAAGATACTCAATTGGACGTGAATGGTGTTTTTGTTTACTCGTCTGGCAGTTTACCAATTACCGATTATTTGCATGGTCAGATTCCTTTGACCGAAGAAGGTGGTGTTCAAGTCAACGATGACATGATGACGGGAATGGATGGTGTTTGGGCGATTGGCGATATTCGCAATACCCCTTTCAAGCAGGCCGTTGTTGCTTGCTCGGATGGTTGCATTGCGGCAATGTCGATCGATAAATTCCTAAACCAGCGTAAAGAAATCAGAGTTGATTGGGTACACCGCTAATAAGCAATAAAAAAAGCGCCCTAGGGCGCTTTTAATTTATTCTCTGATCGATGATCAGGCTTCTGAATTGATTTGTGCGACCCAGGAAGAGAGGCGTTGGTCGGTGAGTTCAGACTCGTTGTCTTCGTCGATAGGCAGTCCACAGAACTTACCGTCGATCACACTCTTTGACTCATCAAAGGTATAACCTTCAGGAGATACTTGACCGATCATTTTTGCGCCAGATTTTTGGAATGCGCTATACAGCTCTTCCATGGCGTCACAGAAATAGTCGCCGTAACCTGAGGAGTCGCCCAGTCCGAGAATCGCAACGGGCTTACCAGCAAAATCTTGACCAGGAATTTCAGTAATCAGGTCGTCCCAGGCTGTACCTGAACGTGCTTCATCGGCACCTGTATTCCAGGTTGGAATGCAGCAGACGAGAGCTTCTGCAGAAGCCAATTCGTCGACACCGCTGACGCTGTCTACATCTTTGGCATCAGTCCCCAGAAGTTCCTTCAGGCGATCGGCAATATCTTCCGTTTTGCCCGTTGATGTTGCAAAGAAAATCGTGAAAGCCATAGGAATTGGATAACTGAATCATCATCCTTGCTTCAGGCCAAGGTTGTTCCCGCTTTTGACGCGCTTCTTAGTTCTATGTGACACGCTTGCCTGTAATTTTGCTACAAGCTTGTGACATTTTGTGTTGAACTTGCTGTTTTTAGCGCGACTCTCGTCACATCTGCAACGGCATCCCTTTTGGCGATGTCATTTCACGGTATTCCGACAATGCCTGATCGAATCCAGCCTCTCTGACGCGCTGCAGCCATTTCTTGCGATTCAGTGAATCAGATTCGATGTAGTCAATAAACGCTTCCAGGGCTTGCTTTCCCGTCAATGCCATGACTAACTTTCTTTCTGGCGTAACTTTATCCTTCGCTGGTCTTATCGCCGCTTTTGCTTTTACTTGACTATGTATCGATTGTCATGGGTTTAGCTTGTGGCCTGGATGGCCATTATTGTGCTGATGATTTTTATTCAGTCTTCTGTTCACTTGTGATATGTTGCTGTTTGCATTCCGCTTCAGACTTGCTTCGCTGTTCATTGATTTATTGATAAATTTTCTCTTTGCCTCTTAATGACTTGCCTTGTTTTCTAAGGGTATTTCGTCTTATTCCTGGAGTCAGTTGTTTGTCTTGTTGATCCAGTGCACTGCTTGATCTAATGCTTCAAGCCTTTCGTCGATTAGATGTTTGATTCCAAATTGCGCCAGCCTTTGTTTGACTTTCCCGCTTGCCCCCGTCACCAGGACTCTGCGCTGCTGTCGTTCAGCCTCTTTAACCATTCTCTCGATGGCAAGGCTTGCTGTGACGCCTAGATGTGGCACATCTGTGATGTCGAGAAGTAGCACTTTGTATTGCCTTACAAGCATCATTCGTTCACTAATTCCCTTCGCTGCACCGAAACTTAGCGGGCCTTGCATTCGGAACAGAATTAGATCATCACCACAGCGTTTCATTAAACCCTGCTCTTGCGTCGTCAGATGCCCCGTTCCGGTGTTCATGTTGCCGAGCTGATGATTCGTCAGCGATTCAATCGTTAGCAAATTGGCCACGAACATTCCTACAAGAACGGCCCCGATGAGATCCCAGAACACCGTCATCAAGAGGACTCCCCACATCACCAGTGCCGTTTTGTACGACAGCCTGTGAGCTCGAAGCAGGAAGCCCCAGTCGATGATGTCCAGCCCGACCTTGATCAGGATTCCCGCCAGCAGTGCTGTTGGGATGCTTTCGGCAAGAGGGCCGGCTCCTAGCAACAAGACAAGCAGCATCACGGAGTGCGTCATGCCTGACAGCGGTGTTCGTCCGCCTGATCGGATGTTGATCACAGTTCTCATCGTTGCCCCTGCACCTGGGAGCCCGCTGAACAGTCCTGAGATGCCGTTGGCAATGCCTTGACCCACCAGTTCCCGGTCTGATCGATGGCGGGTTTGGCTGATGTTGTCAGCCACTAGCGATGTGAGTAACGAGTCAATCGCTCCGAGCACAGCAAGCACCAAACCCGCTTTGAGTAAGAGCGGGAGGTGGTTGCTCCAGTTTGGAGCGCTGAACCTCAGTCCTCCTTCAGGGATCGAACCGATGCGTGGTAGGTCTTCTGGAAATAGCCACAGTGCGAGTGGCGTGATCAGCAGAAGCCCCAACAATGGTGAGGGGATCACTTTGGTCACCCGTCTTGGTGCGGCGAACACCACAACCAGTGTCGCGATGCCGACCGCCACTGCTGCGGGGTTGGGCGTGAAATTGCTGCTCACCATTTGCAGCGAGGACACCACTCCTCCCTGGCTGCTGATCCCCAACAGAGGGCCAATCTGGAGGCACAGAATGATCACGCCGATCCCCGACATGAACCCGGAGACCACGGAATAGGGAACCAGAGTGATGTATCGCCCGAGGCGAAGCACCCCCATCAGGATCTGCAGTAATCCTCCAAGAACGACTGCGGCCATCACCATGGCAAGCATGTCTCCCTGGCTGAGCTCCCGGCTTGCTCCGACTGCCGCGA
The DNA here is from genome assembly GCF_900473955.1 of Synechococcus sp. GEYO. NCBI lineage: Bacteria > Bacillati > Cyanobacteriota > Cyanophyceae > Synechococcales > Synechococcaceae > Synechococcus > Synechococcus sp. GEYO. The sequence goes on from NZ_UCNL01000010.1 coordinate 90,569, forward strand.
GACTGCTGACCACACCTGCCACCGTGACACTCATCGGGCCTGTAGGTCCGCTCACTTGGGCCGGTGTTCCGCCAAACAGTGCCGCAAAAAAGCCTGTGATGATCGCTCCGTAGAGACCGTAAATCGCCCCTCCTGGGCCTAGCGCTGCATTGCCGAATGCCAGGGCCAGTGGCAGTGCCACGACTGCAGCAGTGACACCACCTGTGAGATCTCCCCGCCAGTGTCGCCATTGAAAGCCGTTGATCAGGGAACGCCTGCTCGCGGTCATCGTGTTAGGGGGTCCGGGGCATTCCAGACCAGATCCTTAGGCCCTCCAGGGATTGCACACCTTCCCGCCGCTCACCGTTGGGCAGGATCCAGGTGGGATAAGCCCGGATTTCCTCTTGTTTGCAGGCAGCCGCTTGGATTGGTAGTTCCTCGGGTTTCCCGCATTCCACGTAGGGAAGACGGATTGCCGCATCGCCAAATAGTCGTGTTTGGTACTGACATGCTGGGCAGCGCCAGGAACCGTAATAAATGACCTTGGTTCGGCTCAGAAAGTCAGCCAGAGCGCCGGGATCGGGACCTGCTTTGGCTGTGCCACTGCCAATGAAGGCGATGTTGAGGCTGCTGAGTGCGCCAAGCAGAAGAACTTTGAGCATTTGCGAAATGTACGTGCGTTCCGACGTACGGGCATCCGGCCTCCTTCATCGGTGCCGAACCCCGGACGGAACTGGGACACTGAGACCAATCGGAGCTCTTGGAGCGCAGCGATCACCATGGCCGGCAGTGGATACCGCGATTACTTCAAGGTGCTCGGGGTAGAGCGCAGTGCTGATGCCGATGCGATCAAGCGGGCTTTTCGCAAGTTGGCGCGTCAATATCACCCCGATGTGAATCCCGGCGATGCCAATGCTGAGGCCAAATTCAAGGAGGTGAGCGAAGCCTATGAGGTGCTTTCCGATCCGGATAAGCGCCGCAGATATGAACAGTTTGGTCAGTACTGGAATCAGGCCGGAGCTCCTGGTGCTGGAGCGGGTGCCGGAGGGTTTGATGTTGATTTTGGCCGCTACGGCAACTTCGACGATTTCATCAATGACCTGCTGGGTCGTTTCGGCGGCCCTGGTAATGCAGGCTTTGGAGGCGCTCCAGGCGGATTCGCCGGCGGTGGTGGTTTCCCCCGAGGGGCTTCGAGGACTCCCTTGAATCTCGATGCTGAAGCCAGTGTGAAAGTGACCTTCGCCGAGGCTTTCCGCGGTGCTGAGCGAACTCTCTCTGTGAATGATGAGAGGGTTCAAGTCAGGATCCCTGCCGGGGTCAAAACAGGATCCAGGCTTCGGCTCAAAGGCAAGGGGAATTTGCAGCCGGGAACCGGACGCCGCGGAGATCTCTATCTCAATCTCGAGGTGCAGGCGCACCCGGTCTGGCGTCTCGATGGTGATCAGCTACGTGCGGACCTGCCCGTCTCCATTGATGAGCTTGCTCTAGGTGGCCTGGTGAAGGTCATGACACCTGACGGTGAGGCTGAGGTTTCGATTCCCGTCGGTACATCGCCTGGCAGGAGCCTGCGTCTGAAAGGGAAAGGTTGGCCCTTGAAAGCCGGTCGTGGTGATCTGCTCCTCAATCTCAGCGTGCAGTGGCCCAGCCAATGGTCGGATCAGCAGCGCAATCTGCTGGAGCAGCTCAGAGAAGCCCGAACCGACGATCCCCGTAGCGACTGGCTACAGAGCGCTCGTCTTTGAGACCCTGACGGCTGTTGACGCTTACGATCTCCTGCACCGATCAAGGCTGCTGATGGACCTCACCTACCGCCCGCGTCGCCTGCGCCGCTCGCCGGCGTTGCGAGCCATGGTCCGTGAAAACACTCTCTCCCCAGCAGACTTCATTTATCCGTTGTTTGTGCATGAAGGTGCTGGAGTGGAGCCGATTGGCGCCATGCCGGGCTCCAGTCGCTGGAGCCTTGATCAACTCACTGGTGAGGTGAAACGTGCCTGGGATCTGGGCATCCGTTGCGTGGTGCTTTTCCCCAAGGTGGCTGAAGGACTTAAAACTGAGGACGGGGCTGAGTGCTTTAACGAAAATGGTCTGATCCCTCGTGCAATCCGCCAGCTGAAACAGGAGATCCCTGAGATGGCGATCATGACGGATGTCGCCCTGGATCCTTACTCCTGTGATGGCCATGACGGCATCGTGAGTGAGCAAGGCGTTGTGCTCAACGATGAAACCATTGAGCAGCTTTGCAAACAGGCTGTGATGCAGGCCCGTGCAGGTGCTGATCTCATCGGGCCCAGCGACATGATGGATGGTCGAGTCGGTGCCATCCGCGAAGCCCTTGACGATGAAGGCTTTGAGCATGTCGGTGTGATCAGCTACACGGCTAAATATTCATCCGCTTATTACGGCCCCTTTCGCGAAGCACTGGATTCAGCCCCGCGCGCGACGGGTAGCAAGCCGATTCCTAAAAACAAGGACACTTATCAGATGGATCCTGCCAATGCCAGGGAAGCCATCACAGAGGCCCAACTCGATGAACAGGAAGGGGCCGACATCATGATGGTGAAGCCAGGTCTTGCTTACCTCGACATCATTCATCGACTCCGTTTGGAGTCGGAGCTGCCCATCGCTGCCTACAACGTCAGTGGTGAATATTCGATGGTCAAGGCAGCGGCCGAGAAGGGATGGATTGATGAGCGATCCGTGGTTCTCGAGACGCTGCTCAGCTTTAAAAGGGCTGGAGCTGATCTGATCCTCACTTATCACGCTTGCGATGCCGCTGAATGGTTAAAGCAGGGATGATCTTGTTGACCAGGAGCTGAGATTGGCAGTCTCTGGTGTGGTTCGCCTGAGCACTCGTTCGTTTCTGAGGGCTTTCGATCCGTTCCTGGATTGAATTCACAGTCAGGCCACCGCTCCGGGGTCTGCGACCTACAGAATATGTGGGCTGAATGAGATCGTTCATGTCTGCCGTGCAGCGCCTTGGTCATGTCGCCATCCGCGTCAGCGACATGGAACGAGCTGTGAGTTTTTACACCGGCCTAGGCATGCGCATGGTTTGGGAGGCCAACGACTGGTGCTACCTCGAAGCTGGTGATTCCCGCGATGGTCTGGCTTTGCTGGGCCCTAAATACAAGGCTGCAGGTCCCCATTTCGCCTTCCATTTCCGCGATCGTGCAGAAGTGGATGTCGTTCATGACCGCTTGAAGGCTTCAGGTGTCGCGGTGGGTGGTGTTCATGACCATCGCGACGGCACGGCATCCTTTTACCTACGCGATCCCGAAGGCAACTGGTTGGAGATGCTCTATGAGCCTCCAGGGGGAATCCCCACCAATCAACCTGGAGTCGCTCAGCCCGATTGATGTCCGCCCTTGAAGAAACACTGGAGCTGCTCGAGTGGCCGCGCCTCTGCCAGCATCTCTCTACCTTCACCAGCACGCTCCAGGGGCGACGTCACTGCTGCCAAGGTTTACTGCCGGAATCTCTTCCTGAAAGCCTCATCCTTCAGGCGAAAACGCAGGAGATGGCAAGCCTGGATGGCCTTTTAGATGGAGGCCTCAGCTTCCAAGGGGTGGCTGATCTTGATCGGATTCTGCTGCGTTGCAGCAAGGGAGGTGTTGCCTCCGGTGAGGAGCTGCTCGCAGTTGCCGACACCCTGGCTGCAGCGCGTCGTCTGCGCCGACAGATCGATGACCCTGATCTCAGGCCGGTGTGCACTGCTCTGCTCTCGGATGTGGCCACCTTGCCGGAGCTGGAACAACGCCTGAAGTTCGCCATTGAAGAAGGAGGTCGCGTCGCCGATCGCGCCAGTGCCTCGCTGGAGGGACTCCGTCGGCAATGGCAAGAGCTGCGGTCACGCAGGCGCGACAAGTTGCAGGATGTGATCCGCCGCTGGGCAGCACATCTTCATGACACGGTGATCGCTCAGCGGCATGGACGACCTGTGCTCGCTGTGAAAGCTGGAGCTGGTGGCCAGTGTCCAGGCATGGTTCATGACAGTTCTGCCTCGGGCAGCACAGTGTTCGTCGAGCCCAAGTCGGTTGTCGATCTGGGGAATCGGTTGGCGGATCTCGACGGCAGGATCCGTGAGGAGGAGCAGCGTGTTCTCGCTGAACTCAGTGCTGCTGTTTCTGAGCAGGTCGATGGTTTGCTCGCACTGATGGCGGTGCTGTTGGAGCTAGATGTGGCTCTGGCACGAGGTCGTTACGGGCAATGGCTAGGTGCTGTTCCCCCTCGGCTCGAGGCCGCAAGTGATGCTCCGTTCACACTGCAGAATTTGCGTCATCCTCTGCTGGTGTGGCAGGAGCGCAAAGAGCAGGGGCCATCGGTCGTTCCCGTCAGCGTTGATGTCTCGGCTTCTCTGAGGGTGGTTGCGATCACGGGCCCTAACACCGGTGGCAAGACCGTCACGCTCAAAAGTCTTGGGCTTGCTGCACTGATGGCACGTGCAGGGCTCTGGCTCCCCTGCACTGGCAGCCCAACCCTGCCTTGGTGTGCCCAGGTTCTCGCTGATATCGGCGATGAGCAATCACTGCAGCAGAGTTTGTCCACCTTTAGTGGCCATATCAAGCGCATCAGTAGCATTCTGGAGTCGATCGGCTCGAGTCCAGCTCCTGCTTTGGTGCTGCTTGATGAAGTGGGAGCTGGGACTGATCCCAGCGAAGGCAGTGCTCTGGCCACGGCTTTGTTACGTGAGCTGGCAGATCGTGCCAGGCTCACCGTGGCCACGACCCATTTTGGTGAGCTCAAGGCTCTCAAGTACAACGATCCCCGTTTTGAGAATGCTTCGGTTGCTTTCGATAGTGAAAGCCTCTCTCCGACGTACCACTTGCTCTGGGGAATTCCTGGTCGAAGTAATGCTCTCGCCATCGCCACGCGGCTCGGTCTAGATGCAGGGGTGATTGATCAAGCTCGCAGCCTTCTCTCACCACGCGGGGATGGGGAAGCCAACACTGTGATCCGTGGACTAGAGGAACAACGTCAGCGTCAGCAGGCTGCTGCCGAGGATGCAGCTGCCTTGTTGGCCCGAACTGAACTTCTGCATGAAGAACTGCTGAAGCGTTGGGAGACACAGAAACAACATTCCGCTGAACGGCAGGAACGGGGCAGGCAGCGCCTCGAGACCTCGATTCGCTCAGGGCAGAAGGAAGTACGGCAGCTCATCCGTCGTCTCCGTGACGATCAGGCCGATGGTGAAACGGCACGGAAAGCTGGTCAGCGTCTGCGCAAGCTCGAGGACCGTCATCGACCTGAGCAAGAGCGACGGCAGCATCTGGGTTGGCGCCCTCAGGTGGGTGATCGCATCCGTGTTCTGGCACTCGGCAAAGCTGCTGAGGTGCTGGCTGTTTCCGACGATGGCTTGCAGCTGAATGTGCGCTGTGGGGTGATGCGAAGCACCGTTGAGCTTTCAGCTGTGGAGAGTCTTGATGGCCGCAAACCTGAACCTCCAGCACCAGTGGTTCAGATCAAGGCGCGCCGAGGCAGTGGCGCTGCTGAGGTGCGGACCTCACGCAACACAATTGATGTGCGTGGCATGCGTGTGCATGAAGCTGAGGCTGCTGTTGACGACGTTCTGCGAGGGGCAAATGGCCCTGTTTGGGTGATCCATGGCATCGGCACCGGTCGCCTCAAACGTGGCTTGCGTGACTGGTTGGCTTCACTGGACTACGTGGAGCGTGTGCTGGATGCTGAGCAGGGTGATGGTGGCGCTGGATGCAGTGTCATCTGGGTGCACTGAAGAGGGCTTCGCTTCAGGTCAGATTGGGAAGCACCGGTGTGTCGTCTCGTTCTGATGGGGGTGTCGGCATGGGAATGGCGTCCCCCTGGTCGTCAAATAGGCGCCACCCATGGGGATCAGCATCGAGATGAATACGACTGCCTGGTATTGCTCTGAGACCCGGATCTGCCCTGACCTGCACCAAGTGTTCCCCATCGAGCAGCCTGCAAGTGATCAGCTGTTCGTTGCCCAGCACTTCACTGTGACTGACGTCTGCCTGCAGGTTTCGGTTGGTGGCAGGTGCCACCTTGAGATCTTCGGGACGAATGCCGCCATGGAGCCGTTGGCCCTCGAGACCTGCCAATGCCGCACTGAGGGGACCCTCCACACTCACCCGGCGTTCGCCCAGGTGGAGTGTCTGGCTGCGACCCACCTGGACTGGCAGCACATTCATGGGAGGGCTGCCGATGAACTGAGCCACAAACAGGTTTGATGGCCAGCGGTAGAGCTCCATCGGTGTGCCCAGTTGCTGAAGCCGACCCTGATTGAGCACGGCGATCCGGTGACCCATGGTCATGGCCTCCACCTGATCGTGGGTCACGTAGAGAGTGGTGGTCCCCAGCTGACGCTGGAGGTCCACGATGCGAGTACGGGTGCTGCCGCGCAGCTTGGCATCGAGATTGCTCAGCGGTTCGTCCATCAGAAAGACATCCGGCTGACGCGCCATGGCTCGCCCGAGAGCCACCCGTTGTTTCTGACCACCGGATAACTCCTTGGGCCGTCGATCCAGCAGTTGATCCAATTCGAGAGCCCGGGCCACCTCCAGCACCCGATGCTCCACCTTCGCTTCCCGTTCAGATCGGACTTGAAGCAGGCGCGGCAGCTCGCGTGTGCTGCGATGCAATTGGTCATGGAGCTGCTCGATGGCACGGCGGCGGCGGCTGCGACGCAGTCCGAACCCGAGGTTGTCGCGAACGCTGAGATGCGGATACAGCGCATAGCTCTGGAACACCATCGCCACATTGCGCTTAGCAGGCCTCAGCTTGGTTACAGCTTGCTGCCCCACCAGGATTTCACCCGCACTGGGTGTCTCAAGGCCTGCCATCAGCCTGAGCAAGGTGCTCTTACCGCAGCCGGAAGGACCGACCAGAACCAGAAATTCACCATCTTCAATCGACAGTGAGAGGTCACGAATCACCTCGACGGGCCCCTCACCACCACGACCTGGATAGCTCTTGCTGAGCGCCTCGAAGCGAACGCCGGCCAAGCTCAATCTCCCGTGCCTTGCGATCCTAGGGTTGGTGACTGGTCCCGATCGAAGCTTTTCGTGCAGTTCATCGACCAGGCGCGCATCACCGTCCGTGGCGGCCGTGGGGGTGATGGCATCGTGGCCTTCCGTCGTGAGAAGTACGTTCCAGCCGGTGGTCCCTCAGGCGGTGATGGGGGGCATGGATCCCACGTGGTCCTCGAGGCTGACTCGAATCTTCAGACGCTGCTGGATTTCAAGTACAAGCGATTGTTTGCCGGTACTGATGGTCGTCGGGGCGGCCCCAATCGCTGTACCGGTGCGTCTGGCCAGCCTCTGGTCATTCATGTTCCCTGCGGAACGGAGGTGCGACATCTCACCACCGGCATCCTCATGGGTGATCTGACCGCGCCTGGAGAGCAACTCATGGTGGCGTTCGGAGGCCGCGGCGGTCTGGGAAATGCCCACTATCTGAGCAACCGCAACCGTGCGCCCGAAAAGTGCACTGAAGGTCGCGACGGAGAGGAGTGGCCTCTCCAGCTTGAATTGAAGCTGCTGGCCGAGGTCGGGATCATCGGTTTGCCTAATGCCGGCAAAAGCACGTTGATCAGCGTCTTGTCTGCAGCCCGTCCCAAGATCGCCGATTACCCCTTCACTACCTTGGTGCCCAATCTCGGTGTGGTGCGCCGTCCGACCGGAGATGGCACGGTCTTTGCCGATATTCCTGGCCTGATTGCCGGTGCCGCCCAGGGTGCCGGACTCGGGCATGATTTTCTTCGCCACATCGAGCGCACCCGCCTGCTGATTCACGTGGTGGATGGAGGGGCGGATGATCCGCTGGGTGATCTGAAGGTGGTGGAGAAGGAGTTAGAGGCTTATGGCCATGGCCTAGTGGATCGTCAGCGCTTGCTCGTCGTGAACAAGCTTGAGCTTCTGGATGAGTCGGGTCGCGACGCATTAGTGGAGGTTCTGGAACAAGAAAGTGGCCGAAGGCCACTGTTGATTTCAGCTGTGATGGGTCAAGGACTGAAAGATCTGTTGAATCAGGTCTGGATGGAACTTGGCGTCTGAGCCATTCGCTTCATCCATTGACTTCATCCATTTGTCGAGAAGCGTGTTCGGGCTCCAACGAAGACTTGTGCGTTCAGCGTTGGATGGCGATAACGGGAACAATGAGAGAACGTCCGATGACCTTCTTCACCTGTTTCGACAACCAGGGCCAGTTGATCGCTCGCTGTCAAACGCCCCAGCAAATCGAGGCCCTGCGCCGTCGCGGTCGTCCAATTGCCGGAGTGCATGCCATGAAGCCAGAGGAAGCCGTGGTGTGCAGCCTCACAGGCAGCCCTGCCGATTTCAACGAAGATCAGTGACCCACGCGGCATGGTTCACCATGCCGGGCCCTTGATCGTGGCTGCTCAATAAAAAAGCGGGAAATGATCCCCGCTTTTTTATTGAGTTGATCGTGCAGCTCACGATTCAGTCGTCATAAACGCGGCACTCATCAGCTTCCGGGTTGTTTTCGCAATAGAGCTCAATGGGAGTGGGATCGTGGCTGTCGCCGGGATGCTCCTTCTTGTAGTCCTGCAGGGACTCAAGCTCTTCGCTGAAGTGGCGAACCTTGGCATCGTTGCCCTCTGCCATGGCAGCTTCGAGCTCGCTCTGGTCCTTCTTGATGTGTTCGTCGATGGATTTCATGGAGTCGTTGGCGTGTCCCAACCAATTTCGACGCCCACACCATACGGCCGTTGCGCCGTGCTGCCAGCTGCCAGACATCAGACCTCGTTTCCGTATCAACACTCATGACCTGGTCGGGTGACCTCGGCTACCAGCAAAGAAGAAAGGGTTCGTGGTCATGGTGCGAATCAGGCAACGACAGGGGCGCCACTTCATGGATGAAGAGGGCCGCATGTTCTGGATTAATGGTCCGGAGAACTTCTGCTATCTCTCAGAACAGCGTCAATGGCGTTGCGGTCTGAGCTTTCAGGAGGTTCTTGAGTGGAAGCAATGTGCTCCTTCCGGGCTGGTGAGTCAGCGCTTCAGCTCACTACAGGCCGCCTGCGAGGCCTTCGAGCACAACCAGATTTTTTGGTCGCATGATCTTTACCTGCGTCGCATGGGTGACCAGATGGCCTTGCATCGCTCAGCGGACGATTACCGCCCCACCGTGATGAAACTGGCGGAAGCCTCTGGTCGGGCAGTGAGACCTGCGCCGTGGAGTGGTCGCACCTCCACGCCATTGAGTTGTCCTGTTCCCTTGATGAACTCCAAGGTGGGTCTGGTTGGTGACTCTGGCGGAGAACTGACGCATCCCCGTCGTCGTCGCCGTTCTCTCAGGGAACCAGTTCACTGAGTTCCAGCCAGCGTTCTTCACTGGTTTCGAGCGCTTCCAGCAGGCTGGCCAAATCGTGGCTCAGGCTGGTGAGATCGCCCTGGCCGCTGGAGATGGCTTGCTCGAGGTCTGCTTTGCGCTGCTCCATCAGAGGTAGTTCATGTTCCAGTGATTCCAGTTCTCGTGATTCCTTAAAACTGCGTCGACGTGGACCCTGGCTCTTCGAAGTCAGCTCTTTGCTGGTTTGCTCCTCATTGGAGCGATTGCGGTTGCCTTCAGCCGCGGCACTCTTTTCTTGGTTCCGGCGATGGTCAAGAAAGGCGCTGTAGTTGCCTTCAAAACGCTGCAGACGTCCTTGCTCGAAGCAGAACAGACGATCGACGGTTCGATCCAGAAAGTAGCGGTCGTGAGAGACCACCACCACACATCCGCGAAAGTCTTCGAGCAGGTCTTCCAGAACGCTCAGCGTTTGAACATCGAGATCGTTGGTGGGTTCATCCAGCAGCAAAACGTTGGGAGCCTGAATCAGCATTCGACACAGACTCAGCCGTCGTCGCTCCCCTCCTGACAACTTGCTGAGCGGACTGTGCTGCTGAGCGGGCGGGAATAGAAATCGCTCCAACAGCTGGGAGGCACTCAGTTGCTCTCCTCCTAAATCAATTCGAGATGCGGCCTCTTCGACGAATTCGATCACCTTGCGCTCGAGTCCACGCCCTTCTGTGAGTGCATCGGTGTGTTGATCGAGATAGCCGAGATGCACTGTTTCCCCAAGGCGGAGACTGCCAGCAGTGGCTTGCCGCCGTCCGGCGATCAGGTCCAGCAGGGTGGATTTGCCGCTGCCATTGGGTCCGATGATGCCGACCCGATCCTCGGGACTGAAGCTGTAGGTGAAATCCTTCAGAAGGACCGGGCCGTCGGCCTGGCCATCTGCGGTGACCGTCAATTGCTCAGCTTCGATCGCGAGCTTGCCGATTCGACGGCTGACGCTGCTCATCTCCAGTTGGCTGCGATTGGTTTTCGGGGGTGCTGCCCGCATCTCCTCGATTCGCTGAATCCGAGCTTTCTGCTTGGTGCTCCGCGCCTTGGGGCCCTGACGCAGCCAGGCCAGTTCCCGTCGCATCACGCTCTTGAACCGGGCAGCTTCAGCGGCTTCTGAGACCTCCTGGTCAGCTTTGCGCCGCAGATAAGCGCTGTAATTCCCATCAATGCTGGAGGCCTGTCCCCTCTCCACTTCCACAATTCGGCGTGTCACACGGTCGAGCACATAACGGTCGTGGGTGACGAGCACCACAGCTCCTGGGTACCGATCCAACCAGCTCTGCAGCCATTCCACAGCCGCTGCATCCAGATGGTTTGTCGGTTCGTCTAGGAGAAGCACATCTGGGCCGGCAACCAGTGCCGAGGCCAGGCCCACTCGCTTGCGATAGCCCCCGGATAAATCCTCCACCGGGCGGTGTAGATCGCTGATTCCTAGGCGCTGCAGCACTTCCTGGCACTGTTGCTCAAGCCCCCAGGCTCCCTCCTCGTCCATGCGTTCGCTCAGAGCACCGAGTTCTCGCATCAGCGTTGTGTCGTCAGGAGACTGGGCCACCGCCTCAGAGACGGCGCTGAAGCGCAGCAGGAGCTCCCGCTTTTCTCCACAGCCGGCCAGCACCTGTTCCAGCACGGTGAGCCCAGGCTCCACCGTGCTGTCCTGACCAACCAGCTCAATTCTCAGACGGGAGGAACAGCGCCGCTCTCCGCCTCCAAGTGGTTCCTTTCCTGACAGAACCCGCAGAAGAGTGGATTTACCGGCTCCATTCGGTCCGATCAATCCAACCCTGTCCCCTTCACGGATATGCAGCGTGAGGTCCTCGAACAGGGTTCGGATGCCGAAATCTTTGGAAGCATCAACCAGGCTGATCAGACTCACGAGCCTGCGCCCTCGCGCTGGGCGTCTAGATAAGCAAACACGCTCTTGTCTCCGACATCAGCTGCTGCATCCATGCCGAATTTCCGCACGGCGAGCACGACCAGCAGCAGCCCGGCGACCAGCACCAACATCCCGCAGGCGCCGTTGCCAACCAGCCCCAGCAGCCGTCCCAGAAGAGCTATAGGAAGGAGCAATGTGAGGCCCACGGCCTCCGGACGACGAAAGCAGAAGAATTCCTTGAAGCCGATCCCGGTAAGAGCTGCAAACATCGGTCCAATGGCCAGGAGCCATCGGGGTTGGATTGCCAGCGTGTTGAGGGCTTCATGGGCTGATGTTTGAAGCATCAGCACCAGCCACCCCAGACAGCCAAGCAGCCAAAACAGCTGCAGCGCTTGATGCAGCGGTCGCAGATAAATGTGAATCCACTGCAGGGCCAGCCCGAGGCTGACGCCAAGAGGCAGAAGCCAAAGCCATGCCCAATGCCCCCCCACCAGCCACCACTGCAGCAGCCCGGCGCTCAGTGAGATGCCGCTGACCAGCAGACAGATCCTGTAACGCTGAACCTCCTCTCTATCCGTCGACGTGATGGTGAAAGGTCCATACATTCCGTCGAACTGGGGATCGGCGGTTGTCATGGCTGGGGAATGGTGCTGTTCACCAGTGTGCTCAGCTTCGGGCCTTGCGGAACGATTCCGCCGGGATTCAGAGGAAAGAGGGCGCCGAAGTAGTCATGGCGCCAGGCTGCAGCGTCGCAGGTAGCGTCCACTCCAGGCAAAGCCATGAACCGTTGTCGCCATTTCCACAGTTCAGGCAGCATCCAAAGGGGTTTTGCGCTGCATCCGAACAGGGGGGCGTAGACAGCCTCCCAGCGAATCAGGGTTGGGAACAGGCGGACGTCGGCAAGTGTCAGGGTTGTACCGCAAAGCCATGGACCCTCCTTGCTAAGACTTCGTTCAAGCTCCTCAAGAGCATCAGCCATGGCGGCACTTGCCTGTTCGTAGGCCGACTGGTTCCGGGCAAAGCCGCAGCGGTAAACCCCGTCGTTCACTGCTGGCTGTAGAAGCTGCTGCCAGCTTTCAATCCGTTCCTGCAGGCTGACAGGAGCCAGGTCGGGGGCTTCAGGTGCTGTAGGCCAGCGATTCAGAGCCGAGGTGAGTGGCGTGCTGTCGTTGCCGAGAAGCCGTGGCTGGTGTTGTTCGTTGCGGCCAGGATCAACCAGCACCGGCACCGTCGCTCGCAGACTGGGTTCCGCCCCGCAGCGGCGATACAGCTCCAACAGGGTGGTGCAGCCCAGCCAGCTGGGATCCAGTCGCCATCGTCCCTCCTCGTGGTCAGCCTTGGCGGTGATCACCTCGAGACTGCTCTCAAGACCTCGCAGCTTCACCATCAGCCAGGTGCGGTGTGCCCACGGACAGCTGCGTCCGATCAGCAGCCGCGGTCGTCGGTTTGGGTCCCGTTCCTTCAGATCCTCTGCCTCCGGGACCGACGTTTGCATCGGAGCGCTGTCTGGCCTTTGGTAGTTGCCCTGGTCATCCGCGGGCCCTAGCCCTGTCATCAGGCGTTGCCACTGCCACTGCCAGCCCTTTCGCACACTGCGAACGATCAGTGGAGGAATCGACATCACGGTTCCGTTTCACGGCATTGTCCTTCAGGCTGTGGATGAGTGCAGCGACCTGATGGCAAGCCCCCGAGTGCTGGTGGTGGCTGGTACCCACGGCAATGAAGTCAATGCTCCCTGGCTTCTGGAGCAATGGGCTGTTCAGAAGGAGCTGATTGACGCGTGTGGATGTGTTGTCCAAACAGTGATTGGTAATCCGGAGGCCCGCGCCGTAGGTCGTCGTTATTGCGATCGCGATCTCAATCGTTCCTTCCGTCCCGATCTCCTGCAGCAAAGCGCGACCAACCCCGAGCAGTGCGATCGTGAAATGCTGAGAGCTCTGGAACTGCAGCGCAAGTTCGGGCCTGAGGGCCAAACACCCTGTGACCTGGTGGTTGACCTGCACAGCACCACAGCTGCGATGGGTAACTGCCTGGTGGTGTACGGCCGCAGGCCAGCTGACCTGGCCTTAGCTGCGCTGGTCCAGTCATCTCTGGGGCTACAGGTCTATCTGCATGAAGCCGATGTCGCGCAACAGGGTTTCATGGTGGAGCGCTGGCCCTGCGGACTTGTGATTGAAGTGGGGCCAGTGCCTCAAAGTGTTCGCAGGCATGACATCGTTCAACAGACGCAGCTGGCGCTTCAGGCGGTGTTTGAGGCCATTGCGGAAGTCGTCTCAGGCCGAGCCTGTTACCCAAAGAAGCTGGTGCTCCACCGTCACCTCAAAAGCCTTGATCTGCCTCGAGATGCTTCAGGTGAGGCGGCTGCACTGATTCACCCGCAGCTTCAGGACCGCGATTGGATCCCCCTTCGCTGCGGTGATCCGCTGTTTGTTTCGGCTCAGGGAACAACCATTGCCTATGAGGGTCCGGACGGATCTATCCCTGTCTTCATCAATGAAGCGGCTTACGCGGAAAAGGCCATTGCCCTCAGCCTCACGAGCCGTGAGGAATGGCCCCTGTCCCAGAGCTGGACAGAGGCACTTGCTCTTTTGCTGAAAGGGAATCAGCGCGGTGATCCGTTGTAAATGATGCTGAGGACACTGCGACCGTCTGGAGCAATCTGAATTTCGGTTTCCGTGGTGGCATCGCTGCCGTCTTCAGGCCAGCCCGGATCTCCACCAAGGAAGCTGAAGGTGTAACCGCTGGGAGAGTCATCGACAAGACAATCTCCGCCGCCCGAGCTGGTCTTGAACATGCAGGGCTGGGGGCGGTAGACGCTGAGCCCACCGTTCTCGGTCACAGCTGTGTTGCGCGCCAGATTTAAGGCACGCACCTGGGAGGCTGGCACTGCTGCCTGTGCCATGACTGGGGCGCCTGTAAGAGCGCCTGTCCCAGCGATCACAGCCAGGGCGGTTACTGAAGAGAGGTTCATGACCTTAGTTAAGTCTTTTCTATCGGAGACAAAGCAACAGCGTCTGTCAACTAATCCGTTGTGGTCTGTTGACCGGGGATTCAGGGGATCGGACCGTTGTAAGGAACAGCCAGGATCCGTTCTCCGTCTTGTGAGACGAGCACTCTCGTTTCCAAAGTGGGACGCGGGGGAGATTGCTGCTGCCAGCCTGGTGGGCCGCCGAGGAAACCGAACAGAAAACCCTGATCCGATTTGGAGATCAGGCATGAGCTTGCCCCTGTCTCATACATGCATGCTGCGGCGCGGTAGGACGCGAGCCCACCGTTCAAAGACTCCGCTCGCATCCTTGCGAGGTTCGCTGCCTTCGGCTGTGCGACTGGCAAAGAGGGTGCATCTTGCACAGCACCGATGCCTCCCAGGCAGAGCGCAAGCCCAGTGGCGGCTGTCAGCAGTCGGTTCATGGGTGTCCTGTCTGCGCTCACAGCCTGATGCCCATGGTTCGTGAATGGTGTTTCTCGGGACTGAGAAAGCATGTCTCGCTGTGACTGGTGATCCAATTCACTCCCTAAAGATGCTTATCCACAGGCCCATGTGCCCTGTTCGAGCGTGCAGGGCAAGCTGCTGACTTTGCCATTTTCCCAATAGATCCTCAGCCGATCGTCGGCGGTGCCGCTGCGGAAGGTGATGGATTTGATCGGCCCGGGTGGGACACGCTCTCCACTGTCATCACTACCAGGCATGTTTTTGCTGACCAGTCGTTCAAGCTGGTCGACACGGTTTTGCAGCTCGCTGATTTGCTCGTCGTGACTGATGTTTGTTGATGGCTGAGTGTCAGCCCGTTTCTGGCAGGCACCGGTCAGAGCCGCTGTCATGACGGCGGTGAGAGCCATGGCCAGCGATCGAACGGCGGGGGCTGAAGACGGATGCATGGCCGCGGCGTTATGGATTGATTCAGTGTGCGTGTTCAGCCAGTTTCGACCAGCCGTTCACTCCAGTAAACGACTGCGCCCTGAGATTCCAGTTCATGACGCCTGTGGCGCGCTGCCTTGGTGGGAACGGTTTCCTCAAGACGCTGTCCTGCGATCAACCAACGAATGAGGACCACAGGCGTCTCCTGAGACACAACCTGAGAATCTTAAGCGATCCTTTAGGGGCTTTGGCTTTGGGCGGGTCGCGCCTGAGCGAGGTCTCAATGGTTCTTCACGTCGGCTTCATAAAGCAAGCGACAT